>JALVGO010000216.1 GCA_027029065.1 Sulfurovum sp.
TAAAAATTATATCCAAAGAGCACTAAAAAGAATGGAAGTACAGCATAAAAGAGACAAAACAGCATTTAGAAAGCACTGTCTGGAACGGTTGAACAGTACCGGTGGCAAACGTACCTATGTTCGGGACAAAAAAGTGCTGCAGAAACTTTATGCATTGATTCGTGCGCAGAGGGCGGAACGTATTATGCTCTATATTCCTCTGAAAACGGAAGTCAACCTCAATCCGCTGATCAAACAGCTTCGCAAAGAGGGGAAAGCGCTCTACGTTCCCTTTATGGAAGGTAAAAGTTTCAGGTTGGTAAAATACAGATATCCGCTGGAGAGAAAGCGGTTTGGAATCAAAGAACCAAAATATTCAAGACAGTATAGAAACAAACAGATAGATATTGCCATCGTTCCCATTGTCGGTATGGATGCCACCTATAGACGTGTGGGGTTTGGCAAAGGGATGTATGACAGATTTTTTGAAAAAGAGATGAAAAATATAGCGACAACCGTATTTGTGGCACGGAGACTGTGCTATTCAAAAAGCGTTGTAACAGATGATTATGATGTCAAAGCAGATGTGGTGATAGTGCCGTAAACAGATATATTTTTTAAACTTTTTCCTGCAAATGCAATCAGAAAAAGGATAAACCATGTTAGGAGAGGTTATAGCCGGCAGTATTGGTGTACTGGCGGGAGCGGGGATTGCCCTGTTGTGGATGAAGGTCGGCGAAAAGCGACGCTTCTCCCATCTTGAGCTTGAAGCGAAGGCAAAAGCGAAAGCCATAGAGAATGAAGCGGAACTGCTGCTTCAGGAGACGGAGGTCAAGCTCAAAGCACGGGAGATAGAGCACGAGGCGGCATTTCAAAAAAGGCTTGCGGAGCTTGAAGAGCGAAACCGAACGCTGATCTTGCAGCAAAAAGAGCTTGAGACAGAGAAGAAACAGTTGCAGCATCAGGCACATGCACTGCTGGAAAAAGAGGAAGCCCTCGATGCACTGGAGATGCAGAAGCGTCAGCAGATTGCCGAAGCGGTAGAGAAACTGCAAAACAGTGCCGCTATGACGGTAGCGGAGGCAAGAGGCTATATCCTTGAAAAGGTAGAGGAGCAGAGCCGGGCAGAGGTGGCTGCGATTGTACGGAAGTATGAGAAGATCGCCAAAGAGGAGGGGGAGAAAAAAGCGAACTACATTCTTGCCCAGGCGACGACCCGTTATGCCGGAGAGTTTGCCGGAGAGCGGCTTATCAACCTCGTGACGCTTCCAAGCGATGAGCACAAAGGACGCATCATCGGCAAGGAGGGGCGTAACATTAAAGCGCTTGAGATGCTGCTGGGGGTCGATATTATCATCGATGAGACACCGGGGGTGATTTTGGTAAGCTCTTTCAACCTCTACCGCCGTGCGATCGCCACAAGGGTGATCGAGATACTGGTCGAGGATGGGCGTATCCACCCCGGGCGGATTGAAGAGGTGCATGAAAAGGTGGAGCGTGAGTTTGAACAGAAAACCTTTGAAGAGGGGGAGAATGTCCTGATAGACCTTGGTATCTTCCCTATGCATGAGGAGCTTACCCGGCTGATAGGCCGTCTGAAGTACCGTGCAAGCTATGGGCAAAATGCTTTGGCACACACCCTTGAGGTGGCACGTCTTGCCAAAGTGATGGCAGCAGAGATGGGAGGCGATGAGAAACTTGCCATGCGCGCAGGACTGCTGCATGACATAGGCAAGGCGCTGACACAGGATCTTGGCGGCAGCCATGTCGAGATTGGGGCGGAACTCTGCCGACGCTATGGCGAGCATCCGACTGTGATCAATGCCATCTATGCCCATCACGGGCATGAGGAGCCCGATTCTGTAGAGAGTGCGGCAGTCTGTGCTGCCGATACACTCTCTGCGGCACGTCCGGGAGCCAGACGGGAAGTGCTCGAGAGCTTTACCAAGCGTGTCAAGGAGATCGAGGAGATCGCAACTTCTAAACAGGGGGTACAAAAAGCCTATGCGATCAATGCGGGGCGTGAGGTACGTGTTTTTGTCAATGCTGCGAAACTCAGCGACAACGAAGCTGTGCTTTTAAGCAGAGAGATTGCAAAAGAGATAGAGAACAAAGTACAGTATCCGGGTGAAATAAAGGTCAATGTCATCAGAGAGACACGGGCGACTGCATTGGCGAAATAGAATGCAGCGGTGCTGCTGCTTAAAACCCCTATAATGTTATAAGAGTATAATATTGTCCATCATTTTAAAACAAAGGTAGATCCGTGGACAGATGTAAAGAGATTGTTGCAAATGTGAGAATGGAAGAGTGTTACGAAGGTATGAGCCTTGTGTTTGACGGCAGCAGAGAAGACCTGAGAGCAGAGATCAATGCTGCCATAGAGAAAGCGTGCAGCCAAACGGGTCTAAAGCCTTTGGTTTTTGATAACAAGAAGACAGACAAATCAGAGCATGAAGCATTTTATATCGAATTTACAGATGAGACACAGCGTGAAAGCGGTGCTTTCTTTGAATGTGTACTGAAAGAGCTTGGTATCGACAAATGTGAAAACGATGTCATAGAGGGGTAGGAAGATGCCAAGAAGAAGATTTTTAAAAAGTCTGCTGGCACTGTGTGCCGGTATGACTCTGTTGTATGCCGCAGAGAGTAAAGCCCCGGTAGTTGTACTGGAGACCAATGTCGGGAAGATCGAACTGAAACTCTTTCCCAAAGCAGCTCCTCTGGCTGTAGAGAACTTTGTTACCCATGTCAAGAACGGCTACTACAACGGGCTGATCTTCCACCGTGTTATCAAAGGCTTTATGATACAGGGGGGTGACCCGACCGGAACGGGGCGTGGCGGTGAGTCCATCTGGCATAAAGAGTTCAAGAATGAATATGCCCCCAACCTGACCTTTGACCAGCCCTATCTGCTTGCCATGGCTAACCACGGTCCCAACACCAACGGTAGCCAGTTTTTCATTACCGTTGCGCCGGCACCATGGCTTAACGGCGGATATACGATCTTTGGCAAAGTTATCAAAGGGCAGGATATTGTACAGAAGATAGACAATGTGACTACCGGTCCCGGGGACAGACCGATGTTTGATCAGACTATTAAAAAAGCATATTTGAAACAGTAAATGAACCTTCAGGAGATTAGGGAGGAGCGGCGAAAGTGGCTGACGTGGAAAAACATTAAGCCGCTTCAGGAGGCGATCGGCAGGTTGCCGGAGTTTAAAGATGTTGTATGCAGTTTTGGCGACAGGGTAACGGCTCAGATAGCAGATC
>JALVGO010000217.1 GCA_027029065.1 Sulfurovum sp.
TATAGGATCAAAATCAAGTGTCGGATTGTCCAAAACCTCTTTGGCAAGATCGATAGAAGGGCAGCCTGTATTGATGACATAGGCTGGATCTTCCCCCATTCTAATCACCCTTTCACCTGCATCATCCGATGCAACCAAATGTATATCAGCCAACTTGGTATTGGCATGTCTTACTTTTTCGTCAATGTTTCCGGTGACTTCACCGCCCTGTATGTGTGCAAGAGGAATATTCTGATACGATGCAGCAATGGATGTGGCAATCGTCTCAAACCGATCTGCAATACTTACAACAACATCCGGTTTAATGTTGTAAAAAACATTTGCCAACTCCATGAGTGCCAAACCAGTGGTTTTAGCCATTGCTGTCGGTGTTTCACCTTCTAACACATTGTAGACCTTTTCGGTGATTTCAAAACCGTCTTCTTCTATGACATTCACTGCATTGCCGTATCTGTCTAACAGCGCAGAACCTGCTACGACAAGTTGAAGTTCCAAATCAGGATGTTCATTAATAGCAGTTAATGCTGTTTTCACCCGCGCATAGCTTGGTCTTGCTGTGATTACCACACAAATTTTTCGTCTATTCATCGATATCTTCCTTTGTAAGAAAATCCCAAGCCGTTTTATCTATTTTTAGCTTCTTGCCTATTGCTTGTTGCCACTGCGAAGCATCGATGCCGAATCCTTTTGGTTTTTTTGCTTCAAGATCATCAAATGTCAACACATGCCCAGCTTGAAGGTCTTTGTTGACTGCTAAACTCTTTTCGAAGATGCTTTTGAGTGTACCAAATCGGCTGTTGTCCTGTTTGTCGACTGGGTGGGAGAGAGCAGTCTCTATGGCACGCACCCCTTCGACAAGACGGGCAATTTCGTCGATGGTAAGAGATGCTTTTGTATCAGGTCCGAACATCCGTTTGTCGAATACGGCATGAAACTCCAGTATCTCCGCACCTTTTGCAACAGCAGCCAGACAGGCAAAAATGTTACCGGAGTGATCAGAGAATCCAACAGGCACACCGTAGCGTGTTTTCAAGGCATCTATAACATTCAACCCCCACTCTTCGGGTTTGGTTGGGTAGGCTGTCGTACACTGAAGCACCGAAACATCGATGTCCCTCTCTTTTAGAAACTGCACACTGCTGTCAAGCTCGTCAAATGAGCTCATCCCAGACGAAAGGATAACAGGCTTGCCTGTTCGTGTAATCTTCTCAAGCATTAGCAGGTTCGTTACCTCTCCACTGCCTATTTTGTAGGTAGATACACCTACCTCTTCAAGCAAATCTACTGCAGCATTGGAAAAAGGAGAAGAGATAAATTCAACACCAACCTCCTTACAGTGGATTTTGATGCCTTGCCATTGGTCTAACGTAAACTCCATCCGTTTCCAGTAGTCGTACCGCGTAGCATCTTCATATGAAAACTTCACACGAAAGGGTTCATACTCACTACTCTCAGCATGGGCAATGTGTGTCTGAAACTTGATGGCATCCACACCGGTATGCGCCAAAGCATCGATGTAGGAGTGTAAAATACCCAGGCTTCCTTCGTGGGCTTGTCCTATTTCTGCAATAATAAACGTTTTTCCCATTTGGTAACCAACCTATTTATATTGTCACACCATACATTAAGATCATAGACCTTATCAGGTATATGCTCTTGGTACGGATTATTTTTATCGTTATTTTCATAACGATGCAACTCTTCAGCAATAACCTCCGCCCAACTCTCAGGACTATGCGGAAAAGACACGAGCCTGCCATAGCGACCATTTCCCAACACCTCTCCTACCGGATCGATATCTGAAGCTATGCAGACGCATCCGCACTTCATCGCCTCTGCCAAAGAAAGTCCAAACCCTTCATGCCATAATGTCGGGAAGAGATAAAAATCTGCACTCTGATAATATTGCGGAAGCTTGTCATTGGGTATTCGCCCCAGCCACCGAATACCTTTTCCTTCGATTCTCTCTTTGGTACCGATGATCAAAAGTTCTATATTTGGAAATCTTGCCGTCAGTATTTCCCACGCCCGAAGCACAATATGCAATCCCTTTTTAGGTCTCTCCTGAGAGAGCCACAAGAAATACACAGTATCTTTTTTAAGATTTAGTTTTTCCCGAGTTTCTTCCTTAGTTTCCGGTGCGACCCTCTTGAACTTTTCACTATCGATGCCATTGTAAATCTGTGTCACTTCACATGGCATAGAAGAGGTTGTTGCCAACTGGTGTCTGTATGATGCGTGTGTCAGAACAATCAAATCATCGATCATGCCATAAAAGGCTTCACGTTCTTTGCCTTCCATGACATAATCATACCCGTGTATAAAAAAGAGTATCTTTATCTTCTCTCTTCTGCCTGTTTTCCGAGCGAAAGCATCAATAGCACGCAACAGTCCAACATTGTCTATAATTTGAACAACAACATACCCGTTTTGGTCTATAATATTTTTCAGTGCGCGCCAATATCCTCTGTATTTGTAGTGTTTCCAGTACATAGAGATTCTGTCTTTTGCAAACTTTGGCTCATGTACGCTGATATATTCAATGCCCTCTACCCGATTTGCGACGTAGGGAGATATGATACAGTCAATGGCATGCTCATATTGCTGCAGATAGTAGTTGTACATTGTCGTCCAGCTTCCTATCCCCTTATATGGAAGCGGCAGGGTTGAGAGGACAACTTTTTGAACCATCGTGCTGCTACTTCTCATTCCACTTTTCCAATGCTTTTTCCAAAGTTTTACAGCTTACGTATGATTTTAGTTCGGCTGGAGGGCATGATACAATACCGTTTTTATAGGCATCCCATAACCTATTTAACTTCTGATATATCACTTCAATATTATCAGACTCTGTTCTATACGGGTAGTCATCTCCCAATATGCGTGCTGTTTCGGAATAGCGCGATGTCAACGCCAAAATCGGCTTCTGTGCCATAATATAGTCTGTCAGTTTTCCAGGCATAAAAGGACTATCTTTAACGGGTGCTTCAAGCAGGATCAATACGTCTGCTTTTTTTTGCAGTGCAACACTGTGCACATAACTGACACGTTTTGTAATGACATTGACATTTTCACCGTAAGCATGACTCTTCCTCTCAAGATCCTTATGTTCACGTGTCACTTTTCCTACAATGTGCAAACGTGCTCTTTCTTTTTTTTCAGCATCTTCTGAAATAAACAGCATAAATGCTTCTAACAATGCAGAAGGATCTCTCGGTCCCAACAGTGAGCCAATATGCAACAGATTGAACTTATCCGGATCTATATCCACAAGCTCATCTTCTTCTGCAGTTGGAAGATTTTGCAGTCGGGAATCCAAATGGGGAACAATAAGGTATTTGTCTGCAATAACAGGATGAAACTGTTCCATCCACTCTTTGAGCCTAAGTGAGGGAAATGAGATCGCAGCTGCTTTTTGAAATACACGATCCATAGCATCTGCTTTACGCCTATAGATCATATTTTCCTCTTTTTTATAGGGTATAGGGTAGTGACTCATAGGAAATGGGTCATGAATATGAACGATCCATGGTTTTTTGGTTTCAATACGTAACATAGCAAAATGCTGTACAAACTCGATTC
The DNA here is from genome assembly GCA_027029065.1 of Sulfurovum sp. The sequence goes on from JALVGO010000217.1 coordinate 3,583, forward strand.
CTGCTCCAAGTACGTAGATTAGATCAAACTCTTCCTGCTCCAATATATTTTTAATCGCCCGTTCCCAGCTTTTTATCTTTCGCTGTTCAAGAAATGAAAATCCGGTCAAATAGGACGGTAATGCCCTTACTTTCGGTACTAATTTGACATACTTTTCATATGTGTACATATCATCAATTTCTACCTTGACAAGTTTAACATTATCAATCCATGGTATTTCATTAAAATTTCTTGTTTGGTGCAAACATGTTACTTCATGATTTTTGGACAGACAATTGACAAAATGAGAATTAACAATTCCCGATGAAGCTTCATTAACTTCAAAGTTTTCATTTAGTACCAAAATTTTCTTTATTTTTGACATGCCTATCCTTTTAGAGTTTATTGATGATTATATATATTTTTGAATGTTTGTCTATCAGAGATGACAATGATTTCATAAATACATTTTTTCGAAACTTTATAAAGTAAATATAGAATATCAATACAATACCTAAAAAAGAGATAAATAATTCTGACAATCCGCCATTACATGCCAGCTTAATAAACATACCAATACCCGAAAGCAGTACTACATACAACATCAAATCATTCAGACGTAAAAATGGCAAATACGCATGCCACCCATACTGAAGTTTCTGTAACCCAATATGAGACTTAAAGATACCAAAACCTATATTGATCAAAGCAAATAAAGCGGCAAAAAATACAATATTTTCATAAAAAATAACTGCTCCGGAAAGTAATATAGTACTTACTGCCAATTGAAACCATGCGAGCCTTGCATTTACTTTAGGGTACCCTAGTCCAGTTAATAAATTGGCAAAATTCGTATAAATCAATGAGGCAAGTGCCTGAAGTAAAAAGACCATAAAGAGTGGTACAGAGAAGAGCCACTTTTCACCAAATAAGTGAGAAACAGTGAATTCCAAATTAAATAACAGAAAAATATAGACAGAGGACATTACCCCAAACTGAATATAGGTAATATTACCTAATGTCTGCACAATCTTCTCTGGCGCATCTTTATGTTTTGCGATATAACTTATAATCAAGTTACCAAATGATTTAGCAACAAAAGAGTTAATGTTTTGCACCTGTCCCAAGGCAAACTGATAGCCTCCAAGCAGTCCTGTTGAAAAAAACGAACTCATAATGATCTTGTCAAGTTGATTTGAAAAATAGAGTGCTATCCCTCCAATAAACGAATGTTTTCCAAAGAAGAATATCTTTTCAAAAATAGCTTTGTCCCAAAAAAGAAGGTTCGGTATGAAGCGCTGGCTTTTCATCAATATAGCTGTTTTGACAAAACTGCCAAACAAAAAACCGTACGCAAATGAAAGTGCCCCAAAGCCGTTCACAGCCAATATGATCTTCATCGTAATATCTGCTACTGCACCTACAAAAATTGAAAGTGCTTCCGGCTTAAAATGGAGCTTCTTTCGTAAAATAAAAGTATTGATCTGTGCAGGTATCAGTATCAGATAATTAAATGCAAATATACGCAGCATCTCTCCTACAAGCAGATTATCAAAGTACGACTGTGCCACATAAGAAGATGCATACTGTATGACGAACAGCAGTGTATTGAAGATAAGCCGAAGCTTGTATGTCATATGTAATACATTTTTCTCATATGTATGATCAGCTGTCTTTTCCTGTAGATAAAAATACTCAAATCCCATATTACCAAGGACATTGACAAATCCAGTGACAATGCCAACCAGCAGCAAAATACCAAAGTCATCGGGAACAAGCAGCCGTGCAAGTATAATCGAACCGGCGAAAGTCACCAACTTGGTTAAAATATTACTCAAAAAGAGATACTTCGCGGATCTTTTCGCACCCATCAGACTAATCTACCTGTACTTTCATCGTTTCAACAATCTTCTCACAGGCATGCCCATCTCCATAAGGGTTTCCTGCTCTGCTCATCTGCATATATGTTTCATTATCGCTAAGCAGTCTCTGTGCTTCTTGTACAATATATTCCGAATTAGTTCCTACCAGTTTTACCGTTCCTACCTCAAGTGCTTCCGGCCGTTCTGTCGTGTTACGCATAACCAACACAGGCTTTCCAAGGCTTGGAGCTTCTTCCTGTACCCCGCCACTGTCAGTAATGATAAAGTAGGAGCGATCCATCAGATAGATAAACTGTTCATACTGTAACGGCTCTATAAGGTGAATGTTTGGTACATCCGAAAGAAGTGTTTTGACCGGTTTCTGAATATTTGGGTTGAGATGAACTGGATAGATGATATGCACATCCTGATTGTTTAGGGCTATGGTCTTGAGTGCTTGACAGATGTCAATAAAGCCTTGCCCATGGTTTTCCCTGCGGTGTCCGGTAACGAGAATAAAGTTTGAAGTCTGAAGTTTGAAGTTTGAAGCATTGACAGCTTTTTCGATTTGTTGGATAATTGTTTGTTCTAAACTTGGGTTATTTTTGATTTTTTCAAGTGCCCAAAGCAATGCATCGATGACAGTATTTCCTGTGACAACGATCCTCTCACCAGGGATGTTCTCTCTTAAAAGATTGTTTTTACTTATCTGAGTAGGAGCAAAATGGTAAGTGGTGATCTGACTTGTCAGTTGTCTGTTTGCCTCTTCCGGCCATGGCGCATAGATATTGCCCGTTCTTAACCCTGCTTCTACATGAGCAACGCTAATCTGCTTGTAAAATGCGGCAAGTGCGGCAGAGAAGGTTGTCGTTGTATCACCGTGGACAAAGACAACATCGGGTTTAAACATTTCAAGTACCTGCTTCATACCCAAAAGCACACCGGATGTTACATCATATAAATCCTGTCCGGGCTTCATAATGTTTAAGTCATACTCAGGCACTATTTCAAAAAGTGCAAGCACTTGATCGAGCATCTCTCTGTGTTGTGCTGTCACACACACCTTTGTCTCAAAATGGTTCGGATACTTTTGAAACGCTTTCACCAATGGTGCCATCTTTATGGCTTCTGGGCGGGTACCAAATACAATGAGGATTTTTTTCACTTTTTACTTACCATTCAAATTTTCAATATACCATTCAATAGCTTCTTCCATCCCCTGATAAATATCATGTCTCGGTTGGTAGCCTACTATGTTTTTGGCTTTGATGGTGTTTTATTTGTGACTTCATTGGTATTTTTCAAGGCTTCTAATTCTTTTGTCACAAAATCCAAATACTTATTATCCTCTATAAATGCATCTGCCAGTTCTATTTTTAAATCTGTATCGATTGATGAAATAATTTTTAAAATAACTCCTTTAAAGTTCTTTAACTTGTAATGTATGATATCCCATACTTCATCGGAATCTATACCAAAATATTCATGAATAATGAGATTTCTGAAATCAACAACAACTCTGTGCTCTTGCTGCAATATATTTTCATTCAACAAATATTTACTTGCCTCTCCGATAATCTCAAATTCTCTAATAACACTATCCCAATCTGTATAGCTATATAGTAAATTCTGTGGGTTTGTAAATTTGGAAGAAGTCTGTTCTATTTTTAAAATAGCTATAAAAATATCAAAAACAAAAAATTCAACCTCTCTTTTAGACATAAATCAAGTCCTTCTTAATTCTATTTTTGATAAATGTCTGCATGGAGTCCAAATAGCCAATATCTATTTTTTTATTTAATTGCGCTTCTAAAAATGCTTTTGCCTCTAACCTTTTTAAAATATCCTTTTTTTGCATTTTGAGTATGGCGATATCTACATCGCTTTGTTCTGTCGCTTCTCCTCTGGCATAAGACCCAAAAAGAGCAATCTCTTCTATACCAAAGCGGCTTTTTAATTCACCTTTGACACGCTTTAAGTGAATGATGAGTTCATTGGTTGTCATGAGATTCTCCTTTTTGAATTTTAATTATTATATCTTATTTATCATCAATCCACTCAAAATAGCATTTAGGCTTATTCTTCTCTTATATTGTCGATATACCACCCAATCGCCTCTTTCATCCCCTGATAGATATCATGTGTCGGTTGGTAGCCCACCATCGTTTTGGCTTTGGTGATGTCTGCGTTGGAATGGCGGATATCGCCAGGTCTGAAGTCCCTGTAGATTGGTTGCTGGTCGATAGTGGATAGTTGATGGTGCTCAGCGGACTTGTTAAGTTGGTCTTTGATGAGATCATACAACTCGTTGAGGGTATTTCTGCCACCAACTGCTACGTTAAATGCCTCTCCGAAAGCTTCGGGGTTGTCTGTGGTTGCAGCGAGGATATTCATCTGGATGACATTATCGATGTAGGTGAAGTCTCGGCTAGTCTCACCATCACCATTAATGTAAACCGGTTCACCTTTTATCATAGAAGCTACCCATTTGGGGATGACCGCCGCATAGGCACCGTTGGGGTCTTGTCTGCGTCCAAAGACATTGAAGTAGCGTAAGCCAAGTGTTTCCATGCCGTAGACTTTGTGGAAAACCGAACCGTACAGCTCGTTGGCCGCTTTCATGACCGCATAGGGAGAGAGAACATTACCCGTACGCTCTTCGACCTTTGGCAGCTCTTCGGAGTCACCGTAAACAGAACTGGAACTGGCATAGACAAACCGCTTGATGCCGGCATCTTTCGCCGCGGTGATCATGTTGAGAAAACCGGTGACATTAGAGCGGTTGGATGTCACAGGATCATCTATGGAACGGGGGACTGACCCCAGTGCTGCCTGATGCAGGACAATGTCTACCCCTTTACACGCTTCGATGCAGGTATTGAGATCGGCGATATCTCCTTCTATAAAACGAAAACGAGCTGCTTTTTCTTCTCCGATCTTCTCTAACACATCGTCGATATTATATCTGTATCCAGTAGAGAAATTGTCCAGTCCAACCACATGCTGACCATATGTCAAGAGAAATTCTGCCAAATTTGAACCAATAAAACCTGCATTGCCGGTAATGAGCCAGGTTTTAGGATTTTCCTGAAGTCTCTTACCAAGATCAGATAAAACTGTATTGTATTTCAAACTTTTTCCTTCCTCATACTAACTATCAGACTGAAAAAGATCTCTGGTATAGACCTTCTCTTCCACATCCATCAACTCTTCCGAGAGCCTGTTTGCAACGATCACATCCGAGATTTTTTTGAACTCATCGAGATCTTTGATCACACGTGAGCGGTAAAATTCATCTTCTGTCAGTACCGGTTCATACACCACTACCTCTACCCCTTTGGCTTTGATGCGTTTCATCACTCCCTGAATGGCAGAGGCACGGAAGTTGTCCGATCCGCTTTTCATCACCAGTCTGTAGACTCCGACAATCTTTGGATTACGCTTCAAGATAGAATCGGCAATAAAGTCTTTTCGGGTACTGTTTGCATCGACAATCGCCCGGATGATGTTGGAAGGCACATCTTTGTAGTTGGCAAGCAGCTGCTTGGTATCTTTGGGAAGGCAGTAACCACCATATCCGAAACTCGGGTTGTTGTAGTGGTTTCCGATACGCGGATCAAGTCCGACACCCTCGATGATTTGACGGGTATCAAGTCCGTGTGCTTCGGCATAGGAGTCAAGTTCGTTGAAGTATGCTACACGCATTGCAAGGTAGGTATTAGAGAAGAGTTTGATCGCTTCTGCTTCGGTCGCATCGGTAAAGAGCATCGGGATATCCTCTTTGATCGCCCCCTCAGCCAAAAGATTGGCAAACTTTTCTGCCCGCTCACTCTGTTCACCGACAATAATACGGCTTGGGTAAAGGTTGTCATAGAGTGCCTTGCCTTCACGGAGGAACTCCGGTGAGAACATAATGTTCTGCGTACCAAATCTCTCTTTGACCGAATTGGTATAGCCTACCGGCACTGTCGATTTGATGACCATCACTGTGTCGGGATTGATCTTCAGAACATCCTGAATGACCGCTTCAACCGAACGTGTATTGAAGTAGTTGGTTTCCGGATCATAGTCGGTCGGTGTAGAGATAATGACAAAGTCTGCTCCCTCATACGCCTCCTCTTTACTCAGTGTCGCCCTGAAATTGAGCGGCTTGTGTTTTAAATAGTCTTCAATCTCGGCATCTTCGATAGGTGAAACCTTGTTATTCAGCATTTCCACTTTTTCGGGGATAATGTCAAGAGCCACTACCTCATTGTGCTGTGCAAGCAAAATGCCGTTTGAGAGTCCGACATATCCTGTTCCTGCTATCGCTATTTTCATGTTAGAGCCTTCCGTCTGCATTGTCAAGTATGGATTTGATGTCGTATACAACCTGTCTGTCATTTGTTTTCAAAGGCGTCTCTTTAAAAACATCATGTGCTACAGCGAGTACAATTGCATCATAGCCGTCAAGCTCCGGAGTCTGACCTTCCGAAGAGAGAAGATCAATATTATACTCTGCTTTGACCTCTTTGGGATCTGCCCAAGGATCATAGACATCTACCTGAGTACCGAACTCCTGAAGCTCACGGATCACATCGATCACACGGGAGTTTCTAATATCCGGGCAGTTCTCTTTGAAGGTAATGCCCAACACCAGTACCTTTGCCCCTTCGATCTTTTGCCCTTTTTTGATCATCAGTTTCACCACCTGATTGGCAACATAGATACCCATATTGTCATTGAGACGGCGACCGGCAAGGATAATTTCGGGGTTATGCCCTACCTCCTGCGCTTTGTGCGTCAAATAGTACGGATCGACACCGATACAGTGCCCGCCGACAAGTCCCGGACGGAATGGCAGAAAGTTCCACTTGGTACCGGCTGCTTCAAGCACCGCTTCTGTGTCAATGCCAAGTTTGTTAAAGATAATCGCAAGTTCATTGACAAACGCAATGTTGATATCACGCTGGGAGTTTTCAATCACTTTTGCTGCTTCTGCCACTTTAATGCTCGGTGCCAAATGTGTACCGGCAGTAATAACTGAAGCATAAAGCTCATCGACAATTTTACCAATTTCCGGTGTCGAACCGGATGTGACTTTGAGAATCTTTGTAACGGTATGCTCTTTGTCTCCTGGGTTGATACGCTCTGGAGAGTAACCGCAGAAAAAGTCCTCATTGAACTTCAGTCCGCTTACTTTTTCAAGCACCGGTACACACTCCTCTTCTGTTGCACCCGGATATACTGTTGATTCATAGATGACAATATCACCCTTTTTCAGCACCTTCCCAATACTTTCACTTGCCTTGAGCAGCGGTGTCAGATCTGGGCGTTTGTGTTCATCAATCGGTGTGGGTACTGTCACAATATAGGTATTGCACCCAGCAATATCTTCAAGTTTGTTAGTAAACTCCATCCCGTTGGCAATCGCCTCTTTTACCTGCGCATCACTCAGCTCCAGCGTACGATCATGACCGCTTCGCAACTCATCAATACGCCACTGCGCAATATCAAAACCGATCACTTTGTATTTTGTACTGAAGGCATGCGCCAAAGGCAGACCAACATAGCCAAGTCCAATCACTGCTATTGTATGATTCATTGAAGATATTTCCCCGATTTTTAGTAAAAGCTATTATAGCAAAGCCCGCTTAGGCTTTTTGCCGCCGTATATCTGAGCTTTATTATTTTTTATCACCATATCCGTCAGGATTGTTGTGCTGCCACCGCCATGTATCTTCACACATCTCTTCAATACCCCTTTTCGCTTCCCATCCAAGTAGCTCTTTTGCAAATGAAGGATCCGCATAGCACTTGGCAATATCACCGCTTCTTCGCGGAGCGATCTCGTAGGGTACATCTTTCCCCGAAGCCTTTTCAAACGCTTTGACCATGTCAAGTACAGAATATCCTTTCCCTGTACCGAGATTGACAGCCAGCACTTCATCAATATCTGCGATCTTTTCAAGTGCTTTAAGGTGTCCCTCTGCCAGATCAACCACATGGATATAGTCTCTCACACCGGTACCGTCATGGGTATTGTAGTCATTACCGAAAACAGAGAGCTTTTCACGTTTCCCAACTGCAGTCTGGGCAATAAACGGCATAAGGTTGTTGGGAATACCGTTGGGGTCTTCACCGATCATACCGGATGCATGTGCCCCAACCGGGTTAAAATAGCGCAGCAGTACGATCTTCCACTGATTGTCTGAAACATACAGATCACGAAGCATCTCTTCAATCATCAGTTTGCTTCTGCCATAAGGGTTCGTTGCAGAGAGCGGAAAATCCTCTTTAATAGGTGTAGTATGAGGATCTCCGTATACCGTTGCCGAAGAGCTAAAGACAATTGACTTACAGCCATATACCGCCATCACCTCACACAGCAGTACAGTACCGCAAACATTGTTTTCATAATAACGCAGCGGCTGTTCAACCGACTCACCTACCGCTTTGAGCCCGGCAAAATGAATAACCGCATCAATTGTGTGTTGGGAAAATACAGATTCAAGCGCTTTCCTGTCACGTATATCACCTCTTATTAGTGTAACCTGCTTCCCTGTCAGTGCTTCCACCCTTGCGATACTCTCTTCTGAGGCATTACTGAAGTTGTCAAATACAACCACATCATATCCTGCTTCAAGCAGCAGCACACAGGTGTGTGATCCGATATATCCGGCACCGCCTGTTACCAAAACTTTCATCTTCTTCCTTTTGATGATCTGAAATTATGAAAGGGATTATAGCGTTTTTGTGATTATGGTTGTGAGGGGTGTTGAAATAAAAGGGAATAAGTGGCTCCGGCACCAGGATTCGAACCTGGGACCAAATGATTAACAGTCATCTACTCTACCGCTGAGCTATGCCGGAATGGTTAAAAGAAAGGTTTACAAATTTAAAAGTGGCTCCGGCACCAGGATTCGAACCTGGGACCAAATGATTAACAGTCATCTACTCTACCGCTGAGCTATGCCGGAATCGTTAAATTTGTGAATGGGATTATAGAGAAAAAGTCCTTTAAAGTCAAGGGTTTTTCAAGCCTTTTTGTAAAAAATAACACCGTTAGAGTCTACAGGTACGATTTTCCCTTCACTTTTCAAAACTTCGAAACGTTTTTGGCTCTCTTCATCCATCAGTGCACCAATATCTTCCTTGGTCAACGGACGTTTGGAAAGGGTATCGAGTATCTCCTCACTGCTATAGGGAGATGGGGTTATCTCCGTTTTTTTACGTGAGGCGATATAGAGTGGCAAGGAGGGGTCAAACTGCCGGCTAAGTGCCAACAGTGTCTCATAGCTGACCGGTTTGACATCAAAGGCGGGCGGACGGTCGATGGTACCAAGGTCTATACGGTCAGGACACAGTTGCAACAGATAGTTATTAAGTGCTGCGATCTCTTCATGTCTGTCATTGAGGGTAGCAACTATCAGTATTTCAATGATCAGCGCACCATGATACCGCTTTTTAAAAGCAAGCATCCCCTCTTTGATACGCTCAACATCGATCCCCTCATGCGAACGGTCAAGCTTTTTGAGACACTTCTGTGTCGCACAGTCAAGCGAGAGCTTCACCTCATCAAACTTCAGCAGCGCCTCCTGTACCTTGGGGTCATCTATCGTAGCAGCATTGGAGAGGATAAGGGTCTTGGTGTGACCCTTGATCTTATTGATCTCTTCTATAAGCTCATTGAGATAAGGATAAAGCGTCGGCTCTCCGTTGGCGGTAATGGTCAGTACATCGATATCTCCATGCTCTTCCAGCCCCTCTTTGACCGCTTCAACGATCTGAACCACAGGCAGCACCTCATTCTGCTGTGCCATTGTCTTGGCAGGGTCAAGCTCACAGTAGAGACAGTCAAAGTTGCACTGTTTTTTGCCGGGGCTCAGATCGACACCGAGGGATTTACCGAATCTTCTTGAGTTAATGGGGCCGAAGATGATCTTCGGGGAGCGTTGAGCGTTGAGCGCTGAGCGCTGAGATGTATTGTTAGTTGGCATAATTCTTCTTTAGTGAGACAGTCATTCTTAATATCTCTTTGAGTTCTTTTACCCAAAAGACACCTGTTTCTTTTTGAATATATCCGAATCGATAACTGCGCTTCCATACATCAAGCCGTTCACATCGCATAAATCACCTTCTCTCAATACTTGTGATGCAACACCAAAACGGTGCGTGACTACGCACCCTACACATCCTCCCCTCCCTTAAACCTTAACACTTAATCCTTAGTACTCACCCTGTGACACTCCCTCACAAAATGCTTCGCATGCTCGACGGGTACATCAGGCAGGATGCCGTGTCCGAGGTTGAAGATGTGGCGTTTGCCGTCCATGATCTGTTGGAGTGCTTCGACACACTCGGTGGTTGCCTCTTTAGAGTAGAGACGGCAGGGCTCCATGTTGCCCTGGAGAACATATTTGTCTCCCAGTTTCTCTTTGGCGAGTGCCATCGGCGTACCCCAGTCGACACCAAAGACATCGAAGTTTCCGTAGACCAGTCCACGCTCGATAAAAGAGGCTACCCCCTTAGGGAACATGATAATAGGAATATGCGGATATTTTGCTTTGAGGTAGTCGGCGATCTCTACCATATACTTCCAGCTGAACTCATCATATTTGCTCGGCTCAATCGCCGCTGCCCAAGAGTCGAAGATCTGTACCACATCAACACCCGCTTCGATCTGCTTCTGCATATAGTACTTGACTACCTCAGTCACCTTGGCAAGGATGTTGTGCAGGAGTTCGGGATTGGAGTACATCATCTTTTTACAGATGTTGTAGGTCTTCGTACCCTGCCCCTCTATCATATAGGTCGCCAGCGTCCACGGTGCACCGGTAAAGCCGATCAGTGCTTTCTCATCACCGCGAGCATCAAGCTGCTCTCGCAGCAGTTTGATCGTATCGTAGACATAGGTCAGCTTGTTTGCCGCCTCTTCACCACCTATGAGTCTGTCAAGATCCTCCTGTGTCTTGATAGGGTCGGAGAACTTCGGCCCCTCCCCTTTGACAAAACTCAGATCCATCCCCATCTCGTCAGGAATGACCAAAATGTCACTAAAAAGGATCGCCGCATCCACTCCTACGATGTCAAGAGGCTGAATGGTCACCTCTGCCGCTTTTTTGGGATCATGACAGAGGTTAAGGAAGTTCCCCGCCTCTTGACGGACTGCCATATATTCAGGAAGATAGCGTCCCGCCTGTCTCATCATCCATACCGGTGTGTACGGTGTCTCTTTACCCAAACAGGCATCTACAAAAATCTTGCTCATCAGTGGCTGTCTCCCTTATGCATAAAATAGAACGCCAATGCCAACGCCAAAATGGCACCGGCAAGTGCGAGCATGTCCATGGCACCACCGTAGGTTGTGTGCATGGCACGCTTGAAAAAGCCGACAATGAGCACCATAATGATCACCTTGGCAAGCTTGTCTTTGAGTTCATCAAGCGAATGGATCTCCAAGATTTTAGAGGCTGCACTGCGCTCTGCCACATCGATTTTGGAGATGAAGAGCTCATAAAGTCCAAAACCGAAGATAAAGAGTACGATCGCAATCAAATAGAGGTCTATAGCACCAATGAGTTCAGCGACGATTTTTTCATGAAAATCTGCAACATGTCCTGCATGTCCAAAGTAGTTCTCAAATACCGTCCCCGCAACATGCCATACATCGACACTTGCAACGATAAAGAGAGAGATACCCCCTATCATACTAAAGATTACTGCCAAAAGGACAAAAAAGCGCGTACTCCATAGCACACTCTCAAATACATGTTCAATCATTGACTGATTTTCTTTATCCATTGCCAAATGTTCCTCTTCTGTATGTGTCTCTTTCATCTACACATCCTCCTGAAGCTTGATCCACTTCTGTGCAATACGCACGGCATTGGTAGCAGCTCCCACTCTCACCTGATCTGCCACACCCCACATGTGAAGGATGTTTTCAGAGAAGATGTCTTTTCTGATACGTCCAACATAGGTGTAGTCTGTGTCAGTTGAGATGATCGGCATGGGGTATTCACCTTTTTCAAGATCGTCGATGACTTTGACATTTTCAAAGTTCGCCAGCGCCTCTCTTGCCTCTTCTACACTCACATCGACCCCTTCTCTGAAGGTGACCGTGATCGACTCGGAGTGAGAACGCAGTACCGGCACACGTACACAGGTAGCTGAGACAGCAAAGTCTGTATGCATAATCTTGTTGGTCTCATTGACCATCTTCATCTCCTCTTTGGTATAGCCGTTCTCCATCGCTTTATCGATCTGTGGAATGACATTGAGAGCGATCTGGTGACTGAAGGCTTCTATCTCGGTCTCGTCAAGTTTGAACGCAAAGAAGTCCTTCATCTGCATCACCAGTTCCTCCATACCCTTTTTACCCGCACCCGAAACCGCCTGATAGGTACTTACATCGACACGTTTGATGCCGTAAAGATCATCAAGCGGTTTGAGCAGCTGTACCATCTGGATGGTTGAACAGTTGGGGTTGGCGATGATACCGGTATCTTCCCAGAGTTCGATATCTTCAGGGTTGACCTCAGGCACGACCAGCGGTACATCCGGGTCCATACGGAAGTGGGAAGTGTTGTCGATGACCACAGCACCCGCTTCTACAGCATACTTGGCATACTTTGCAGAGATGCTGCCACCTGCACTGAAGAAAGCGATATCGATGTCACGCCCTTCAAAAACGGTCTCGGTCAACTCTTCAATCTTATAGGTCTTTCCCTGACACTCTACTTCGATGCCAACACTGTTGGCACTTGCCAGCGGTAAAATGGTGTTGATGGGGAAATTCACCTCTTCAAGCACTCTAAAGAGCTCTTCACCTACGGCGCCGGATGCGCCAACGATTGCTATATTGTATTTTTTCATCTTATTCCAGTCCTAAATCCAAAGTATTTGATGCGTTGTTTTCTGCATTGTCGGCACTGTTAGCCTCTTCGCCCTCTTCTTCTTTTTCGGGCTTCTCCTCTTTCTGGCATTTTGCCATACTCACAACAATATCTTTTTTCTCCACAGTGACCACTTTAACCCCGGAGGTGTTTCGTCCTGCTTTTCTGATCTGTTCCATATCGACACGGATCATCTTGCCCACACTGGTCAGGCACATGAGGTCTTTGTCCTCTTCGACCAGCACCACACCGACCACATCACCGGTTTTAGGTGTCAACTTCATGGAGATCACCCCTTTACCGGCACGGTTCTGCTCACGGTACTCGCTTGCTGTTGTACGTTTTCCAAGCCCTTTTTCTGAGAGCATCAGCAGTTCATCCTCTTCATCCTGAATGGTCGTTGCACCACAGACATAGTCACCGTCGATCTTGAACTTGATCGCAGTCACCCCGCGCGATACACGTCCGATCTCTCTGGCATCTTCAACTTTAAAGCGGATACAGAGTCCTTTTTTTGTCGCAACAAAGAGCCACTTGGTCTCCGGTGTGACGATCCTGGCAGTGACGATCGCATCATCTTCGTCAAGGTTGATCGCACGTACCCCGTTGCTTCGGATGTTGGAGTATTCTGAAAGGTTGGTACGCTTGACAATACCGTTTTTGGTAAAGAATACCAGTGATTTGCTCTCATCAAAATCAGTGGTCGGAATGATCGCCATGATCTTCTCATCGGGCTGGAGGTTGATCAGGTTGACCACCGCTTTGCCTTTGGCGGTACGCGACCCTTCAGGAATACGGTAGACCTTAAGCCAGTAGAGCTGTCCTCTGTCGGTTACGAACATAAGCGTATCGTGTGTGTTGGAGGTAAAGAAGCTCTCTATGAAGTCATCATCATAGGTTGTTACCGCTGTTTTACCTTTACCGCCTCTGTGCTGTTTCTCATACATCTTCACCGGTACACGCTTGATGTAGCCTCTGTGGGTAATGGTTACAACCATCGGCTCGTTAGGAATGAGGTCTTCGATATCAATGTCATCATAGTCATCTACGATCTCCGTACGTCTTAGGGTAGCATACTTCTCCCCTATCTCAACAAGTTCCTCACGGATGATCGCATTGATCTTCGCTTCGGACTTGAGAATGCCTTCAAGCTCTTCGATCTTTTGGAGAAGCTCGGCAAGCTCGTTTTCGATCTTCTCGATCTCCAGTCCCGTCAGACGACGCAGGCGCATCTCAAGGATCGCTTTTGCCTGGATCTCTGAGAGGCTGAAACGCTCCATGAGGTTGTTGCGTGCATCTTCGTCATTCTCCGAAGCACGGATGATCTTGATCACCTCATCGATGTTATCGACTGCGATCTTCAGCCCTTCAAGTATATGTGCTCTGGCTCTCGCTTTTTCCAGTTCGAAGATGGTACGACGGATAACAACCGTTTTTCGGTGGTTGAGGAAGAGGTCGAAAAGCTCCAGAAGGTTGAAGACTTTTGGCTCTTTGTTGTTGATGGCAAGCATGATGATCCCGAAGGTTACCTGCATCTGTGTGGACTTGAAGAGGTTGTTGAGAACAATCTCGCTCATCGCGTCACGCTTGAGCTCCAGCACGACCCTGATCCCCTCACGGTCAGACTCGTCACGAATCTCGCTGATACCGTCGATCTGCTTGTCCCGTACCAGTTGGGCAATGTTCTCAATCAGGCGTGCTTTATTGACCTGATAGGGCAGTTCATCGATAATGATCACCTCTTTGTTGCCCTTCTGCTCGATGTGTGTCTTGGCACGCACTTTGATACGCCCCCGTCCGGTCGTGTAGGCATCGGTGATCCCTTTGCGTCCGAAAATGATCCCGCCTGTCGGGAAGTCAGGCCCCTGCACCACTTTCATCAGCTCTTCAACTGTGATTTCCGGATTGTCAATACGCATGACCAATGCATCGACCAGCTCCGTAAGACGGTGTGGCGGAATGTTTGTCGCCATACCCACAGCAATACCGCTTGAACCGTTGAGCAGCAGGTTGGGCACACGTGAAGGCAGTACATCGGGCTCTACCATGGAGTCATCGTAGTTTGGTACAAAATCGACCGTATCTTTCTCGATGTCACCCAGCAGCTCTTCGGCGATCTTGGTCATACGCGCTTCGGTATAACGCATCGCAGCAGCGTTGTCACCGTCGATGGAACCGAAGTTCCCCTGCCCGTCAATAAGCGGTGCCTGCATGGAGAAATCCTGCGCCATACGCACCAGCGCATCATATACAGCGGTGTCACCGTGCGGGTGATACTTACCGATCACATCCCCGACGATACGCGCAGACTTTTTGTAGGGACTTCGGTGAGAGAGGTTCAGATCGTTCATTGCGTACAAAATACGTCTGTGTACCGGCTTGAGCCCGTCACGTGCATCTGGAAGCGCCCTTCCGATAATGACACTCATGGAGTAGTCAAGATAACTCGTCTTGATACTGTCTTCTATCAAGACCTCTTCGGTATTGTGATCATCTTCAAACAAATCAGCCATGCTTCTCTTCCTTTTTATATACAAAGTTGCATGATTTTATCGAAATTTGTGTTAATAAAAAGGGTAAAAAGCGCTTAAAATCGATTTTAGAGGCATTTATGGGGATTTTGGGGATAAAAAGGCTATTTTGATTAACATAATATTTTATCAAAAATAGCTTTCTGAACACTACACGCTGAACCCTGAACGCTGCCAGACAGTCAAGCTATCTGGCTTACTCCGTCATCATCGCATACGGGCGTTTAAGCTGCTCAGTCATTTTATGCAGGCTCACCGCTCTGCCCTCTCTTACAAACTCCCGTCCATCAAGAAAGACGATCATCGTTGGTACCGAAAAGACTTGAAAGTGTGCCGAGATCTCCGGATTTTCATGGGCATCAAGATAGATCTGCTTGATTTTGGGAAACTCACTGTCAAAAAGTTCTTTGAATTTCGGTCTGAGTGCATGGCAGACGTTGCAGTTCTCCCCTGAGAAATAGAGAAGTACCCCTATCTCCTCTCTGATGGTTTGTTGTAGTGATTCTAAAGTCATGTTATTTATTCCTTTTTTAGTATATCTTATTGAAACCGCATACACAGTACATCAATCACTTTGGATTTCAACGTTTCATCCAATACTGCCATCTTCTTCTCAAGCCTCTGTTTCGAGAGGGTACGTATCTGATGGCAAAGCAGTATCGCCTCTTTATTCTCCAAAGAGATGAGTACCTCATTTGGGTAGACTCTTCTGCCTTTTTTACGGGAAGTAACCGGAATAACGGTCACGATATCCATCTGGTTTTCAATATCGTTTGAAATCACAAGCACAGGTCTGTGCCCTGCCTGTTCCCTACCTACGGTTGGATTGAGATTTGCCCAGTATATCTCAAACTGCATCAACTTCCCTGTCTGCATATTTGAAGTCTTCCTGTATCTGTTCTATGTCTTCCGTCACCATAGGGTCCTGTGCCATCTGCGCAATCTGCTGTCTGTAATTTTCCCGCTTCATCGTCTCAAGCGTATTTTGCAAGGAGCTTGACACCAACTCCGAGAAGTTTTTAAAGTGTTCCAGTATCCCCTCTTTTTTCAATGCCAAAAAAAGCTCTTCGTCAATGGAAACTGTTTTTCTAAGCATAGTGTATCCTTTTGTGATAAGTTATCATACATATTATCATACTTTTTTACATGTGTCAATTGAACAAACCAAATAATAGATAATGTAGGTTTCACTCGATGGCGACAAAGGAGCACCCAACCCGTAGGGCGGAAATTGCCTACACGGCTACGCATACGCTCCGACCATTTCGGTTCCGAAGCTATGAAAGAGAAGCAGTTCTCTTTCATAAACGCTTCTCATGTTTGCGACTGCCAGAGCTATCGAGTGAAACCGGTCAAACTTTAGAAGACTCAATTCTACAATATTCTCTTTTATCGCAAAAGATAGTGTACAAATTCTATAACGCAACAAACAAGGAACACCGGCTAAGCGTCTCCCGCCCAAAAGTCTCCATCAAGCTCTCCTGATCGAGTTTGACATAGCGGTGGACTTTGCGGTAGAGGTATCGGATGTCTTCCCGGTAGGAGAGCGCATAGAAGTCCCTCTCCAGTACTTCAAGGTCGAGGATGTTCTGTCGGCAGCGGCTGCGCTGTATGCGGTTGAGGCGAAGTAACGCTGCTTCTGTGTTGAGTCTGCGTTTGAGATGGTGCAGACGGCCAAAAAAGGAGCGAAGCTCACTTTCAAGCTCTTTGGTCGTACAGCAGTCAATCGATGTAAGATAGTACATAGCAACTCCTTTGAAGAGAAATCGGCTTTGAAGTTATTATAGCACAAGCTACGAAGAACAGCTCAGTTTTTTATTTTTGTATCTCTCCGGTGTCGCACCTGCCCAGTGCTCAAACTGCGGATGCTCGGCAAAAGGGTCACGCGCAATGGCAAAAAGATCTTTTATGAGCCCATACTCGCCCTCTTCTGCAGCTGCTATGGCTTCATCGAGCATATAGTTTTTGAGGACATATTTTGGATTTGCCTGCAGCATCGCTTCGTGTCGGTAGGCAGTACCCGCTTCATTTTTCTTCAGACGCGCATCGTAATCATCCAGCCACTCATGCAACGGTTTGTGGTAGAGCCCGAGTGACAAAAGCGCTCTTCGGTCACCGTCATAACGGCTGAGCGTTCTGAAAAAGAGCGTATAGTCCACCTGCAGACTCTGCATCACGCCAAGCAGATGTTCAATCAGTTTGCCATCTTCATCTGTAACAACCTCAAGCCCCAGTTTTTTTCCCATCTCGTAGAGGTAGGCTCTGGTGTAGTAGCTGCTGTAACGTGCAAGTGCCTTTTCCATCGCCTTTACAGAAATAACCGGTGCAAGTGCCACCATGAGTGCACGCAGGTTCCACTCACCGATACTCGGCTGGTTGCCAAAACTGTACCGTCCGTAGGCATCGGTATGGTTACAGATGTTCTCACGGTCATAATCATCGAGAAAGGCGTACGGTCCATAGTCGATTGTCAGCCCTGCAATGGACATATTGTCCGTATTCATCACCCCATGCTGAAACCCCACAGCCTGCCACTGCGCCATAAGCCGTGCCGTCTGTTGTACCACTTCGGTAAAAAAGCGGATATACTGCCCTTCCATCTCAAGCAGATGCGGATAGCTCTCTTTGATTGCATATTCTACAAGCGCTTTGAGCTCCTCATAACGCTTTTTGTGGGCAAAGTACTCAAAGGTACCAAAACGCACCCAGCTGGGGCTTAGACGCAGAACAATGGCACCTTTTTCCCAGGTTTCACGATAGACAGAGTGCTCCGAACCGATGATCGCCAATGCCCTTGTAGTCAGGATATTCAGTCTATGCATCGCTTCGCTCATCAGATACTCCCGTATCGAAGAGCGCAGTACCGCACGCCCATCACCTGAACGGGAATACTTTGTCACCCCTGCCCCTTTAAGCTGCAGGTGCCACCCCTTTAACGTACCGATATTGATCGCCCGTCCGTCACCAAGCCGCGGCACATAATGTCCAAACTGATGCCCGGCATAGCACATGGCAAAGGGTTCACTCCCTTTTGGATGCCAACTGCCGTTGACAAACGCAACAAAACGTTCAGTGTAAAGCTCCTCTTTATCGATACCAAGCTGCTCTGCCAACGGCTCATTTGCGTGTATAAGAAAAGGCTTGTTCAGCGGTGAGGGTTCTGTACGGTCATGGCACTCGGCAGGAAGTTCCAAATAGGGGTTGGTCAGTTTTAGTGCTTCTAACTTCATCGTCATTTATCCTTTTCCAATTTATCTGTGCAACCCCTATCGGTAAACATCGGTTACTACGCTATAAACCCAATATCTTTCATAGGATAATGCTTCTTATTGTATGTCCACAATGAAAGGTTGTGGTATTTGGCAGTAGCAGCTATCATATAGTCTTCCAATGAGATAGCGTTGAATGCTTTTTTATAGATATTGGCATACATTCCGGCAATCATACCGGTATCTGCACATAGATCTACAACGGTAAAAAAAGAGAAGAGTTGTTCTATCTGCTCTATCTCATCAGGTCTGGCACCCGCATAAATTTCTGCTATCACAATGGGTGAGATATAAAATGTACAACTGCGTAAGCTCTCTAACTTTTGTAAAGTCTCCTCTTTTTTCTTTAAAATATTGATCACAACATCACTGTCGAGTAACACTTTAGTCATGCAAAATCCTGCTTTTGCTTCGTAGATTCTGCACATACTCGGTTGCATTTGTTTCTTTAAAACTCTCTATGGGTTCCATGCTGTCTATAAAACTTTTCAGGTCATTTTTTTTCTGTTTCTTGATCTCTTTTTTTATCACAGAACGTATCAATTCTGAAACAGAAATATTCAATTCAGATGCAATGGTTTTTAACTCTTTGAGTGTTTGCGGTTCAAAATATATCTGTGTACGTTGCATGACATTCCTTTATAGCATACTATATACATCACAAGCATACACCACGGTAACTTACAAAACAATAAGCCCGCTTCTAATCATAGTGGGAGTATAATACGCACAACAATATATACACAAAGGATACAACCGATGGGTAGAGCGTTCGAATACCGTAAAGCAGCAAAAATGAAGCGTTGGGGCACTATGTCCCGTCTCTTCCCGAAACTGGGAAAGATCATTACGATGGCAGCCAAAGAGGGAGGCTCTCCCGACCCTGACATGAATGCCAAACTGCGTACAGCGATCCTCAATGCCAAAGCGCAGAATATGCCAAAAGACAATATCGAAGCAGCGATCAAACGTGCTTTCAACAAAGATGCCGCGGATATCAAAGAGATCACCTACGATGTCAAAGCCCCCTACGGTGTACAGATGATCGTCGAGTGTGCCACAGACAACGGTACCCGTACGGTCGCCAACGTCAAGGCGATCCTGCGCAAGAACAATGCCGAGATGCTCACTTCAGGATCACTGAACTATATGTTCACCCGCAAGGCGGTCTTTATTATCGACAAAACGGAGGATATGGATGTCGAAGAGCTTGAACTTGAGCTGATCGACTACGGTCTTGAAGAGATCGAAGAGGATGTCGAACCACAAGAGAACGGTGAGGACAAGCCTATCTTGAGAATCTACGGTGAATTTACCTCATTTGGCGATTTGAGCAAAGCCTTTGAAGAGCGCGGCATCGAACCGAAAAAATCGACACTTGAGTATATCGCCAACACGCCGATAGACCTTAACGACGAACAGCTTGAAGAGATAGAAGAGCTTATCGAAAAACTCGAAGAGGATGACGACGTACAGAACGTCTATACAAATATTAACTGACGTTTGTAAGAAACGTTGAGTAAGAATAATTTCATTCTGACAACTCAGTGCTCAGCACTAAACGCTCAGCGCTAAAACAGGCACCGCCTGTTTTAATGCTTCCCGTACTTCTCCACAAACGCCTCATAATCCCCCTCAAAATCGATCATGCTGCCGTCTTCATTGAGTTTGATGATACGGTTGGCAAAAGCATCAATGAGCTCACGGTCGTGTGAGACAACGATCGCACCGCCTTCGTAGCGGTGCAGCGCTTCACCCAGTGCGACGATCGCTTCGAGGTCGAGGTGGTTGTTTGGCTCATCCATCACAAGGAAGTTGGCGCTGTCCATCATCATCTTGCTCATCATCACACGGTGTTTTTCACCACCCGAACAGGCATCGACTTTCTTTTTCTGCTCCTCACCGCTAAAGAGCATACGCCCCAGTGTCTTGCGAATGTCATCAATGTGCCACTTTGCATCAAAGCCCTGTATCCACTGCGGCAGTTCTACATCGCCGGTGACAATGTCAGTCGTGTTTTGCGGGAAGTAGCTGGTGGTCACGGTCTGTCCCCAGTTGTAGCTTCCGCTGTCAGCTTCAAGGTTGCCCATGAGAATCTCAAGCAGCGTGGTCTTCCCTACCCCGTTGGCACCGATGAGGGCGATCTTGTCACCTTTGTTGACCTTGAAGGTAATGTTCTCAAGTACCTTCTCATCCCCATAGCTTTTGGAGATACCTTTGACTTCAAGTACCTCATTGCCTATGTCACGGTGCGGACGGAACATGATGGAGGGGTCACGTCTGCTTGAGAGCTTGATCTCTTCAATGTTGAGCTTGTCAAGCTGCTTTTGGCGGGAAGTTGCCTGTTTGGCCTTGGAAGCATTGGCAGAGAAACGGGCAATAAACTTCTCAAGCTCCTCTTTCTCTTTGAGTGCTTTGCTTCTGTCCGCTTCCGCCTGTTTTGCCATCAGATTCGCCGCGATGTACCACTCGTCATAGTTTCCGGTAAACTCACGGATGGTCTGGAAATCCAGATCGAGGATATGCGTCACAACACCATTGAGGAAATGTCTGTCGTGTGAGATAACTACAAGGGTTCCTTCGTGACGCTTAAGCTCCTCTTCAAGCCATGCGATGGTCTCCATGTCGAGGTTGTTGGTAGGCTCATCCAGCAGCAGTACATCGGGCTTGAGGAAGAGTACCTGCGCGAGCAGAATCTTGAACTTGTCACCACCGGTAAGTGAACTCATCAGGTCATTGTGCTGCTCTACCGGGAACCCCAGTGTCGTCAGCAGTTTTTCGATCTTCACATCAGACTCATAGGTCGGGTCTTCATCTGCGCAGATCATCTCCAGTTCGGCAAGACGGTTGTTGACCTCATCGCTCTCGAAGTCCCCCTCCATGTAGAGTTTCTCTTTCTCTTTTTGGGCATCGTAAAGCTTTTTGTTTCCGTAGAGTACGGCATCTTTAAGCGTAAAGTCTTCAAAAGCGTACTGGTTCTGGCTGAGCATCCCTAGTTTGAGTCCCGGCTGAAGCTGTACTTCGCCTTCACTTGGCTCTATCTCTCCGGCAAGAATCTTCATAAATGTCGACTTCCCTGCCCCGTTGGCACCAATAAGCCCGTAGCGTTTTCCCACATCGAGTGTGAGGTTGATCTTGTCGAAAAGCACACGCTTTCCGTAGCGTTGTGTAAGGTTGACTGTACTAAGCACGATTGTTTCCTTTTATTGCAGTTTATAGAATAAATATTTTTGGCATTTTAGCATAATGTATTGAATCCTGCACACAGCTCAATAAAAATGATCCATTTTGTATATATAATACTTTTACTTATTTTTTAAGTTGATTTTAACTAATATATTTATAGAAGCCCTATTGGAGGAGAAGAGGAATGAAAATGGTCAGAACAGCAGTGGCAGCAGTGTGTATCATGAGCAGTTGTGTGGAAGCAGGCAGTACCTTCAGCCATCTTTTTGGCGGTAATGAAGATGATGTTGCCTATGCAGTTACCAAAGCAGACGACGGCTACATTGTAGCGGGAAAGTCAGAGAGTTTCTCCAACCACAGAGACAGTGATGCCTATGTAGTCAAGATAGACCTGCAAGGAGAAAAGCTGTGGTCAAAGGTGTACGGTGGCAGAGATGATGATGTAGCAAATGATATCACCACAGTAGGAAGCGATGCCGTATTTGTCGGTACTTCAGAGAGCTACGGCAGTGAACGCAACGCCATCTATATGTCACGCCTCGGCACAATGGGTAAACCACGGTGGAACACTATCTATTTCTATGATGAGAATGATGAGTATTTCGGTACCGCAGTGTGCCATAAAGGAAAGATGCTTTTTTTGCCGGTTATGACAGACATTTGGGCTTTTTTGATGAGGAGCGGGATATCTACCTTTTTGAGACAAATAGGGACGGAGATATGCAGTGGCTCAGTCGCATTGCCACCAAAGATGAAGAGAGTGTCTATGACATGGCGTGTACTAGTGACGGTTTCGTTATTGCCGGTGCTTCAAACAACTTTGGGGATGATGACGGCGATATGTACCTGGCAAAACTCGATGCACAAGGCAAACACATCTGGCAGATCGCTTTTGGCGGTACGGATAAGGAGCGTGCCAATGCTGTAGTAGAGACCCCAGACGGCTATATTGCGGTAG
>JALVGO010000218.1 GCA_027029065.1 Sulfurovum sp.
GAACTACGCAATCAAGACTTCTTTTCGGCATTTGGACTCTTTATGGGATATCTTGGCGGGATGGTCTTTCTTAAGGGTGAGGGGGTATTGCCTAAAGATATTGCTTACTATATAGATGATATTTCCAGAAATATCTACTATGCATTGAAGGCATAAGATGAGAAACAAGCAGCACGGCAAACCAAGACTGCTTTGGCTGCAATCGATCACCTGTAACGGTAATGCCCACTCTTTTCTAAACCATCCCGATCTTTTTTCCATACTCTCTCATTTTGAACTTGTGTATCATCCCGTACTGGAAACGAAGCACACTTTACAAGATATACTGAAATGTGATGCAGAGTGTGATATTCTCATCATAGAAGGATCACTAAAAGAGAAAGGATTGATGAAAGCCGGTGTTGAAGTGTCATCGGTCATAGAACACTATGCAAGTATAGCAACACATATCATTTCAGTAGGGACATGCGCATCGTTTGGTGGGATGTTTAAGCAGTATGATCCTGAACATATCACAGGATTTTGCTTTGATGGCGAAGTGCAGACAACGCGCTACAAGCAGTATGCACAAAAACTTATCTCTCTTCCGGGCTGTCCTATTCATCCCAAATGGCTTGGTTTTGTACTGATGATGATTGTACAAAACAGATCCATTGCCAAAGACTCATTGCGCCGTCCCTTGGAACTTTACGCTCCGACGGTACACACCGGATGTGCTAGAAATGAATATTTTGAATGGAAAGTGGATACAGAAGGGTTTGGGCTTAAAGAGGGATGCCTTTTTTATGAACTGGGATGCCAAGGTCCCTATACGCACGGCAGCTGTAACAAGATACTTTGGAATGACATCAGCTCCAAGACCATAGCGGGCACACCCTGTTTTGGTTGCACGGAACCCGATTTTCCAAAAACGACCCTCTTTGAAACGGAGACCCGTATGGGTATTCCCGCTACCATGCCATTGGGGATTCCAAGGCGCGCTTACCTGACAGTCACTGGGGTGGTCAAAAGCTTTAGAATCAAGCGTTTTGAAGAAAGGTTGATCTCCTATGATGATTAAAAAACTGATAGAAAAAATCGAGGGTGAAGCTGAGCTTGACTTTACCATGCAAAAAGGTATTGTGGAGGATGTGCGCATCCGCTTCGGATTTTACCGGGGTATTGAAGAGATCCTTGTAGGCAAGGCACCCAGAGATGCACTGGTGATCACGCCCCGAGTCTGCGGTATCTGCAACCACGCCCATCTGCTTGCCGCAGTCAGTGCGCTTGAGAACGGTTATGAAAATGCCGGTATTGCTGTAGCACTGAGCAGCAAAGCGCGATATATCCGTGAATTTACCCTTGCGTGCGAGCTGATACAAAACCATATGAAGTGGTTTTATATGACGATACTTCCACAGCTTGAGAGATTGACGCAGAGTGAAAATGGCGAGAATCACGCATTGAAGGCATCGTATTTCTCTGGAGTTATTACCAAAGCGTTGGCTATCTTTGCAGGACAGTGGCCGCACTCCTCCTACGCTGTTCCCGGGGGTGTAACATGTGATCCAACCTATATCGATGTGATGCAGGCCACGACACTGGTAGATGAAGCGATCCGTTTTTTTGAACAGGTTGTGATCGGTATGGCGTTGGAGGAGTATAGGCAGATCGATGCTGTAGGCAACCTGCATAAGATAAAAGGTGACTTGGGCAACCTCCTCTATCTGCTCGGCACCCACGGTATGGCTGAATATGGGAAGAGTCACGATAGATTTATTGCATTTGGTGAAGGACTTGGTATGCACTCTGGTAAGTCCATTGCTACTACGGTATCCAAGATCGATGTGCGTTATGTTCAAGAGCGGATACAGGAGGCAAGTACGGCAAAAGCAGTGGCATATAAAAACCGTATGTATGAGGTCGGACCGCTTGCGCGCGCTATGGTCAATAAAATACCAATCATCAAAAGTCTACACAAACGCTATAAAGATGCAGTACTTACCCGCGTGTTTGCCAGAGTA
Organism: Sulfurovum sp.; assembly: GCA_027029065.1. Next base: position 2,004 of record JALVGO010000218.1, read on the forward strand.
CACGAAGGAGTCATGCTGTTGTTTTATGCCAAGGAGGTGTTGCAAAAACTCGATTTGAGCGAACCCTCCTGTACACTTGAGAGCAGGCTGCTTTCTGATGCGTTTGAAGGAACCGGTGTGGTTGAAGCAGCCCGCGGCTCTTTGGTACACAAGATCAAAGTGGAAGATAAAAAAATCTCACATTATGATATTATTGTACCGACACAATGGAATCTAAGCGGCGGTACAGACCAAGAGAAGGGCGTTGCGATTGAAGCGATGTGTGGTGCAGGCAGTATTGAAGAGGCATCGTTTCTTTTTAGAGCGTTTGATGTCTGTTCTGTTTGTACGACACAATAGTATTTTTTTCTTATTATTTCTATTTGTATCCCACACAATTTTCTATTTTAAAAAAACTGAATACTCATTCATACCTCTTTAAGTTTAGTTTACTTAAAATAGTGAATGAATATTCATTTTAAAAAGGAGAAGCAATGGGTACGGACAAACAAGATGCCGTAAAGAGCCTGTTTACGGCGCAAAGTGCCAAGGTCGATACGAATAAGGGTGATGCGTACTATGAAAAATTGTATGATCAGTGTCGTGCAAGACTTGATGAACTCAAAAAACTTGCACCCATCAACAACAGAAGGGATTTTAGAACGGTCATTGAAGAAGAGGGGCTTGAGCGCCGCGACTTTCTGAAATGGGCTTCGGCAACAACAGCTATGTTGATGCTGCCGGCATCGTTTACGCCTCTGGTAGCCGAGGCTGCTGTCATGATGAACCGCGTACCTGTTGTGTGGATAGAGCTGCAAGACTGTGCGGGTAACTCCGAAGCGTTGCTGCGTTCCGACGGACCAAAGATTGATGAGATCATCCTCGATATTATCTCTTTGGAGTTTCACGAGACGCTGATGGCGCCATCGGGACATCAGGCAGAAAAACAGCTCGAAGAGGCGATAGAACACTTCAAAGGGAAGTACCTTCTCTTTGTTGAAGGATCTATCCCAAGAGGGCTGGATGGTGCTTACGGAACCATTGGCGCAAAAGCAGAAACATTTATTGACCACCTTACGCGTCTGTCCAAAGATGCTGCTGCGGTTGTTGCCGTTGGTTCTTGTGCGACATTTGGCGGTATTCCTGCAGCCGCACCCAACCCTACCGATGCAGTAGGGGTAATGGATGTGGTCAAAGGAAAGCCGATCATCAACATTCCGGCATGTCCTGCCAACCCATCCAATATGGTGGGCGTACTGCTGCACTATGTGCTTACAGGGCAAGTGCCTGAGCTTGATTCGCTGCTGAGACCAAAGTTTGCCTTTGGATACCGTATCCATGATAATTGTGAAAGACGCGCGCACTTTGATGCGGGTGAGTATGTCGAAGAGTGGGGTGACGAGGGCGCCAAAAATAACTTCTGCCTCTACAAAGTCGGCTGTAAAGGCCCCATGACCTTCAACAACTGTTCTATTGTCCGCTACAATGAAGGGGTCAACTGGCCAGTGGGCGTAGGGCGCGGATGTATCGGGTGTAGTGAACCGGACTTCTGGGACAAGTACGCCTATGAAAGACCAATGGCAAATGCCAACATCAAAGCCCCAACCGGCGGTGTGGAGAAAACGGTTGATGAGTTTGGTCTTGGATTGTTGACAGCGGCAGGCGTGGGTATTGCGATACATGCGGCAGCAAGTGCCGTTGCAGGTAAAAAAGAGAGTGAAAGAGAGGAAGCGTAAATGGGCAAGAAGCATATTATTGTAGACCCTATCACAAGAATTGAAGGGCATTTGAGAGTTGAAGCGGTGATCGATGAGAACAATAAAATAGTAGATGCCTATGCATCTTCTACCATGTTCCGCGGCATGGAAACCATCATGAAAGACAGAGATCCGCGTGATTGTGGACTGATGGCAATGCGTATTTGCGGGGTCTGTACGGGAACACACTACCAAAGAAGTATTGAGGCGGTTGAAGATGCCTTCAATATTACCATCCCCAAAAATGCAAGATTGGTAAGAAACCTGATTCAGGGCGCGCTCTATGTCCACGATCACTTGGTGCACTTTTATCACCTGCATGCGCTTGACTTTGTCGATGTGGTTTCTGCAACCAAGGCAGATCCGGAAGCAACGGCTGCAGAAGCGGTCAAGTGGGCGAAAGTTGCCGGACACAAACCCTACATCTCTTCTGCCGAAGATTTCAAGGCGATTCAAGACCGCATTGTAAAGTTTGTCAAAGAGGGAAGATTGGGGATTTTTGGAAACGGTTACTGGGGTAACCCGCACTACAAACTCACGCCTGAACAGAACCTTGTCGGAGTAGCGCACTACCTCAAAGCGCTGGATATTCAGCGTGATCTGGCAAAAATGCAAGCGATCTTTGGTGGTAAAAACCCGCATCCGCAAAGCATTGTCGTTGGTGGAGTGACTTGTGTACAAGACATCAAAAACCCTGCGCGCATTGCGCTGTTTAAGACGCTGCTTAAAGAGGGGCGTGAGTTTGTCAAAGGGGCATATTTGCCAGATGTTTATATGGCAGGTACGATGTACAAAGAGGAAGCAACCGACAAAGAGGCCACCTATAAAGGCGTAGGAGGCACCGGCGGCGGACTCTTGAGCTATATGTCCTACGGGGATTTTAAGCTGGATGATACTGGATTCTACAAAGCTGCACAACTTTTCCCTTCCGGCTTGGTGCTTGATGGCGATATTAGCAAAGCTTTAGAGCTTGATCCTTCCAAGATTACTGAAGATGTGACACACGCTTGGTATAAAGGTACCGGCAAGCCTGAGCATCCGTATGAGGGGACAACCATCCCTGAGTATACTGGGCTTAAAGAGGGTAAAGATGGATACAAATACCTTAAAACCGATGAAAAGTACTCATGGATCAAATCTCCGCGATATGACGGTAAACCTGTAGAGGTCGGTCCGCTGGCGCGTATGGTTGTCGGGTATGTCAAAGGGGATGAGCGCATCAAGAAATATGTGGGCAATTTCCTTAAGCGTTCAGGTTTGCCTGTGGAGGTACTCTTCTCAACGGTCGGTCGTACCGCTGCCCGTGCTATTGAGACAGAGCTGATGGCAGATGTAATGATGGAATGGGTGGATGAACTTGCCAAAAATGTCGCATCTGGTGATGACAGTACATGGACAGAGTTTGACTTTGATGTCGTTGCAAAAGAGTGTAAGGGCGCAGGTATGGCAGAAGCGCCAAGAGGAGCGCTGGGACACTGGGTAAATATCAAAGATGGTAAAGTAACCAACTATCAGGCCATCGTGCCTTCTACCTGGAATGCAGGCCCAAGAGATGCAAACAATCAGCTTGGCGCCTACGAAGCATCACTTATCGGTACAAAGGTGGCAGACCCTGAGCAGCCGCTTGAAATTATCCGTACCATTCACAGCTTTGATCCGTGTATTGCCTGTGCGGTGCATGTGGTCGATACCAAAGGCAAGGAGTTGGCTGTGTATAAAGTTGATCCTACCTGTGCATTCTAAGGAGTATGCTATGAAAAAAGGATACAAAAAAGTAGAGAGAATGACCTCTGCTATGCGGGCTATTCATTGGGTCAATTTTTTCTCAATGATCGTAGCAATTGCCACGGGGCTTTACATTGCTGCGCCCTATTATCAGACATTCATTGCCGATCCGGCAGTGGATAAGTATGTGATGGCATGGAACAGATGGGGGCACTTTATTGTTGCGATCATCTTTGATGTAACATCGATTGTGGTTGCTTATCTTTATTTCTTTTCAAGATTTGAGAAACCCTACAAGAAGGTGCTCCCTACGGGAAAAAATATCAAAGAGTTCTTCGCTGTTTTGGCAAATCTGCTTACGCTGAATAGAAGTAAGAAATTTGATTCAAGTCACAGTGACAGTTTCAATACAGTCTTTTTTACCATATTCCATCTTTTACTTGCGTGGATGTTGTTGACAGGTTTGCAACTCTATGTGCACGGATTGGAATCGGGTGAGAGTAGTATCGGCGCATGGTGGCCGGCAATGCTTCATCTCTTTACAGACTGGACAATCCCAGCCAGTCATGTTCTGCTGGGGGGCGGACCGACTGCTTCTATTATGGATGTGAGAATTTCGCACCATATAACTATGTGGCTTATTATTGTATGGGTAGTGTTTCATATCTACTATCAGGTATGGCGAACCATCTTTTGGCAAGAGGGTGATATCGCTATTGCCTTTGGCGGCAGCAAATTTGTCAAAAAAGAGAAAGAGGCGTAAGCCTCTTTTGGTATGGGAGCAGTATGTCAAAACGCATAGCGCTTGTGGGGATGGGTAACATTATGTTTTGTGACGAGGGGTTGGGAACCTATCTTGCAAAGTATCTGGAGTCCAATTATGTGATCCCCGAGAGACTTACCATCGTAGATGGCGGTTTGCTTGGATTCTCTTTGATGACCTACTATCAGGAGTATGATAAAGTGATGATCGTAGGTACCAATTCAAAAGAGGGAAACCCCGGTGATATCTTCCGTTACAGCGGTGAAGAGATGATGGCGCTTGGCAGTACGCGCCAGACAGCAAACGAAGTTGAGCTGACAATGATGCTTGAGATCTGTTCTTTTAGTGAAGCGATGGGGGAAGTGGAGTGCGTGACCATGATACCCGAAGATATTATTTCGGTCAAAAACGGATTGAGTGATACAGTCTTGAAGAAAATGCCGCTTTTAAGAGATGCTGTTTTGGAGGCACTTGAAGATGAAGGTATTACACTTGTGCCAAAAGCAGAGTATTTCCCTTTTGAAGCCATACTGCACCAGTGCGCCAATCCGGAGAATGTCCGTCTTTGATCACTCTTGCATAGTTTTGTTATAGATAATTTATCCCACAATCGGAGTTGTAATAAGTCCAAAACAGCATGATCTTTTATGCTACCTCCTTATACAACAACTATCGTTACCGCTTCGATTGTGCGGTAAGTTCTCTTCGATTTTATTTTAAGGATTCCAACAGATGTACTTTGTGTTCGAAATGGATTTTGTATCCAACAAACGCTATATTGCCGATATGGTACGCGATTATGCCGAAATCACCGATATAGATGTAGAAGTGATACAGGCAGAGGAGAAGATTGTACTTGTCTTTGCCAAAGATGATGCAAAGATCGAGTCGTTTTTGTTGGGATTGGAGTCACGACTTCCCGCGTCGGTATTTTTAAAAAAGAGCAGACATTTTTTTAGCGAGGAAAAACCCTTACCGCACGCTATAGATCAGGTACAACTGCCGGTAAATATCGCACTCTGTCCCGAGTGTCAAAAAGAGATGTTTGATGTCAGCTCCCGCCGCTACTACTACCCCTTTACCTCCTGTAGCCACTGCGGCACACAGCATCCGTTTGTAAACAGCTATCCCTTTACCCGAGAAAATACAGGCATGAAGTTTTTGGTGCCGTGCGAGGCGTGTTTGCAAGAGCAGAAGAAAAATCCACTGCGTCGAGACTACCCGCTTATCTCCTGTGTAGAGTGCGGTATACCGTTGCGCATGCGAGACAAAAACAATGAACGATATGCCAATGACAAAGGCAGCTACAGAAAACTTTTTGAAGTGGCTGCCAAAGCTGTTGCCAAAGGCAAAACGGTGCTTATGAAAACACCCAACGGCTATCGCAGATTCTACAAACCTTCCAAAGAGGCGTATGAGGCTCAGGATATTGCCATGATGACACAGGCCAATGCCCTCAACAAACACCTGATGATGGTAACACAGGAGTTTAACGCACTGCTGAGTATTGAGCGTCCTATTGTACGGGTTGCTACCAAAAGTGAAGAGACCAAAGCCCTTTTTGGTACTACGGTACTGGTCAAATACCCTGATGACGGTATGAGCATTCTTTTGGCAAAAGAGCTTGCAAACCTTGGGCTGGAGTTTGTGATGTACGCCCAAAGCGATGCCGCTGCTTTAGCAGACTTCTTGATCGATTTTGACATTCCGACACAACCCCAACAAGATACTAAACTCTTTATCAATCAAGATATGCAGTTTTTTGTTGAGGGGGAACGGATCATCTATCCGGCGTATGAGGCGGCTGAAAAAAATGTACTGTGTGTTGCCAATGGGCTTGCCGCGGTACCGTATTGTGGTGGAATGCTGATGGATACGCAGGAGCATTTTGATGCGGTTGATGTGTCGTGTGTCTATAGGCTTGAAGAGGATGATTTTAGCAGTGGGCACTCATGCGAAAAACCTTTTCGTCTCTACAGCGCATCGATGCTTTCCGTACTTGCCGAGCATCATCTGCTGAGAGAAAAAGTCATCGGTATCCATTTTGACGAAGCATTGCATTTTCTTTATTATAACCAAAAAGAGGTCATCGATGTCGTACCGCCAAACCCGTTTGATGCGCACAGTATGTTTGAACATATTGCCACACTCAGAGAGGGCTCAGACAGACTGGTTACCAACTATCAAAAAGCCTATCCTGAAATATTTGCACGGCTTGAAGACCTTCAAGAAGATGCCGATCTCTTTACCGTTACAGCCATCATGCTAGGCTTGGAGGATGAGAGTTTTGAGGGCATCTCTGCCAAAGCGCTTGGCTTTTTGGGCAAAGGCGGCATCCAGATCGATACGCGCGTCAAAGACAACCGGTTTGACAACTATGCCTTTCTTGCCAGTATCATGAGTTATCTCATTGCCGGGGTGGAGAGCGAACTGCTCTGTTACAGCATCTATGAATCGTTTGGGGATTATATTGCCGAGATCATCGGACAGCTTGCGGCAAAAACCAAAGCGCAGTATATTACCCTCACGGGCGAAACCCTTGCCAATCAGGCACTCTATGCCAGAATACAACGCCACCTTGGCAGACAAAAACTGCTCTTCCCTAAAGCCTACCCCATAGGAGCAAGCGCTGCAGTACACGGCGCTATCTATTTGAGATAGTGTATAATAGCGCATGATGCAAACCTTCAAAGTCACCGTTCATGGCACTGTTCAGGGGGTAGGGTTCCGCCCCTTTGTCTATACGCTTGCCAAGCGTTTTGGTCTAAGGGGCAGTGTCTGTAACGCTGCGCACGGTGTCGAGATTGCGCTCAATGCCACACCGGAGTTATTGGAGCGGTTTTTACAAGCACTGCAAGAGGAACTGCCCCCGCTTGCCTCCATTGATGCCATTCATACTGTCGAGTGTGAAGCCTTGCATTTTGATGATTTTCAAATCATTACTACCCATCAAGAGGGGGAGAAAACAGTACGCATCCCACCAGATGTAAGCATCTGTACCGAGTGTGAAAAAGAGCTTTTTGACCCCTCTAACCGCCGTTACGGCTACCCTTTTATTACCTGTACGAATTGCGGGGTGCGATACTCTATTATCTA
>JALVGO010000219.1 GCA_027029065.1 Sulfurovum sp.
CCGCTCACGCCGGCAAGTGCTTTTTGGATCGCTTCTTTTTTAAAGCCAAGGCTCTCCAGTGCCATCACCGCTTCGGTCATAGATGCACCCACACTACTCTCTGCATCGCCATCAACAATAAAGTCAGCAAGCTCTACCAAAATACGGCTTGCCGCTTTGGGACCGATGCCCGGTACCCGCTTAAGCATTCCCACATCCTTGCTGCTGACAACCCTTGCAAAGGTCTCAGGCGTAAAGGTCGAGCAGACAGCCAAAGCCACTTTTGGACCGACACCGTTGATCTTTATCAGCGTATCGAACATCTTCTTTTCATTCTTCTGCATAAAGCCGTAAAGCGCATTGGTATCCTCACGGATAATCTGTGTGGTATACAGCTTGACACGCTTGTCGTGTATAGCATTGGAGGTGTTAATGGAGACATGCACCTCATAGATCAGTCCGTTAACATTGAGATGCACACAGGTTGGGTCTCTGTGTTCTACCGCACCTTCGATTCCTACGATCATTCTCTGTTCCTTCTGTATCTGTTTGTAAAAGTATAGCTTCAATTCCCAATTATTTTTCAAAAATATGTCATATTGTCATATTTCTTCTTCAAATATACATTGCGGTAAAATACATCCAACTTCAACATAAAGAGAATCATGCGCCTGCGATCTATATTCACCAACAGTTTCGGTATTCTGCTTTCACGCATTACCGGTCTTATTCGGGATGTGCTTATGGCATCAGCACTGGGAGCTTCTGTCTGGTCAGATATGTTCTTTATTGCATTCAAGCTGCCCAACCTTTTCCGGCGTATCTTTGCAGAAGGTGCATTTACACAGGCATTTATGCCCTCTTTTATTGCATCCCGGCACAAAGGAGTATTTGCTACTGTGATTTTCATACGGTTTCTGCTCTTTTTACTCTTTTTTTCCCTAATGGTTACACTCTTTCCAGAGCCCATAACCAAACTGATGGCATGGGGATGGGAGTGGGATCTTATCGAACAGACCGCTCCCCTGACAGCCATCAACTTTTGGTATCTTGACCTGATCTTTATTGTCACTTTTTTGGCCACACTGCTTCAGTATAAAGAGCATTTTGCCACAACAGCACTCTCTACCGCACTACTGAATATCTCGATGATCTGTGCACTCTGGCTCTATATGAAACAGGATCCCAAAACAGTCGCCTATGCACTGAGTGTCGCCGTACTTGTCGGTGGTCTACTTCAGATCATAGCCCACCTCTATACCCTGCACCACTTCAAACTTGACCGACTGCTTATTGGCGGATGGAAATACCGAAAAAGCAAAGATGTCAAAAAAGAGACAACCCATTTCAAAAGCCTTTTCCTACCGGGGATTCTTGGAAATTCAACACCTCAAATCTCAGCATTTGTAGATACTCTCCTAGCAACCTTTCTGATGGCGGGATCGGTATCATTCCTCTTCTATGCCAACCGTGTCTTTCAGCTTCCTCTGGCACTCATTGCCATTGCTACAGCAACCGTACTTTTCCCTACTGTATCAAAAGCACTTAAAAACGGTGAAGAGACAAAAGCGTATGAAAATCTTGCACAGGCATTCTGGCTGCTTGCTTTCCTGCTTGGTGCGGCAACACTGGGTGGCATGCTGCTTGCCGAACCTATTGTCTGGCTGCTTTTTGAAAGGGGGAAATTTACTGAGGCTGAGACCATGCAGACTGCCTATGTACTTCAAATGTATATGATCGGGCTAATACCCTTTGGGCTTGCCAAACTCTTTTCACTCTTTCTGTATGCCTCACACCGCCATAAAAAAGCGGCAAAAGTCGCAGTATACTCACTAATAGCCTCTGTCTCTTCTTCTCTGGTATTAATGCAGTTTATGGGAGCGGCAGGGCTGGCGCTGGCGGGCAGTATCGGTGGCTGGGTACTCTTCTTTTTTACAGTCAAAGAGGTCGGGTTTGACAAACTCTCAGCAATTGTCAAAAACAGACTCTCCCTCTACTTTGTCACTGCGATGCTCCTCTTTGGCATCTTTTTATATTATGCAGGGGCATGGATTACCACTCTGATACACTGACCGATCTCTAACGATCGGCAAAACTTGCAAGTTCATCACCGTGGAAAAGCTCCATCGACATAAAATAGGGATCGTATTTATGCTCGACACCATAAAGTTCGGCATACTTTTTCTCTATCTCTTCGATAACATCAGGGTAGGCATCTCTTCTGCTGGCAATATAGCCGATGTGCTTTCCTTCACTGTCAAACTTGGGCTGAATATAGACCAATGCCCAGTAGTATGAACCGTCTCTGCAGATACTTTTGATATAACCTCTCCAGACCTTTTTCTGCCGGATAATCTTCCACATTGCATAGTAGAGACCTTCAGGCATATCAGGATGCCGAACAATACTGTGAGGCAGTCCGACAATCTCTTTTTTACTATAGCCTGTGAAGTCCTGAAATTTTTTGTTTGCGTAAGTGATCATACCTTCAAGATCGGTTTCAGTGATCATCGGTTTACCGTCATAATGCTTCATGATCGAAGTCGGTTTCGGTTTTTGGAATGTTTCCCGCGTAAAGATATTGAGGTAAATAAATCTGCCTTCAGCCATGTTGTCTTTTCCTTGTCATTGTGAAGAATGGTACTGTTATAGGTGATAAAGCGGCAACCCGGCTGTCTTGAATGAGATATTTATAAGACCCGTAGTTTTCCATCCCTGCTTTCCAACAGGTTTGACTTTTCAATGCGGCATTATATCAAATCACAATTTGTTTTGTCTGTAGGATTTTGCCTACAAGCCAAATCTCGAAATAGGATTCTTTGAATTTGCGTTATGCTCGTATTTGCGGGGTTTGCAGAAAATTTGAGTCGCACCCGTAGGTTCGGCGATGATTTTATGCGAAGCCCGTGAATGCGATGATAATGCAAAGTCATGAATTTCTATTTCGAGATTTGGGTACAACAAATATATTTCACGTTTATAGCCATTTTTCGATATAATCCCGAATAATTACAGAAAAAAGGCTGATCGAATATGCTTCTCTTTGACAGTGTTACCAAAACCAAACGCACATTCGAACCTATCCATCCGAATGAAGCGTCTATCTATGTCTGCGGTCCTACCGTTTATGATGATGCCCATCTGGGACACGCACGCAGTTCTCTCGCGTTCGACCTGCTCTCCCGTACCCTCAAAGCACTTGGCTACGAAGTGACACTGGCAAAGAACTTCACCGATATCGATGACAAGATCATCAAAAAGGTCGAAGAGACGGGCAAGAGTATGCAGGAGATCACCGACTACTATATTGAGCGTTATCTTGACGAAATGGCACAGCTTGGTGTGCAGCGTGCCGATATCGAGCCCAAAGCAACCGAATCACTCGGTGCCATAGAGCAGATGATACAGACACTTATCGACAAAGAGTGTGCCTATGTTGTCAGCAACGGGGATGTCTATTTTGACACATCCAAAGACCCGCACTATGGAGAGATCTCACACAAAGTCCATGATGATGAAGAGAACCTAAGCCGTGTTGAACACAACAGCGAAAAACGCAACCCCAAAGATTTCGCCCTATGGAAAGCCTGCAAAGGGAGTGAGGATATCTGCTTTGATACCCCCTTCTCTTCCGGACGCCCCGGCTGGCACATCGAGTGTTCAGCAATGATCGAGAAACACTTTGAAGGCAATGGCACCTACAGCATCGACATCCACGGCGGCGGGGCAGACCTGCTCTTCCCCCACCATGAGAATGAAGCAGCACAAAGCCGCTGTGCTACAGGACACGCCCTTGCCAAATACTGGATGCACAACGGGTTTGTCCAGATAGACGGTGAAAAGATGAGCAAAAGCCTTGGCAACAGCTTTTTCCTCAAAGATGCCCTCAAGGTCTATGACGGAGAGATACTGCGCTACTATCTCAACTCGGTACACTACCGCAACGACTTCAACTTCAACGAAGAGGATCTACTCGCTGCCAAAAAACGTCTAGACAAACTCTACCGCCTCAAAAAACGTCTGCTGCCTGGCAAAGCATCCTCTGTCAACAAAGATTTCAAAGCAGCCCTGCTTGACGCGATGGCAGACGACCTCAACATCTCCGTAGCCCTTGCACACATCGACGAGATGGTCGCCAATGCCAACGAACAGCTCGATACAAACCCCAAAGACAAAGCGCTCAAAAAAGAGACCCTCGCCAACCTCGAGTTTATCGATACCCTGCTTGGCTTTGGCGGCAAAGAGCCCTACAGCTACTTCCAGATCGGGGTCAATGAGGCGCTTAAAACACAGGTTGAAGCCATGATCGCAAAACGAACCGAAGCCAAAAAAGCCAAAGATTTCGCCACCTCCGATGCCATCCGTGACGAGCTTACCGCTATGGGCATTGCCATCATGGACACACCGGAGGGTACCGTATGGGAGAAAATATCATGAAAAAATATATATTTCTACTATGTATGGCGGTCATACCGCTGACGGCAGAAGAGATATTCTCTTTTGTCGGTGTCAATACCGCCTATAAAAACATCCGTCTGACCGATGCCTACCAGAAAGCAGATACTTCCGAAATGACATTTGGCTTTACACTCGGTATGCAGGCACTCAGATGGCGCACTGATGTCAATCTTGAACATGGCAGTGATTACACTTCATTTGGATTCAATGCCGACTACATACTCCTTGACAGCATGTTCGGTACACCAAAAATCCGCCCATACCTCGGTATCAACACCGGGTACATGACCTATGATGACAGCCGTCTTGAAGATACAGACGGACTCTATTTCGGCGGCAATGCCGGACTGATACTCTATGCTAACGACATGGTCGATATCGATATCGGGTACCGCTACGACAAGATATCACAGCTTGAAGGCTTTGACACCATGCAGAGTGTCACCCTCTCTGTCCACTACTTTTATTGACTTTTGGCTATAATCGCATAAAATTCAGGAGCGACACGTGTCACTTTTTTCCTACCAAAATCTCAAAAAGATCCTTTTCAAACTTGACCCTGAAACAGCACATACCATAGCAGGCTTCGGACTTCGGGCTGCCGCCTACTGCCCTCCTCTGCTGCGCCACTTTTCAAACGCGTTTTTTGTCTCCGACCCGATGCTTGAACAGCACCTCTTTGGCAAAACATTTCGCAATCCGGTAGGACTTGGCGCAGGTTTTGACAAGAACGGACAGTACATTACTGCCATGCCCACGCTCGGGTTTGGATTTACAGAGATCGGTACGGTTACACCCAAACCGCAGCCGGGCAACCCCAAACCGAGACTCTTCCGTCTGATTGAAGACCAATCCATACAAAATGCCATGGGTTTCAACAACAAGGGGATGGGCTATATGCTCGAGCAGCTCAACAAGCTCTACTTTTTCGACTACCCCATCGGCATCAACATCGGGAAAAACAAAGTCACCCCGGAAGAGAAAGCGCTGGAGGATTACGAAACACTCTTTCATGCCTTCAAAGACTATGGTGACTACATCGTCATCAATATCTCCTCTCCAAATACACCGGGTCTAAGAGACCTGCAGAACGAGCAGTTCATTAACGACATCTTTGCCATGGCAAAGCGCATCACCAAGCAGCCTGTTTTGCTCAAGATCGCACCTGACATGACCCCCGAAGATGCCGTTGCCCTCTGTACCACAGCCGTAGAAGCGGGTGCAGCGGGAATCATCGCCACCAACACAACCATCGACTACTCGCTGACACCGCATGCCAAAGACTTCGGCGGTATCTCCGGTGCACTCTTGACACAAAAGAGCTACGCACTCTTCCAAGCCATAGGCGAAGCGCTCTACGGCAAAACTCTTCTCATCTCCGTAGGAGGCATCGACTCTGCCGAAGAGGCATACAAACGCATCAAAGCCGGCGCGTCACTCGTACAGGTCTACAGCATGCTCATCTACAAAGGTCCCGCCCTCATCAAAGAGATCAACACCGGACTGGTTGACCTGTTAAAGAAAGACGGCTACACTCACATCAGCGAAGCCGTTGGTGCGGATTGGAAATAAATTTCCAAAGTTAAAAATTAAAAGTTAAAAAATGAGGAATTGGGAATGAAGAATGTTTGTATGCTTTTTTTCAAAAAGCTTTTATTGATACCTAACAATAAAAGTATTGTGAAGCAATACAAACCTACATTCCTCATTCCTCATTCCTCATTCCTCATTAAAACAATAATGCTTGCATTATTGTTAATTCCAGGAGTTTCCATGGCAAATTCACTGCCCAAACACTACACCAAAACCCTCGACAACGGGCTTGAGGTGGTCGTTATCCCTATGCACAACGACTCCAATGTCATCACTACTGACATCTACTACAAGGTAGGCAGCCGTAACGAAGTGCTGGGCAAAAGCGGTATGGCACACATGCTTGAACACCTCAGTTTCAAATCGACCAAGAAACTCAAAGAGGGAGAGTTTGATGTCATTGTCAAAAGCCATGGCGGGGTGGACAATGCCGCTACCGGGTTTGACAAGACACACTACTTCATCAAAACTGCCAGTAAAAATCTCGACATGACACTCGACCTTTTCTCCGAACTCATGCACAACCTCAAACTTGACGATGAAGAGTTTCAAAGAGAACGTCAGGTGGTTGCCGAGGAGCGACGGCTCAGAACAGACAACAGTCCCATGGGCTACCTCTACTTCCGCCTTTTTAACACCCACTATGTCTACCACCCCTACCACTGGCTGCCCATCGGATTTATGGAAGATATCCAAAGCTGGAAGATCGAAGATATCAGAGCCTTCTACCACCGCTACTACCAACCCTGCAATGCCATCCTCATCGTTGCGGGAGACATTGAACCAGAGCAGGTCTTCAGTGCCGCGCAGCACTATTTTGGCAGCATCAAGAACGAACACCCCATCCCGAAGGTAACGGCAACCGAACCGAAAATAGACGGTACCAAACGTGCCGTGCTGCACAAAGAAAGTAACCGTGTCGACACTATCGCCATCGCCTACCCCATTCCCAATTACGAAGATGACGATCAGGTGGTACTCTCCGCTATCAGCCACATATTAAGCCACGGCAAAAGTTCATGGTTTGAAAAAGAGCTTGTCCATGATAAACATCTTGTCAACCAGATCTACGGCTACAATATGGAGATGAAAGATCCCGGCATTTTCCTCATCATGGCAATGGCAAACCCCGGTGTTGACATAAATGAGGTCGAAAAAGCGATCCTAGCCGAGCTTGAGAAACTCAAAAGCGGTCATGTCACACAGGAGGAACTTGACAAGGTCAAGATCAACACCAAAGCCGAGTTCATCTACTCACTGGAGAGCTCAAACAACGTTGCCAGCCTCTACGGAGACTATCTGGTCAAGGGCAACCTGAAGCCTTTACTTGAATATGAAGAGAAATTGGATAAAATAACGCTCAAGGATATCGTGCGTGTGGCGAAGAAGTACTTCAACCATGACTTCTCCACCACAGTCATTTTAAAAAAGCACGATGACAACAACACAGCCAAACAGGAACAGTAATGGATACCTATATTACCGGTGCAACCACTGCACTGATCACCCCGTTTAAGAACGGACAGCTTGACGAAGCGACCTTCGCAACCCTTATCAAACGACAGATCGACAACGGCATCGATGCCGTCTGCCCTGTCGGTACGACCGGCGAGAGTGCCACACTCAGCCATGACGAACACAAGCGCTGCATAGAGATCGCCGTTGAGGTTTGTAAAGGGACACAGACCAAAGTCCTTGCCGGTGCGGGCAGCAACGCCACACACGAAGCGATCGACATTGCCAAACATGCCGAAAGCTGCGGGGTAGATGCTATCTTCTCCGTCAGTCCCTACTACAACAAACCAAGCCAGGAGGGACTCTACCAGCACTACAAAGCCATCGCTTCAGCAGTCGCTGTGCCTTTCATGCTCTACAACGTACCCGGACGTACCGGCGTGGACATCTTGCCAGATACCGTTAAAAGACTCTTTGATGATGTACCCAACATCATGGGTATCAAAGAGGCGACAGGTTCCATCGAGCGTACCGTAGAGCTGCTGGCAAAAGTGCCTGAACTCTACGTCTTCAGCGGTGACGATGCCATCGACTTCCCTATTCTTGCAAGCGGAGGCAAAGGGGTCACATCGGTCACCTCCAACCTGCTGCCGGACATGAAAGCCAAACTGGTACATGCAGCACTTGCAGGTGATTTCAAAACCGCCAAAGCGCTCAATGACGATCTCTTTGCCATCAACAAAGTGCTCTTCTGTGAAAGCAACCCCATCCCCATCAAAGCGGCGATGTACATTGCAGGACTGACAGAGACACTGGAGTACAGACTGCCGCTGGTACCGCCAAGCAGTGAAAACATGAAAAAGATCGAAGAGGTCATGAAACAATACCACATCGCAGGAGTAGCCTAATGAGTACTATGAAGGGAAAAACCGCCGTTATCACAGGAGCCACCAAAGGCATCGGACTGGCAGTTGCCAAAAAATTTGCTCAAAACGGTGTCAATGTCGCATTTACCTACAACTCCAACAAAGAGGCAGCTGACAAGATTGCTGCGGAGCTTGAAGCAGAGTACGGCATCAAAGCAAGAGCCTATCCTCTCGACATCCTCGACACCGACCAGTTCAAACCGCTCTTTGCCGCTATCGATGAAGATTTCGACCGTGTAGACTTCTTTGTCTCCAACGCCATGATCTACGGCCGTCCGGTTGTCGGCGGTTACGGCAGATTTATGAAACTACGCCCCAAAAAAGGTCTGACAAACATCTACACTGCAACAGTCGGTGCGTTTGTGGCAGGCTCGCAGGAAGCGGCAAAACGCATGGAGAAAGTCGGCGGCGGCTCTATCGTTACACTAAGCTCGACAGGGAACCTGATCTACATCGAAAACTACGCAGGGCATGGTACTAACAAAGCAGCCGTAGAAGCCATGGCACGCTACGCAGCCGTTGAACTTGGCGAAATGGGCATCCGCGTCAACGCCGTTAGCGGCGGTCCCATCGACACCGACGCACTCAAAGCCTTCACCAACTACGAAGAGGTCAAAGCCGAAACCATCAAACGCTCCGCCCTCAACCGTATGGGAAGCCCCGAAGACCTCGCCGGCGCCATCTACTTCCTCTGCACCGACGATGCAAGCTGGATCACCGGACAGACGATTGTTGTGGATGGGGGAACGACGTTTAGATAATTAGGAATTAGGAATTAGGAATTAGGAATTAGGAATTAGGAATTAGGAATTGAGTCCTCTGAAAAACCCAAGCAAAAATGCTAAAATACCCTAACACAAAAGAGGAGGAGAAAAAACGATGTCAA
>JALVGO010000220.1 GCA_027029065.1 Sulfurovum sp.
ATCGCATCAAAAGTGAGCGCTTCAATATGGATCGTCATCATCAGACCACTTTTGTCTCTTCTTTGTTGATCAGTCGGATAATATTGGGAATATGCTTATAGAAGATAATGATGGCGATGATCCAGATGGGTGCATGTGCCATGTCAGGGTAGAGTATGTAGGAGGCTGCAAGGAGAGCTGCCAGACCAATGAGTGAAGAGAGCGAAGAGATCTTTAGAAGTTTTCCAGCCACAAACCAGACAGCAATGGCGATGAGAGAGGGGATCGGCAGCAGTACCAGCAGTACACCAAACCCGGTTGCTACCCCTTTGCCACCTTCAAAGCCGAGAAAGGCAGAAAAACAGTGTCCGACAACTGCCAGTACAGCGATAGTCCAAAGTACACTTTCGGGTACATCGAGTGCCATGGCGACAAAGAGAACGATCATCCCTTTGACAGCATCCAAAAAGAGTGTTGCAGCACCGAGCTTTTTGGCAAGTGCAGGATCTTTCTCTTTGACAACTCTGAGTACGTTGGTTGCACCGATATTACCGCTGCCGGCCTCTTTGATGTCCACTCCGGCAAACTGTTTGGCAAGCAGATACCCAAAAGGGATACCGGCAAGCAGATAGGCAGCAAGATAGAGTATGATGTTTTGATTGAAAAAGTCCATAATTGTTCCATGATTTTAAGATAGGCTCACTAAGAAAGAGCAAAGTATGCAATTTTATCCGAATTTTGCTAAAATAGCCACAATTTATAAGGATAGCAGATGAGTATTGACTATAAAGCGGAAATAGAGAGACTGAAAAAAGAACTGGATGTAACGCTTGTTGCGCACTACTATCAGCGTGATGAGGTGTTTGAGATGGCGGACATTACCGGAGACAGCCTCGAGCTTGCACGCCGGTGCAAGGCCGATGACAATCCGTGGGTGGTCTTTTGCGGGGTAGGGTTCATGGGACAGAGTGTGAAGGTAATCGCACCTGAGAAACGTGTGCTCATGCCAAAGATCGCCTGCTGCGCAATGGCACGTATGATCGACGGCAGCTACTTTGATGACAGTGTGAACTATATGGTTGAACACGGTATTGCCAAAGAGGATATTTTGCCTATTACCTACATCAACTCCGATGCGACAGTCAAAGCGAAGGTGGGTGAGATGGGCGGCTATGTCTGTACCTCTTCCAATGCATTTAAGATTATTGAGAAGGGGCTGGAGACCGGCAAGAAGATCCTCTTTGTCCCTGACCGCTGCCTGGGGCAGAACTTTGCTATCAAAATGGGACTGAAGTCCTGTGTGATCGGAGAGGGGGAGTGTGACCCCAAAGAGGCGGATGTTATCTGCTTTAACGGTTTCTGTTCGGTGCATCAGCTCTTTACGGTGGATGATATCGAGTTCTACCGCAACAAATATCCGGGGATCAAGATCGCAGTCCATCCGGAGTGTGATCCCAAGGTTGTGCAGGCAGCAGACTTTGCCGGCTCTACCTCACAGCTGATCAAGTATGTCAATGAGCTCGATCCTGAGCAGAAAGTCGCCATTGGTACAGAGTACAATCTGGTCAACCGTATGCGCCAAAAGAACACCTATGTGCTCTCATCAACCAAGCCCGAGTGTCCTACGATGAATGAAACGACACTTGAAGATCTCTACCATACCCTCAAGTCCATAGAGGATGGCAACCCGATCAATGAGATCCATGTCGATGAACGTACGGTCAAGTATGCCAATCTGGCACTTGAAAGAATGCTGGCGATTAAATAAATTAGGATATAGGGGTGCGTAATCACGCTAAAGCCCTCCGAAAATCACCGGTTTCATTTGATAGCTCTGGCAGTCGCGAACGCAAGCGCCCCTTTCAGGGGTTGGGCGCTCCTTTGTCGCCATCGAATGAAACCTGTGGTAATTATTCAGAGGGGTCAATATAAAAATTCCAAAAAGCAGAAAAGATGTTAAAACAAAAATTTATTGAAGCACTGGTAGCAGAAGATGTAGGCAGAGGTGATCTCTTTTCACGTATCAGCGAATCAGTAGATGTCCGAGCCTATGTGGTTGCCAAAAGTGATGGTGTGTTCGGTGGACGGGAATATATTGAAGTACTGGCACAGATGTATGGACTTTCACTGATGTGGGATGTCAAGGATGGCAGCAGATTTCACAAAGGCGAAAAGCTCTTCTATGTCAGCGGAGACTCCAAGAGACTCCTCTCTCTGGAACGTTCCATACTCGATATGGCACTGCATGCAAGTTCCATCGCTACACTGACGGCACAGTATGTCAAGGCGATAGAGGGTACCGGAGTCAAGCTGCTCGATACCCGTAAGACACGTCCTCTGCTGCGGGAGTTTGAGAAATATGCCGTACGGTGCGGTGGCGGACTCAACCACCGTATGGGACTTGATGACTGTTTGATGCTCAAAGATACCCATCTCAAAACGATCGATGACCTTGATGTATTTATGGCAGAAGTACGGCAGAAGATTCCTTTTACTGCCAAAGTAGAGATAGAGTGTGAAACGATTGAGATGGCACAGAAAGCGATGAAAGCAGGAGCGGATATTGTCATGTGTGACAATATGTCACTTGAAGAGACCAGAGAGGTCGTTTCCTACCGTAATGCCCATTACCCTCACATTTTGCTTGAAGCCAGCGGCAATGTTACCCTTGATACCATACGTCAGATTGCAGCTACCGGTGTTGATGCGATCAGCTCCGGATCGATCATCCATCAAGCCAACTGGATCGACCTTTCGATGAGGGTTGAGTAGAAAGTGTTGCATGACAAAAAAGAGGAGAGCATGATTTCCGATGAGATATGTGCGTCGGTACAAACGCTTCTTGCGCGTGCCAATACTGTTACCATACTGACACATATTAACCCTGATGCCGATACCATCGGTACCGGTTTGGGGGTATATGCTATTTTGCGGAAGATGCTCAATGTCCCTGTAGAGATCGTCAATGTCTCAAAGGATCTGCCGCGCTACCTTGACTTCCTCCCTTCCTATACCAAGATAAAAAAACGGATCGATTTTGAAACCGGGCTTGTGATCACCTGTGACGGAGGAAGTCTGGAGCGTTTCGGTGTTGACCTCTCAGGTCGGGAGATCATCAATATCGACCATCACCACAGCAATGATATGTTTGGTACGGTCAATGTGGTCATTGCCGAATATGCATCTGCATCGCAGGTGGCCTACAGGCTGTTTGAACGTTTCACAACCATTACACCGGAGA
>JALVGO010000221.1 GCA_027029065.1 Sulfurovum sp.
TGGAACTCAGCCGGGAATTGGTCAAACGGGGGCATGAGAGTATTGTGATGAGTGCGGGGGGAAGACTGGCTGAAGAGATAGAGAAGGATGGAGGCAGACATATTGCCATAGACCTTTGTTCCAAGAATCCTCTGAGTGCATCTTTGCGCATGAAGCAGCTGCGTAAACAGCTCAACGCACTCAAGCCCGATGTGATCCATGCACGCAGCCGTGTCCCTGCATGGCTGGCATATTGGGCGAACCGGTCGCTGCATATTCCGTTTGTAACAACAGTGCACGGCTTTAACAGCGTCAGTGCCTACAGTGCCATTATGAGCAGAGGAGACCGGGTTATCTGTGTCAGCGGTGCGATCAAGCACTACATCCAAAAGCACTACCATACACCGGAAGAGAGGATCAGTGTCATTCCCCGGGGTATCGATCTGGAAAAGTTCAACCCTGAGCAGATCGATCACGCTTTTATGGATGCTTTCATAGAAAAGTTTGATTTGAAGGATAAAACGGTTGTCGCTACGGTTGGCAGGATCACGCAGCTAAAAGACTTGGAGACCTTTATCCGTGCGGTATCGAATGTACATCAGCACATACCTGATCTTGCCGCACTCATAGTAGGCGGGGTACGTGAGGACAAGCAGTCGTATTTTGCCTCACTCAAAGCGCTTGTCAGAGAGCTCGGCTTGGAAGATGTGGTGCATTTTACCGGTTCACAAAGCAATGTAGCAGAGATCTATGCGCTGAGTGATGTGGTGGTCAGCAGCTCCAAAAAACCCGAAAGCTTCGGCAGAAGTGTCGCTGAAGCGATCGCCATGAATACCCCCGTGGTCGCTACAGGGCACGGCGGTGTACTTGACATCATTCAAGAAGGGGTCAACGGCTATTTCTATGAACCAAAAGATGCAGATGCTCTGAGCCAAAAGATCATAGCGGCACAAACACTGCAGTTTGATGGATACGGCTATATCTCAAAGCACTTCTCTTTGGAGCAGATGGTAGCAAAGACACTGGAGGTGTACCGTGCTTTACAGTAGTGTAGTGCTTGGTCTGCTTGCAGGTTACTTCTCCTACCGGTATGCGTGGTGGAAAAGGGCAGTGAATTACCGCTACCCCCGTATTTTGATGTACCATATGATACGTGAGGCGATACCGGGCAAAAAGTTCAACTCTCTGCGTGTTTCACCCAATGCTTTTGAAGCGCAGATCGCCTACCTTGCCAAAGAGGGGTGGCACTCCTTTACGATGTCAGAAGCGTTTGAAAAGCGTCATGCACTGCCAAAAAAGAGTGTGGTCATTACCTTTGACGATGGGTACCGTGACAACCTGATCCACGCACTGCCCATCCTTGAGAAATACGGTTTCAAGGCGACCATCTATCTGGTCAATGACCGGCATGAGAGGGACTGGTCAGGGTACCGAAAAGCCAAAAACAGGGGTGCGGGGCTGAAAGAGGAGCCGAAGCTGAGTGACGATGAGGTGCAAAAGCTGCTTGAGAGCGGATGCATCGAGATTGGCGCACATACACTGACCCATGCCAATCTGCCAGCCCTTGATGATGCGACAAGCAGTGAAGAGATATGCCGCTCCAAAACAGAGATAGAAGAAATATTTCAAGCAGCGTGCAAAAGTTTTGCCTACCCTTTCGGGCTCTATGGTGAACGGGAAAAAGGGTATGCCAAGGCGTGCGGCTATACACATGCGGTTACTACCCAGACCGGCATTGCCGATCTTGAAGCCTGTGATCCGTACGAGATACCGCGTGTGACCATCAGCGGCAAAGACACCTTTTTGGCATTTTGGCTGAAACTCAGAACGGGCAGACGCGGAGTGAAAAAATGAAAATTTGCCACATCCTTGCCGGCAATGAAGAGGGCGGGTTGGAAAACCATGTCGAAATGCTGTGCAACACGCTTGCCAAAGAGAAAGAGAATGAGATTCACCTCATAGCCCACGAAAAGTACCGTGACCGTTTTGATGCCAAAGTACACTTTCATGCACTCGATCTTTCAAAAGGCAGAAGAAATCCTTTGTTGCTTTTGCGTCTGTGGCGGGCTGTCAGGCGGATTGATCCTGATATTATTCATGCCCATGCCAACAAAGCAGCCGCGATGGTTGCCTCGCTGAGGTCTCTTTTGCCCAAAACGATCAAAAGGGTTGCCACTCTCCATTCGCAAAAGAGAAATCTGAAAAGTTTTGAGACATTCGATCATGTCATTGGCGTATCAAGAAGTGTCATTACACCGTTGAAGCTGCAGGCAAAAAGTGTTGTCTATAACGGTATCGCGATTCCTGAAATCGATAAAAGTCCTAGCTATCTTCAGGCATTCGACATCGATGGCGGTTTTGTGCTGTGTGCGGTAGGACGGCTGGAACGGGTGAAGAACTTTGAACTGCTGCTGCATGCGATCAAAGATCTGGATGTCACGCTTCTTTTGGTGGGTGAGGGAAGCCAGAAAGAGAAGCTGCAAGCGTTGGCAGAGACGTTGCAGATAGCACATAAAGTCCGGTTTGCAGGTTTCAGGGATGATGTGCCTGCACTGCTGTACCACACCGATCTGTGTGTGATAAGCTCCCAGAGGGAGGGGTTCTCCTATGTGATGGCTGAAGCATTGCTGTTGGAACGTCCGGTTGTCTCAACCGATGTGGCGGATATGAAGTATATTTTGCCACAGGAATGTGTGGTGCCCCGTGACGATGTACAGAAGCTTGCTGCGCAAATTGCCTATGTGCAGTCCCATTATGAGACTGTGATTGAATCGTACCAAAACGCTTTTACTTTTGCCAAAAGACACTTTACGCTTGAGGCGATGGTTGCCGCTACACAGAAAGTCTATGATGAGGTACTCAGATCATGAAAACAATATGGGTGCTCAGTGACGGGAAGCCTGGACACTACAACCAGAGTCTGGCAGTTGCCGAAGCACTTCAGACCTTAACCCCTGCGACAGTAGATACGATACCTCTGCGGGTAAGAGGTATGGGTAAGTACCTGCTAAGGGGGCTGCTGAACCGAAAGTGGGGAAGATGGATACTTAAACACCTCTTTTCTCCCAATGTTGTAACACTGTTTTATGATGTCAACCTCCCTGCTGGCAGACCTGACATTGTTGTCTCCTCAGGCAAAGATACATCGATGCTCAATGCCCTGCTTGGTCTTTGGTACGGGGCGAAAACCCTCTATGTGGGGAACCCCAAAAAACTTGACAACAGACTCTTTACACATGTGTTGACAGTACTCGATCTGGGGTTTGACAATCAGATCGTGCTCGATGTCGCACCGACACGACCCTACAGGGGCGATCTTGAGCTGTTTTGCAACAGATACAAACTTGATCCAAACGCACGCTACTGGAGCCTGCTGATCGGTGGTGACGGTGCGGGATACCACTACACCCAAAAAGAGATAGAGGCATTGATCGCATTTGTCAATGCCACATCAAACAGGGTGCAATGGCTTGTCACAACCTCACGAAGAACACCGGAAGCTTTTGAAGTGCAGATGCAGCAGCAGATGAAAGCAGCGGTATTTGTTGCCTATAACCAGAAGCCCGAAAAGGTTATTGGCGGATTTCTGGCACTCAGTGAACAGGTGTTTGTGACCGAAGAGAGTGCTTCGATGGTGAGTGAAGCGGTCGCTTCAGGCAAACCGGTGGTGACGCTCTATCCGACATCCTATGCGGCTGAAGAGGACTATCGCAGGATTTTGGAAAAATTTGAAGGCAGATCACTTTTGCAAAGACAATCTATTGAGATGTTGGGAAAATTGTCGGAAACATCAGTACCGCATATGGATCACATGAATGCCAATAAACTACTTATAGAACAGTTAGCCTGTGTCATCGAGGAGAACCAATTATGAAAATCGCTTATTTTATTAACACATTCAACTCTATCAACTGGGGTGGGCAGGCAACTTCAAATGCCATTGAGTATATGCTTTCAAAGCAGTATCCGGAAGCAGAATTCGTCCCTTTGGATATGCCTCAGCTTCCTTTTAAAAAGATGAAAATATTTCGAAAATATTATGAGAAAGAATTGATTCGTGCGATTATGGAGGATCGGATAGAAGATGTTTTTTATTACCTTAAAAAGATGAATATTCCTTCAACTATTTTTGAAACGTTTACCCATATCTGCTTTAACGGAGAAGGGGCGATCCATGCAAAATCCGGACACATTGTTGTTTTTATGGGATTGCTCTACATTGCGAAAAAACAGGGAAAAGTGGTCGCAGCGATCAACCAGACAATTGACTTGAAGCACAACAAGCGTTTGGAACTGCTGATTCAAAAGGTCTACAATACACTTGACTTTGTAGCTGTAAGAGAACCGATTTCACTAACATATGCCAAAAATATTGGTATTTCAGATGTTCATTTGATTCCCGATGCTGTATATGGATTGCCTGAGTTGACAGATGAAATGATAGACGAGAGAACATCAAAATTTTTGCTTCCTGAAAAGTATGTTACTGTGACGGGGTCATCTATTCTGAAAAGAAACAACAGTTCGTTGGCACATATGAAACATCTTGTTTCAACTATTCAAAAGCATATCGATCTTCCGATCGTTTTCATGGCAAATGCCAAGACAGATATTTGGCTTGCACACCGGTTGCAAAAAGAGTTTGGTTTTATGATTGTGGAACCTCCAGTAAAATTTATGGATGCCATGGCAATTATCGCACGAGCAGAAATATTGATTGGAGGGCGTCAACACCCCAATATATTTGCATATATGTACAAAATACCGTTTATTCCGTTTAAGGGAAATACATTTAAAAATGATGGTGTGGTTGCTTTGCAAAATTATCCTGTCAAACCACTTGTGTGGGGTAGTGAGGAGTCTGAATTTAAAAGATCACTTGAAAAGATTGAGGAGGGAGTGTCTTTTAACAAAATTACAATCAAAGATTTTTCTATCTTTCCTAAAAATGTATTAGCTGACCAAAATGTGAAGAAAGTTGCCATTGTTGTTACCAACCTTGCCAGCAGTGGAGCAGAGAAGATTGCACTGACACAGGCAAAACTCTTTCGAAAATATGGGCATGAGGTTGTTCTGTTTCTGGTTGACAATATCAAAAAGTACGATACCTCCGATTGCGATTTCAAGATAGAGACGCTCTCTCAAGGAAAAAATACCTACAAGGTACTGGGTAAAGTAGGAGATAAAATTTATGCAGAGATACTCAAGGCAAAAATGAACGAGTATGGTGGTTTTGATCTTGTAATCTCCAACCTTCCAAGAGCTGACAGGGTGGTAAAACTGCTTGACCATCCCAACAAGTATTTTGTCATTCATACCTCTTACAAAACGGAGCTTGAAAAGTTTGCACACAAACGAAGCAGCAAAAAATCGAAGCTTTACAGGTATTTGTATGAAGGAGAAAATGTCATTACAGTTTCAAAAGAGATCGTTTCTGACCTTGATCAGCTTCAAATACGCTACAAGAAAGCAATGACTATATACAATCCGTTCTCATTTGAAGAGATCAGAAGCAAAGGTGAAGAGCCGATCGATCTTGATTTTGACTACATTATCTCACCTACGGCATTTCGTAAAGAGAAACGTTACGATGTGATGCTCGATGCGTTTAAACAGGTAAAGCATCCGGTCAAGCTTCTTATTTTGACAAACCCCGATCCAAAACTTGAAGCCATGATACGGGAGAGAGGGCTTGAAGAGAGGGTGGTGATGCTTGGTTTTCAGCAAAATCCTTACAAGTACATCAAGCGTGCGAAACTGCTGGTACTCTCTTCCGAGCGGGAAGGGTTGCCGACGGTGATGATAGAATCACTTATTTTGGGTACGCCGGTAGTGGCTACAAACTGTCCTACCGGACCGAGTGAAATTCTTACAGGAGAACTGTCACATTGGCTTGTGCCGGTGAATGAACCTGTTGCTTTGGCACAAAAGATCGATGAAGCACTTGAAACAGATATTCGCATCGATGAGCGTATGCTTGAAAAGTTCAATAAACATACAGTATATGAGCAGTTGCAGTCACTTATTGGGTAACGGTCTCTTCTGTTTCAATTCGGTGCTGTGCCAGAATAATACCGACAAAGAGTGCAAAAAGGCTTAGCGGTCTGCTGAGATGGAACATGGCATCGATCAATGAACTCAGCATAAAAAGGGTTAAAAAGAGGTATTTCAGTGTTTGAATATGATTGTTTCTGATGGGTTGTCTGCCTATGCTGAACAGCAGCAGTATATAGGAAAAAAGACCCAAAATACCGGCAATGACTGCAAATTCGGCATATTGGTTGTGATAGTGTACCAAAAACCGCACATAGACACGTTCAGGATATTTTTCATCGACCATTTTTACTTTTTCACTTAAATAGTCTCCAATACCGACACCAAAGAGAGGATGTTGCTTGACAATGTCTTTGGCAACGATATCCAGCCCTATCCGTGCACCAAGCGAGGTATTGTAGTTGATATGGGAAAGGTTTTTCTGTGTGAGCTCCATTTTGTGTTTAAATTGAGGGCTTAAGGTAAATGCAGCAAAGAAAATACCGCCAAGCAGTACCAAAGTTGTGATCACTGAAAAGAGTGTTACTTTATAGTGGCGTATGAGTACAATCATAAGCAGTACAAAAAAGAGCAGCTGCCCTGCACGACCGATATTGATGAAGAGATTGATGGTAAAGAGTATCCATAGTGCACCGTATGCTATGCGATGTTTTGGATTTTGTACTGTAAGCAGCCAGTCAGTTAGTATGGCAATAGCCAGGGAGAGGAAGAGACTGTAAAGGGTATGGTGCATAAAAGGAGATGCTCCTTCAGATATATATTTCTCAAAAGGGATCAGATGAAAATAGACACAGTAAGAAGCAGTTACACTCACGAAAATCCCTGCCAAAAAAGCAAAAAGAAGCAATTTGACAAATGTTTTTCTGAGTGAAGTAAAAAGAGCGAACATCGGCAGCAGGTACCAGTAGCGTGTAATGTATTTTATACCGAATTTCAGATTTTCCGGTGATGTCCAGAGCAAAGAGAGTGCAAGAATGAACAGAAAAACTCCAAATGTGATCAAAAAAGGTTCTTTTTTGATCAGGGAGAATTTTTGTTTCAAATTGCCTTCAAGAAACCATACCAGTATGATCAGCGGTGCGATGATGCGGATCATCTCCAAAGAGAAAGGAATGACAAAAGCGTATGCGACAAAAAGTATCTGCAGCAGCTTTGTGTAATTGAGTGATCGCACAGCTATTCCTATTTTGGATTATGGGTATGATTTTACCACAGAGGTAGTTGCATGTTGTTTGAATTGCAGAAAACTTTACAACATTATTGTATAATCTGACAACGATAGTTACTAAGGGCTTTGAAGATTGAAACAGCTATTTACCTACTTTTTCCCCTATATGAAATCCTATAAAAGAGAGTTTCTCTTTGCCATTCTCGGTATGATCGCTGTGGCTGTGGGAACGACCGCTTCTGCACACCTGCTCAAACCGACACTCGATGATGTCTTTATCAACAAAGACAGAGAGATGCTGATGCTGATACCCTTTGCCATTGTCGGCGTGTTTCTGCTTAAATCGGTCGGGAAATATGTACAGACCTACTATACCATCTACATTGGAAATGATATTGTCCGTAAGATACGCAATAAGCTCTCCATGCACCTGATGGGACAGGATATGGCATATCTCAACCGTATGCGAAACGGGGAACTGCTCAGTAGAACTACCAACGACATAGCCCGTATTCAAAATGTGGTCTCCAACCTGATCCCTTCTGTGTTGATCAATGCGATGCTGATCGTGACATTGACTCTCTATGTGATCTATATGAGTCCAAAACTGGCATTTTACTTTCTGGTGGTCATGCCGCTGGCACTCTTGCCACTCCAGATGCTTGCCAAGAAGATGAAGAAATATTCGACACGTTCGCAGGAGAGCAATGCGGATCTGACAGCACGCCTGACAGAGATCTTCAACAATATGGAGATCATCAAGTCCAACTCTTCCCAACAGTATGAACAGAAAAAGTTTACTGATGAGAATATGAACTTCTTCAAACTCTCTATGAAACAGAGCAAAACCAATGCACTGGTCAGTCCGGTGCTGGAGTTCTTCGGTTCGATCGCCATTGCCATTGCCATCTATATCGGAGCGAATGAGGTGATTGACGGAGATATGACGGTAGGAAGCTTTTTTGCATTTGTCACTGCCCTGTTTATGCTCTATGATCCGATCAAAAAACTCTCCAAGGTACACAATCAGATGCAAGACGCTCTGGCGGCTACAGAGCGGATAGAAGAGCTCTTTTCCCAGCAGCCTGAGATAGTTTCAGGGACGAAAGAGCTTGCGCATATCGAGCGTGTCAGGTTTGATGATGTATCACTTCGTTACGGAGACAAAACAGCACTCTCACACATCGATATCGATGCACACAAAGGCAAGGTCTATGCTCTGGTGGGAGACAGTGGTGCAGGCAAGAGCAGTCTGGTTAACCTGCTGGTACGTTTTTATGATGCTACTTCGGGTACCATTTATATCAATGACAATGATATACGTGAGTACACGCTTGCCTCTTTGCACCGGAAGATCGCCTTTGTTACCCAGCGCATTTTCATTTTTCAGGATACCATTGCCCAGAATGTCGCCTATGGTGAAACAGTAGATGCCAAAAGGGTGGAAGAAGCACTGAAAAAAGCACACGCCTGGGATTTTGTATCAAAGCTGCCGGAGGGGATAGAAACACCGCTTGACGAGTTTGGTGTCAACCTGAGCGGCGGACAGCGTCAGCGCATCGCACTGGCACGGGCACTCTACAAAGCACCGGATATTCTCATCCTCGATGAGGCAACCTCGGCACTGGACAACAAAAGCGAACAGGCAATACAGGCAGCCCTCGAAGGGTTGAAGCATGAGATGATCACCTTCATCGTCGCCCACCGCCTCAGCACCATAGAACATGCCGATGAGATACTGGTATTTCACGAAGGCACCATAGAGAGCAGAGGTACCTACAGCGAACTTTTGAAAACCTCCGAAGCCTTCCAAAAACTTGCAAAAAAGAAGCAGAATTAAGATTATAGGAAAGAGAATATGGAAAAAGTCTAATTCCTAATTCCTAATTCCTAATTCCTAATTCCTAATTCCTATTAGTACGCCCCATCCCGCTTCAATACGACTTTGATCGTTTTAAGAAGAATAACAA
>JALVGO010000222.1 GCA_027029065.1 Sulfurovum sp.
CATCGGGAATGCTCGTTGAAGGAACTCCCTCGTTCATCTACAGTAAACTCCTTGCTAAAGATCCGAGAAGCTCTATAATATTCAGCGGTTACATGGCTGAAGAGAGCTTCGGCTACAGACTTCTAAATAGCAGAAAACTCCTCTCTGCCTTCAGGTGTAGAATTGAGAAACACCATCTTTCTGCCCACTCCGACAGAGAAGAGTTAGAGGAGATATTAGACACCCTTACACCTGAAAAAACCGTTTTCGTTCACGGCTACCCGGAAAGAGAAGAGAGGAAAAACCACGCCTTCAACAGAGAGGTTATAAGGTTTTGAAAGTTTACTTAGGCTACCCTCTCTCTTACACAAACGACAGAGAGTTTAAGTTAAAAGACAACTTCCTTGAAGAGATAGGGGTTGACTACCTCTCTGTTCCCGTTGAGGTAAAGAAAAAACTGCTCTCGCTACTTGAAAACGTAGACAAGAAAAACTTCCTCTTTATAGGAGAGGTTTTCTACGACGGCATAGACCTGCTTGAGTTCGCCCTGTTTCCCCTTGAACCCCACTCTTTTGAAGAGGTAATCCTTCCGGGCTACGTTTACGGAAAACCCACTTTTCTTATAAGAAACCTGTTTAAAAACTCTTTTGGGAAAAAGATCTCCATCTACTACGACTTTAACTTCTTCAACAGAGAGAGCGTCGTTATTAACATCGGTTACACAAAGTCGTCGGTATCTTTAGGCGGAAAGCTCCTCTTCGTCCTTCCGTTTGGTGAGTTCCACCTCGTTGACATCCTCGGGAACTACCTGTTTAACCGGTTTCTGGGAGAGACAGGTATCTCCAACGCCACCTTGAGAAAGGAGGGAGTTAGAGGTAGCGTCCTTGACATCTGCAGGAGCTCCGCAGCCCGCCTCCTTTTCGGGAGGAGTAACCGAGTAGAGATTCCCCACTTTAACTACAGCAGAGAAGTTCCAGAGTGGGAAGTGGAGCTTGTTCTGACTCCCATTGTAGGAAATGCCCGTTTTGGAGAGTCAATCAGAAGTCCTTCAGACTTTGCCTCTTCCCTGATTCTGTCTCTCTACACCTACGAGGAGCTCTTCAGAGAACGGTTAAAGGTTCAGGAAGTGGTAATTATAGGAAGACTTCGCTGGCCTTTTGTTAAAGCGGTTTCCGGAGTATTTCCGGTAAAAGTGAGAGAGCTCAGCGGGAAGGAGCTCCTTTCACTGAGCCCGGTTAACAGGAACTTTAAACTACCTGTCAGGAGGTTCTCTCAGGAAAGGTCGGTTGTAAGGGCTCCCCAGGTAGAGAGCCGGCCTGAAGAGTTTTCCCTCTCTGCTCTGAGAAGACACTTTAACAGCAGAAATCCCGATGGAGTAGGCATAATAGAGAATCTCGCAGGAGCAAACCACAGCAGAAAAAGCCTTACTTCTTTTATTTACGAAATTCTGACAATAATGAGGAGGAGCTCCCCAAGAAACTCCACCGACATCGCCTATCTCAACAGCTCCATAGCGGCACTTTCCCAGATAGAGATACCGGACGAACTGTTTGGAAAGGTTGAAAGGGAACTTACAGACAAGGCCTTTAACTGGAACCTTCCGTTTGAAACGAAACTGAACATTCTCTACTTCTGCAACAGGTTTAAAGACAAACTGCAGAACTCAAAGCTCTCTGTCTTTCCACCGCTAATGTTAAGTTACATAAGGGAGAGAAAACTGACTGAAGGAGAGAAAAACTTTATAAGAACGGTAGCCGAAGGGTTTTTCACTTCCTCCAGAACTACCAGCTCATAAAGAAACGGAGGCCAGTGTAGCTTGTAGAGGAGCTCCCCACGCTGCTGAGAACTTCCAGCCTGCACCTTTTACCCGGCTTCAGTATAAGGCCAAAACCCACCTCCTGAGCAACGTAACTCCCCGAGAAACTGTAGAGCCTGTCGTAGATGAAACGAAGTTTCGTTGAGAAC
Organism: Sulfurovum sp.; assembly: GCA_027029065.1. The sequence goes on from JALVGO010000222.1 coordinate 1,945, forward strand.
TTCGGTAAGTTCCAGAAGTTCAGAGGCGTATCGGCCGTTGCCTTAAAGTACCTTACCCCCCTCTCTCCCGGCCTGAGAGCAAGGCCAACGTTCCTGTAGAACTCCCTGAGGTTGAAAGTTGAAAGACCGCCGGAGAAAACCCTGTAGTCGGCAGAGAACTCCGTCTCAAAAACTCTCCCCTTAACGCCGAAAACGGCGCCCCAGTCGCCTCTGTGTCCGTGCCCCCACTCCCTGATTCCGCCAACCCTGAAGTTTCTGAACTCTCTGTAGAAGGCTAAAAGGGTTTGGGTGGATTTCCCGTTTGAAAGAGCTCCAAGGGAAAGACCTTTGTACGAGACAATCCCCAGGCCGTAATCACTGCTTCCCCTTCCTCCGTTAAAGCTGTGGTAGAAGGCAGAAACCTTTAAACCCTTTAGGCGGTAAGACAAACCCGGAAGGTAATCGCTGAAGAGCGGTTTTACAGAAACAGGCTGCAGTCCAAACCTGTAGTTCCTGCCCTCGGTGTAGAGCTCCTCAAGGTGCCACAGCTTTCCGTGGTTTCTCTGGTAGAGGAAGTTATCGGCAGTATTTCCCCAGACGATGTAGTCAAACTTCGTACTCTTCCCCGTTGCAACCTGAAAAGAGAACCTACCTGTATAGGCTCTCATCCTGTAGGTTGAGTGCCAGAAGCCCACGTGCTTGTAGGTAGCCCACCCTTCGTACTCAAGCTGAGTCGGGTAGAACCTCTGGGGAAAGTTGGCGTACTCTCCCCATATGTCAAAGTAGTTTTTAACCTTAACCTTCTCTCCTCTGTAAACCGCAGGAAGCCTGACTCCCCACCTGTAGCCCCCAAACACCCCGTAAGCTCCTCCGCTTCCGGCTGCACCTTTCAGGAAGAGAGCTCCTCTCCAAAATGGGTAGTCAACCTCTCCTCCCACCTCGTTGCCTATAAGCCCTCCACCTGAGGTCTCAAACCTTGCAGCGTACAAAGAGACAGGAACGCCGTTTAAAGCAAAGGAGTAAGAGAGCTTGCCGAACTTCATACCGTCTATAGTAGGCCGAAAGATAAGCCCCTCGTCCCTTACCTCTTCCCTGTAACCGTAAGAGGTTATCCCTTTCTGCCAGTAACCTCCGGTTAAAGTGAAACTATTGAAGTAGAGCTCCCCCCAACCTCCCAGACGGCCGTTCTGTGAAACCCCAGAAACGGTTAAGTTCCCCCCTCTGTACCTTAGGAAAACGCCGTTTCTAAAACCTGCCGGC
>JALVGO010000223.1 GCA_027029065.1 Sulfurovum sp.
CCCTTGCTTCCCTCCGCACGATTTGGCAGTAGAGTAAGTGTTGTTTTCATCAAGTTCGATATTTTCGTTTTTGCTGTCAACATAGACATAAATAGCCTGGTCTCTAAAGTCCGCTGTAGCATTGAGTTCCAATAAGACCGTTTTCGCACTTCCTGCATCCATTACATCTGTTACTCTATAGTTTCCAATGCGTCTGTCTACCCCTTCTGTATAATTTCTGTCCGCATTCGTATCATAAAAAACACTCAACTCAAAAGGATCGGATGCGACAGTACCTCTATTTGCAATCGTAATATTCAACTCTCCTTCCACCCGAAGTGTGTGAATATCCTGTATAAGACCGGAAGTGTTGATCGCCTCGATAACAAGGTCGGGTTTGAACTCTTCAACACTCACGGCTCGCATATGCAATGTACCAATATCCAACTCCTGATGCTGTGAGAGGGAAATAAGCGTGTTAACCTCTTTGAAACCGTCTTTTTTGAGTGTTAGATTGATATCGGTAGTACTGATACCCTCTATAGTAAAGTTGCCCTCACCATCGCTTCTTATACCGGTATCAATGCCATTAATATAGAAAATAACATCAGCCAATGCTTCGTTGTTTGAGACATCAACAACCTGACCGTGCAGTGTTGTTGTTCCGTTTGTACTGCCGTTGCGCTGCAGTGTAGGGGAAAAGAGAATATTGTTACCGTTAACAGTTGTAGTAACCTTCACTGTGCGATAACCGAATTTACCTACCTCAATGACAATATCGCCGGATGGAATATTTTCAATAATATAACTTCCATTCGTATCGGTAAAGGTCGTAAGATTTGTATCGGCAATAGAGACATTGACATCCGATAACGGTTCCATACTTTCACTATCGGTAATTGTTCCATACAATTTGAGAACGCCATCATCTTTTTGAAGTAGCGGAGAAAAAATAAGCCTGCTTCCCGGAGCAAGTGTAGCTGTAGCATTCACACTTTTGTATCCGTCTTTCGTAACACTCAATACAATCTCGCCGGCCGGTACATTCTCAATACTGTATCTTCCGTCAGCAGAAGTCAATGTATGTAGTCCAGAGACTTCAACCAAAACATTCTCAATCGGGTTTTTGGTAACTGCATCGGTGATCACACCCTCTACAGAGGCAAATTGCGGTATAGTGGTATCTACCGGATGCAATTGTATAGTACCAAAATTGATTGTACGGGAGACATCAATAGTAAAGGTAGTTTGTACCGGATAGTACCCCTCTTTTTCAATTTTAATATGATAGCTGCCTTGCCCAAGCGATTTGAATTCAAAATAACCTGTTGTTGTAGTTGTATAGCTTTTGGTAACATTACTATCTGACAACGTAATCAAAACACCACTTAGTGTCGATGAGTTGTTTGCATCAACGATTGTACCTGTCACATTTGCCGATACTTTAAAATCAAAATCCCTTAACGCTACATCGTATCTAAGTATCGTATTGGCAGGGATATCAAACGTTCTCTCTTCCTGCAGGTAGCCGGACTTTATAACTGAAACAGGGTATGTACCCGATTCGATCCCTGTGAGTGTATACTTGCCTGTAGCATCTGTCTGTGTCTCCATGGTCCCGACACGCACAACCGCTCCTTCTACAGGAAGGGCGGTTTTTGCATCTGTAATAACTCCTGTTAAAGTTGAGATGGTTGCATTTACATTTTTATTGAGTCTTAACGTACCTAAATCTATATCATCGCCGAAAAGATTCAATGACGCATGCAAAGGCGCATAATGGCTGTCTACAATATGGAGGTTATATGTACCGTTTCTAAGCCCATCGAAGAAAAACTTCCCATCCCCTGCTGTGGTTACGGTGCGGTTATGCTCTGCACTCTCCAACACCACTTCAATACCGGAGAGCGTTACCCCCGTGTCGGCATCGACAATTTCACCTTTGACAGAACCCAAGTCTGGGTTTGGTACATCTTTGTCGGCCACATACAATGCCTGCAAAACAAGTGCTGTCGTATAGATATCCTCTTCCCAGCTTCCTGTTGGCCGCTGCAGCCCTTTGAGGTAATCTATCGTTGTTTGAAGATTGGTCTTGTCATACTCCAAAGGAGAGAGTGAGCGAAGCACCAAGGCAGACAGATATACCTCATCGGCATAACTCCCATCTGCACTTTTTTGTGCAAGCAGATAAGACTTTGCCAAGTCCATTTGTGCCTGTACATCATAAGGCTTTCTATGTAGCCACAATGCCCTGAGTGCCAAAGCAGTGGTATAGAGCTTGTCTCCTTCATTATCCTGCCACGATCCGTCCGGAGCTTGCTGCTGCTGCAAATAGCGGATCGCCTTTTGGATATACGTGTCAGGGGAGGTATCATCTGCAAGCGCTTCCAGTGCCATGGCCGTATCGAGCACTGTACTCAGATGGTCACCGTCATGCCCAAACCCTCCATCTTCATGTTGCCAAACAAGCAAGGCTGCCACCGTATCGGCAACCGTTTCACCTGTAAGACGGTGTGTGATGACAGATGAGGCGAAATACTCTGTAGTATTTTCTTCTTTGCTCTGTACAAAAGGACTCAACAGCATCTGCACATCCAATATGGCAACCTCATCAGTTAAAGAAAATGCAACTGCCGTCTCTTTGGCAGACTGAAATGAGAGTGCCATAGTGTTACTGCTTGTATTGTACTCCTGCCCCAATACTCCGGCATTTACCTCAGAGGCAAGCCAATTCTTCGCATCATTTACACCATTGGCATGCAACGAAGATGACACGGCACAAAACAGCAATACAATCCAAAGATTTTTAAAACAGTTAAAAAGGTGCTTCATAATTTCTTCCCCAAAAAAATTAGTAATTTTTATTATAGCATGATTATTTTTATTATAAACTTACTTAAAATAAATATTAAGTATCACATTAAAAACACTTACCGTTACTTGTACAGGTAATACAGAAGTAACGCTTTTGCATTACAATATTTGCACACCAATACAGAGGCATGGTTTCATGCTGCAAAGGGCGACAATGACACGATATATGATCTTACTTCTTATCTTCTCGGTACACACAATGGCTCTTGCCTCCAATACCGAGGTCAAGCATCAGTTTACAGTAACACATATCATGCTTGAGATGCTTCAGAGTCAGGAAGAAGAGGATATATCTACGACTTTTCCCCAGTATGACAGCAATGAAACCAGCCAGCCAGGAGGTGAAAAAAGATAATACTGCATCGGCTTCGGGTTTTGGGTACCATACTACTCCTTCCTTCTCTCCATTGGCAAATTCAAAACCCGAAGTTATGTTTGCGCTATATTCCTTTATATTCTCTAAATCTAAACTTATGTATACTATAATCAAGATCAATCCTGTCCAAAACCCGGTTATGAATGGAGTTACTATTTGAAAAAAGCACTTCTTTTTGTACTATTGCTACTTTTACATGGATGCAGCATCAACCGGCTGTTCCTAACGGATGAGATAGACAGAGTAACCACTGTAGAGCAGAGCCGTTTTGTCAAGCATAACAGAGCCTATTTCTCGCGGGAACATCTTTCGCCGTTTGCAAACAAAAAACCCTATCTGCTGCTGACACACAAAAAACGGCATGACCTTGGTGTGCTTTTGCATCGAGGGAACACCTATGAACTCTACCGCTTTTTTTCGCCTTCAAAAGCCCCTATCCGATTCAAGACAAGCAGCCACCGCCTCTTTAAAAAACTTGCACAGTACGGATATGTACCTCTTAAAGACCCGCAAGCCAAAGGGTATGTCATCCATAGCGGTCCACGGCGCTACAAAGGGGTTAAGACATACCTCATCGACATTACCGACTACGCAAAACTCAAAACACGCTATGAAGATGCCATACGAAACTACCAAAGCGATATACTTTCAGGCATCCGCGACAGTCTGCCCAAACAGTTGATAGAACCCTATCTGCGGTACTACAGCCAAAGGGCAGATGCTGAAGCAAAACAAAAAGAGATCGGGCGTATTGCCAAAAAGCTGCATATCTCTTTGGATGAAGCACCCTCTTTACAGGTAGAGTATCCGGATACCGATCAGACACCGTACCACTACTACCGTTACCGCGCTTCGATGTATGAACTGGGGAACTACCTCAATTCACCCCAAAGCAGAGCGGAGCTGACACCTGCGCAGTATACGATTTTGCAACACCGTCTGGGTACCCTGCAGCAGGAGAAACTGCTTCAGGAAGGCTCGCTTGAAACACTCATCGCTGCCTATGAAGAGAATCATGATCCCCGTTTCAAACGGCGCATTATGCAACTGCTCAAAGCACAGAACGCTACACAATAACCCGTGAGAGATCAAGAGAGAAGGTCGTCCCCTCTCCCTGTCTGCTGCTGATCTCTACAGCTATACGCATCTCATCACACAGCTTTTTGACAATATGCAGTCCAATACCGATCCCTCTCTCCTGCTCTTTGTAGTAACGTCCAAAAACCTTTTCCGGGTGAGCGATGCCTTTTCCGGTATCTTCTATCTTCAGAAGTGTCCCTTCCATTGTTACCAGCACCTGCCCATCGGGTTTGTTGTATTTTCCGGCATTACTTAGGAGGTTGTCCACAATCCGGACAAAAGCATCCCTGTTTGCCTGTACCTTGAGGGGTGAAAGCTCGGTATGGTAAATGATATCGGGGTAGAGTACTTCAAAGTAGGGAATTCTCTCATAAATCAAAGAGGCAATATCAAACACCTCTGTCTGCGTCTGCATCCCCTTGAGAAACGTTTGCAGATTCTCCTGCAAAGAGAGCATTGTTTCGATGTTGTTCTCCAGCCTTGTGATCTTGGCACTCTCCCCAACTTCCCTTCTAAAAAGTTTCAGGTTGATCTTCATGGAACTTAACGGGGTATTGAAGTCATGGAGGATATCTTTGACAAACTCTTCATTCAGCCGGAGTGCCCTGCGAAGCGGCATCAGCGCATAGAGTGCAAAAAGAAAAGAGACTGCTGCAGAAAAGAGTGTATAGAGCAGCATCTTGTGTACAAGCTCGTTTTTCAGCTTTTCTACTGCTGCCTCGTAACGCTGTTTCGGATAGATCACTTTCATGAGGTGCTTTTCTGCTTTGGGGACGGTAAAATAGCTGTAGAGACTCCCTCCGTTACGGTAGAGGAGGTTCTCCTCTTTTCCTTTGCTCCGATCCACGAAATCTGTCTGCATCCCTTCACACTCAATCGTGTAGGCACAAAGCCGCATACGATCCTTTATCTTCTCCTCAAGTGCCGTCTTCTGTACACCGTATTCATACCATGTATTGATCGCCAGCAGCACTTCAAGCAGCAGAAAAAAGATCAAAAAGCTCTTCGCCAGAGACTCCGCTTCATAGGTTTTCAATCATATACCCCTGTCCGCGGACATTTTTGATCTCTATACCCAGTTTGCTTTTGAGTTTTGCAAGGTTGACCCTCAGCGCATTGGCGTTGGGCTGTTCGAGAAAATCCATCAGCGTATAGCTGTCTACTACAGTATTGCTTCGCATAACAAGTGTGTGAAAGAGATTTGCCTGTACTTCACCAAGGGCGATGATCTCTCCCTCTTTTTGAATGGTTCTGTTCAATGGGTCATATGTAAGTCCCTGCAGCTCTATCATTCGGTCGGGTCTTTCATATTTGCTCTTGATGCGGATCACCAGCTCTTCAGGATCGAACGGCTTTTTAATGTAATCCTCCGCACCGATACGGAAGCCTTTGGAGATGGAGTTGATGTCTGTGAGTGCTGTAATGTAGATTGCGGGGGTTTCGTCACCTGCCTCTTTTAGTGCCGAGAGCACATCAAAGCCGTTCGTACTCGGTACGTTGACATCCAGGATATAGAGATCATAGCGTTTTGAAAATGTCAGATCGAACACCTCTGTTCCCCTGTGTGCCGTATCGACACTGTACCCTTCACTCTCAAGGTACTCTTTGAGGCTTGCACATAGGATTTTGTCATCTTCAAGTAGTAGTATCTGCATCATACTTTCCAGTATATCCAAGAAGCATTAACATACTATTACCGCCAAATATTTCACTTCTTCTTCGGCATCTTCAAAATAACAATCGTTGCAACAAGAATCACCGCATAGATAATATACATAGGAATATCCGGATTGGACTGTGGCATTACTGTACCTCCATTATCATATCACCCTGTTTGACAATACGCAGTTTTTTTTCAATCTCTCTGACATCACTGCCTTCTGTCACAACAATCGGTGTAGTCGTACTTTTTGCATGTTCCGAAAGGTAGGCAAGATCGGCTTTGATCACAGGATCACCTGCTTCTACCCTTGCCCCCTCTTTGGCTATCCGTTCAAATCCCTTCCCCTGCAACACGACAGTCTCCAGACCGATATGTACCATCACCTCAAGATCTTTGTCGCTTTTGATACTGTAGGCATGGTTGGTGGCAAAAATCTTGCTGATCACTCCCGACACAGGCGCACAGAATATCTCACCTGCCGGCTTGACCGCCACACCGTCACCTACCATCTTATTGGCAAATACCTCATCATCCACTTCTGTGATATCAACTACCTGCCCGTCAACCGGGGCATAGATCTCTCTTTGTTTACGCTTGAACAGACCGAACATCATTCACTCCTTTGGTATTGTACCTTGCCGGCAACAATCGCTGTTATGATACTGAAATCCTCATCAAAGATCACCATGTCCGCATCATACCCCGCAGCCAGCCTGCCTTTGTTCAGCTTCAGCTTTTGTGCCGGTATCTGCGTCACCGATGCAACCGCCTGAGGCAAGGTCATACCGACATGCCGAACCATGTTGGCTACCGCTTCGTTCATCTTCAGTACACTGCCTGCAAGGGTACCGTTTTCAAGGGTTGCCTTGCCGTTTTCTACAAAGACGCGCTGTCCGCCAAGGTCATACTCCCCGTTTTTCATACAGCCTGCCCGCATGGCATCGGTGATGAGTATCATCTTCTCACCCTTTTGCTGCCAGACACTCTTGAGGGTTGCCGGATGCAGGTGCACCAGATCGGCGATCACATCACAGGTGACCTCTTCATGTACAAATACCGCACCCACAATACCGGGGCTTCGGTGATGCAGCGGCGGCATCGCATTGAAAAGATGGGTTGCATGAGACACCCCCCAGTCAAAACTTCTGCTTGCCGTAGTGTAATCCGCTTCGGAATGCCCGATGCTGAGCACCACATCCGCATAAGATTCACGTATTTTTTTTATAAAGCGTTCCGCTCCCTTCATCTCAGGAGCAAGCGTGATCATCTTTATAATATCCATATGCTTTTCAATGGCCGCATAGTCCGGCTCCTGCACAAAATGCGCATCCTGCGCCCCCTTCTTTTTGGGGTTGATAAAAGGACCTTCCAGATGTACGCCTACAATCTGTGCACCACGGAGTGATCCACGATGCTCCCTGATATTATCAACCGCATTGTCAATCATCTCCTGTGCCATCGTCATCGTTGTGGCAAGAAAGGCGGTCGTACCTGTCTGAAGCAGTGTACGGGAGATAGTCTCCAGTGCCTCAGGTGTGCCATCCATTACATCCGCGCCACCGCTGCCATGGATATGCAGGTCAATAAACCCGGCACTGACATATGCCCCTTTGGCATCGATGATCTCGCATCCGGAGAGATTGACACCGGTGTCAACCGCCACTATGGTTTTGTCAAACAGGATGGTCAGGTTGTCATGTATTGTTCCATCGATGATCACTCTGGCATTAGTCAGTGCTTTGATCGGCCACCTCCGCCCTGGCAAGCTGTGCCTTGAGTTCCCGTTTAAGCACTTTTCCTGTTGCATTTTTGGGGAGCGCCTCTATTACATGGATCTGTTTGGGCTGCTTGTAGTTGGCAAGATATTCCCGCATATGCTTTTTCAATCCAGTCTCATCAAGATGCTCTGCATCCTCTTCAAGCTCAATATATGCTACGGGGATCTCTCCGCTCTTTTCATCAAAAATACCGACAACCGCCGAAGCTTTCACCCCTGGGAATTTGTCAATGATCTCCTCGATCTCCCGGGGATAGATATTGATCCCCTTAGAGATAATAAGATCCTTTTTTCTGTCTACAATAAAGAGGAATCCATCTTCATCCATAAAACCCATATCCCCTGTCAAAAGCCATCCGTTCACGATCGTTTCTGCTGTTGCATCCGGACGCCCCAGATACCCCTGCATCACATTCTCACCACGGGTGATAATATCTCCGATCTCCCCTCGGGGAAGCTCCTCCATCTCTTCATTGACAATTTTGATCTCATAGCCGGGCAGTGCCGTACCTACAGAACCGGCTTTCTGCTGTTTGACAGTATTGATACTGACCGCCGGGCTGGCTTCACTCAGGCCATACCCCTCAAGCAGTGTCGCTCTTCTGAATTTTTTCGCCATCGCATCAAGTGTCTTTGGCTGCAGTGCCGCAGCACCCGAAATAAATACACGGATACGGTTAAACCACATAAAGTACCACGGCAGCTTCGCTTTTGCCAAGGCATTATAGACATCCGGTATGCCAAAGAAGATCGTCACCCTTTTGAGCAGAGTCTGTTTGAAAATATTGGAGAACGGTTGAATAGAGCGGATAATCACGATGCTGCCTCCGACATACAGCGGCAGGATCACCCCGATAGAGAACGTAAAAGAGTGAAACATCGGCAAAAAGATAATCGCCCTGTCACGGGCGGTCACCTGTACCGCTTCTCTTCCCGCATCGGCATTGGAAAGGACATTTCGGTTGCTAAGCATTGCCCCTTTGGGTTTGCCCGTTGTTCCTGAAGTATAGATGATCACAGCGGTATCATCCAATGCACCTTCTACAGCCAAAGCAGGTTCATATCTGCCGCGCCACACTGTTTCAAAACTGGTTTCCTGCGCTTTGGGGGCAGACATCTCCCCCTCCCAGAGTATTCCTTCACACAGTCTGCCCGCTGCTGAAGCATTGACAACTTTCTGATGGACCGCTGAAGCGATCAGAAACTTGCTACCGCTGTCTTCGAGAATGTAACTGAGTTCATCCTCTTTCAGAAATGTATTGACAGGAACGATAACCGCACTAAGTTTTGAAATAGCGAAGATCGCATAGACAAACTCCGGTGAGTTGCGAAGGAAAAGTGCTACACGGTCACCTTTTCCTATCCCCTGTTGCGAGAGGAATGCTGCAAGTGTATCCGATTTTTCAAGGATATCCCGGTAGCGTATCTTCTCCTCATCTGCAAAGAGCGCAACTTTCCGCCCGCGTTTGCGGGCATGGGTACGCACAATGTCATAAAAAGTAGCAAAAGGAAAATCCATCTTAGAACTCGTATGCAAGCCCTACTGTTGTCAAATAGGCTCCGCCTCCGCTAAAGCTCCCGCCTTGGTAAAGCACCGATTGCGGGTTAAAGTACTCTCCTTTGGCAAGAGAGAACGGCTCTTTGTCATCATAGAGGAAAGAGAGACCCCAGCTGAGGTTCTCTGTCTGCTGATAACGGAATCCCATCGTAAAGATCTTCGCATCACTGTCAGGCAATTCAAACCCTACATGGTTTTTGGGTACCGGTGTTTCATCCAGTGCAAACCCCATCATAACCGTGGTTTTGCCAAGTTCCATAGTGGCACCTACTCTAAAGGTATTGGTATCCTCCCAGTTTTTCGGAACCGGCGCATCAAATACCGGCGCATAGAAGCCGACATTTGAACCATAGTTGAAATCAAGCGTATCATACGCAGACCAGTAGGTACGTTCATAGTTCAGCTCAAGAGTAAATGTTTTGTTCCATGTTTTCGATACAGCAATATTGAGTGCCGCAGGAAGCGGTACAGAAACACTTGCATCTCCTTTGTAGGGTGCCCCTATGCCGCTCAGTGTTGCTGTTCCCTCTTCATCCAGATCGACTTTTGAACGGTATGTTGCCGCAATGGCAATATCTTCTGTCGGTCTGTAGCTGAGTGCAAGGTTGTATCCAAACTCGACCGTATCACCTTCCATATCTCTGGCAAATGGTGCAGGCGCAAATCCTGCCGCATAGATATCTGCCGCATTGCTGCGTACAACCCCTTCACTGTAGACCACACGCAGACCGCCGCCCACACTGAAGTTTTCAGCAACTTTATAGGAGAAACTCGGACTAAGCTCAAGTATCTTCAGTGTAAACTCTTCCGCTGAAGCTTTCTGGAACGGTGTATTCCATCTTTTTGTCAAGCCGCCGGGAGCAGTCAGACTCACCCCCCATCTGAAGTCACCGATCGCATTGGCGACATAGTGCAGATTTGGGATCAGAATATTCTCCTCTTCGGAGTGTCCGGAGAAAGGTGTAGCCAGGGTATATCTGTTTTCAGGAAGGTGCGCGAGAGTCACTCCCCCCTCAATATACTGCTTGTCATCCATGAACGCCATGTTGGCGGGGTTGTAGTATGCCGTATCGGCGCCGCTTGTGTGTGCGACATACGCCGCCCCAAGTGCCATAGAATTAAGTGACTGTTCAGGGATCTTGTATGCCCCTGCCGTTACCGCTGTTGCCGCTGCCGCACTGAGTGCAATCGCCTGTACTATCCTTTTCATTGTTCTTCCTTTGTATCTTTTTCAAGCCTGAACTTGTACAAATCTCCCGCAAGAGATTCAAACAAACCCAGAGAGAGCACTACGCCTCAGTCAGCGCATAGAGTGCTTCGATCTCTTCTGCCCATATCTCCTCATTGATCGTCTCAAGCACCAGAGGGATATCATCCATCCTCGGATCATTCATAATAAACCTGAACGCATCCCATCCGATCTCACCGACTCCAAGCGACTGGTGTCTGTCCACACGCGATCCCAGTGGCGGTTTGGAGTCATTGATGTGCATACCGCTTAGATATTCAAAGCCCACAATGCGACCGAATGCATCCATCGTCTCCTCGTACGCTTCACGGGTACGCATATCATAGCCGGCAGTAAAGGTGTGGCAGGTATCCAGACAGACACCCACACGGCTTTTCTCTTCCACCTTCTCAATAAGATGGGCAAGGTGTTCGAATCTGTAGCCGAGGTTGCTCCCCTGCCCTGCGGTATTTTCAATAACCAGTTTGACATTTGAGCCTTTGGTTGCCTCTATGGCAAAGTTCATCGACTCGGCGATCACATCCAGACAGTGCAACTCCGCTTCCATCAGCTTCTCTTCATACTGCGGGTCTCGCTTGGGGATCTTGACAAGGTGGGAGCCGGGGTGAAAGTTGAGCTTGTCCAAACCAAGCTGTTCACAGCGTTTGAGCTCTTCGATAAATGAAGCTCTTGATTTTTCAAGTTTGTCTGCTTCCGGGTGCCCGAGATTGATCAGATAGCTGTCATGCGGCAGTACATGTCTGGGAAGGATGCCGCTTTTGGCAAGGTTGTCTTTAAATGCCTCTATGGAGTCCTCTGTCAGCGGTTTGGCGACCCACTGCCGCTGGTTTTTGGTAAAAAGGGCAAACGCTTTCGCCCCGATCTTCATGGCATTGAGCGGTGCATTCTCCACACCGCCGCTCGCACTGACATGCGCTCCGACAAACTTCATGTTAACCTCGTAGTGTTTTGATCTTGATCACAATATGATTGATTGTATCATGAAAAACGGTCTCGTTCTTTAAAACGCAGTAGAGAATATCGTATTTCCCCGGCTTGAAAAGTGTTTGTGTAAAGCCGTTACGTTTTTCTGTCACACCTTGCCCATCAAAGAGCGGTTTGCCCCTAAATATCCGCTCCAACGTATCTGCCGGATAGTCTGTAGCAAGCACACGTCGGTTAAATACCTTCCTTTCAAGACAGGAGAACGTTCCTGTACAGATATGCGATTTGCCGATGGTAAGTCGCAACAGTGCCTCTCCGCTGCCATATATCTCCGCTTTGACCTCATCAGATCCCACATAGACAAACCCCTGATCAGCATAGCGCATTGCCGGTGTTTTCAAGACAATAAATGCACTTTTCTGTTTCATCTCCGGTGCTTTCCCGCATCCGATGATCAGCAACATACCAAACAGTACCGCCGTTATTATCCCTCTTGCCATAAAATATCCTTTTTTCTGCAAATTATAGCAGACTTTAAGAGTTATTTAAGCATCGTGTTTATATAATTCCGTCCACAAGTCGTAAATGGCCCCTTCATCTAGCGGTTAGGATTCATGGTTTTCATCCATGCCACAGGAGTTCGAGTCTCCTAGGGGTCACCATTTATCTCTTGTCTTACAACTGTTTGTCGGCCCCTTCATCTAGCGGTTAGGATTCATGGTTTTCATCCATGCCACAGGAGTTCGAGTCTCCTAGGGGTCACCAACGACATTTTGACACTCCCCATTGAACCATTTCAGCTTCATCTGTTTAACCATACCCAGATCATAGCATTTTCAAAAATCTACTGTGTTTTATTGGATTCCTTTGCTATTGAAGGAAGGATAACGTTCATATAGAGATCAATCATATCATCTTGGACACGAATATATTTTTTTGCTATTGAGGGGAGTACCCCACTTATATAGAGATCGATTATATCATTTGACGGATGCACGAACTTCTTGAGCGCATCATACCATACGTTTGCAAGTTTTTCATATCCATTATCATTAAGATGTGTGCGATCTTGAAAGTCATGTGAATAATCAATCCCTGCACCATATTCCATATCGACAACATAAATATCATCTCCGTTTGCTATACGTCTATTCACCAAAGTTTGCAGGTTTTTATTGAAAGTACTCATCCATTCTTCTGAATGGTGTTGCCTGTTCGGAATACGTGCAAGAATCACTTTGACAGGATGATGATAGTTTCTTTCGTACCGATCGATCTCGTTTAACGTACTATTGATACCATCTACTTTCGTATCCCAGTCATTTGCACCTGCCATTAACAAAACAATATCAGCGGGGTTTGCCTTCAAAAAGTTATAGACATGTCCGGCAATATCATATGTATCCCAACCGGGGTGACCTTCATTGTCCCCGTCAAATGGCGGTCGTAAGTCCCAACCGGTTTTAAGAGATCCGACAAAATCAACTGAATAACCGGCATTTTGAAGCTTATACCACAAAAAACTTCTGTAGGATGCTTTCAATCTATCGGGCTTGGGGTTGTATGCATCGTCATAGGTAAGAGAATCCCCCAGCGGCATAATTCGGGTTTCAGCATGCAATACCGATATCAATACCGAAATGGTTAATATAAAAACCTTTTTCATAGAATCACTTTATGGCATTGTTTGATTGTAATCTATCAAGACTTTGACATGCTTTTTCGTATCCAAGTCTGCACGCTTTATCATAATATTTCATAGACGTTGTTATATTTTGTTCAACCCTGAGACCTTGTTCATAAAGCATTCCGAGTTCATAGCAAGCTCCCTTCATCTCTCTGCTGCATGCTTCTTTCATTTTTGTTACTTCTTTTATTTCCTCAGAGTATGCCATTGCCGCAAAAAACAACCCAATATATAACAACTTCTTAAGCATAGCCATCCTTTTCATTTGTGTATAATTTATAGTAACAGATTACTCTTGCAATATCCTTGTTACTATTGATAAAAGGTTGTTTGATTTTTGTAAAAAGTTGTATTTTTGAAGTTAGCAGAATGGTGGACCCTATCGGGATCGAACCGACGACCTCTTCGCTGCCAGCGAAGCGCTCTCCCAGCTGAGCTAAGGGCCCACAGTAGTTTTTGTGGAGGAAATTCTACCACAAACTCTCTAAAATATCCCTATCTGTAAAATCCTATCACCCTTACACCTCAAAAGAGACCAGCTCCCCGCGTTTAAGGCGCGGGATAATATCGGTTTTGATCTTGCGTATGAGAAAACTTTTTTGGCTAAAAGGCATACTGTTGTCCGCTACAATCTGCCGCAGACGTGTATCGTAGTGCTTTATCAGGAAGTTGCGCAACACCTCCTGAAGCTCTTTTTCACTCATCACTTTCAAGCTCTCATCCACCGCAATACCCATCAGATGAGGATGCTCCTTCTCATCGTTGATCAACGCGGTAAACAAAGAAGCATACCCCCCAAACATTTTCGCATCAACCACATCAAGCACCGAATCGATCAGTTCTGGTCTCTCCAGCAGGGTTTTGAGAATACTCAGCTGTGCAACGTCATCTTTGGGCTGGGAAAAGTTCTCCCGGGCACGCTCCGGTCTGCTCTGGCTTCCAAACATCACAGGCGAAACCCCAAGCAGGGTTGCCGCCATAGGAATGTAGGCATCTTTGATGATCTGGCCAAGCCCTGCAAGAAACTGTTTCAATGTACCAAATGCTGCCTCTTTGGCACGTGGATCATGCAGATCGTACCCTTCGACGATCTTCTCCAGCACAAACGGAATGAGCGGCTTGGCATCCCGCAGCAAAGCAGCAACCTTTTCGCTCTCCCCTTTGGCGATCAGATCGGCAGGGTCCTGCCCGTCAGGGAAAAGCACGACACCGCCGTCAAAATTGGCATGGGCAAGCATCTGTGCCGCTTTAAGTGCAGCAGCCACCCCCGCCTTGTCTCCGTCATACGCCAAGATGATCTTGGGATCACCCTTGCGCAAGAGTGGAAGGTGTTCGCTTGTCAATGCCGTTCCGAGTGTCGCCACCGCTTCTTTAAAGCCTGCCTGATGGAACATCACCACATCAAGATACCCCTCACAGACAATAAGCTTTTTGTGTTTGTAGATACTCTCTTTGGCAAGATGGTAGCCATACAGCAGCCGCGACTTGTTGAAAAGCTTTGTCTGCGGAGAGTTGATATATTTTGCCGGGTGGTTGGTAATGGTACGCCCCCCGAAACCGACTGCTGCACCGTTTGGCGAATAGATGGGAAAGGTGATACGCTCGACAAGGCGGGCATAATAGCCGCCATCTTCACCCTGTGCCAAAATACCCGCTTCGACCGCCTGCGGTCTTGGCAGAGAGGTGCTGTCAAGAAAGCGCATCACCGAACGGCCGTCAGGTACATAGCCGATCCCGAAACGCTCAATGGAATTTTGAGAAATACCCCGCTCTTTCAGATAGGATTTTGCCGTATCGTGCTGTTCGAGGTTTTTAACATACCACCGCTGCACAGCTTCAAGCACCCGCTTGGCATCGGAGTAGTCCGAACTGCCTTTGGTATAGTTGAGCGAAAAGTTGAACATCGATGCCAGCTTCTCGATCGCTTCGGGGTAGCTAAGCTTTTCAAGCTCCATCACGAACTTGATGGCATCCCCGCCGACACCGCACCCAAAACAGTGGTAGATCTGCTTGGAGGGGCTGACCACGAAAGAGGGGGTCTTCTCCCCGTGGAAAGGGCAGTTGGCTTTGTAGTTCGCTCCCGCTTTTTTAAGCTCAACATAGTTACCGACCACATCCACAATATCGATGCTATTTTTTAGAGATTCTATAGAGGCATTGTCTATCATGACCGCATTATATCCAATTTGGTATAATCGACAGTAGAATTAGGAATTAGGAATTAGGAATGATAACACTATATAAATTTATGCAAAACTCAATAAAACAACTATTTTCAATCAAAGCATTGCAAAGCAATGCATACCTACACTATTCACTCTTCACTCTTCACTCTTCTCTGTGCCAAAGGCACTCTTGATGGAACACATTCTCCCCGCATACAACGATCCTCTCTTCAGTATTTTGCTGATCATCACCATCAGTCTGATCATCGCGCTGGCAACCTATGGATGGGGACTTTACAAACAGCAGAAAGAGGCAGGGAACCTTTTGCGTTTTCTTGACAAATTTGACAGTTCCGAATGTGCACTCGATACAGAGGAGATGCCTTTTGAAGCACACATGTTCAAACCGCTTACCCTGCTTGCAAAAGCGTTTGAAAATTCAGGTGAATACCACAAAGCGATCAGCATCTATCTCTATCTCATCAAAAACAGCGATAACGAACTGGCAAAAACCGAACTGATGGAGCGGCTTGGTACAACCTACCTTCATGCCGGATTTCTGGAGCGTGCACGAAGCATCTATGTCGAGATACTCAGAAAAAAACCCCGCAATAAAAAAGTGCTGTATGAACTTGGGATCGTCTATGAGACCATGCAGCAGTATGACAAAGCCAAAGAGATCATTGAACCGCTCGAACTTCTCGATGAAGATACATGGAAACTCAAAAAATTCCTCGAATTTGCACAGCTGACTTCCGACAAACAGCTTCCTACCGAAACCAAACTGCAAAAGCTGCAGACCCTGCTGAAGGATGAGCCTTCACTCTACCGCCAGATCATCTCTGCCATGCTCAAACTTGACACACGCATTGCATGGGAACATATCGATCCCACACGCCTCAAAGAGATTCTCGATATCCTCTGGTTCTTACCCAATTCACAACTCGATTTGGATATAATCTCGACCAATACACAGCTAAGTACGCTCTACTACGCCAAGGGGTATTTGCAAAAACCCATGGCACAAAGCGGCATCTTCTCGCTCGACCTGATCGCAAAAGCAAGAGAGAACGGGTTTGAAGATGCGGAGCTTCGATTCTCCTATCTGTGTAAAAAATGCAAACAGAGTTTTCCTGTCTCTTTTCGGCGCTGTCCGAACTGCATGGCGATCAACTCTGTAGAAGTCGAGGAACAGATTGCAAAAGCAAGCACGCAAACAGGTTACTCTCTACTCTGACGGATCCAGCCTTGGCAACCCCGGACCAGGCGGGTATGGCGGCATATTGGCATACAACGGGCACACGAAAGAGTATTTTGGCGGAGAAGCCCATACCACCAACAACCGTATGGAACTGCGCGGGGTCATCGAAGGGCTCAAGCTCCTCAAAGAACCCTGCAATGTCGAGGTGGTCTCCGACAGCTCCTACGTGGTCAAGGCGATCAACGAATGGCTTGACGGATGGGTAAAAAAAGAGTTCAAAAGGGTCAAAAACGTTGACCTCTGGCAAGAGTACCTCGAAGTCGCCAAACCCCATACCGTCCACGGTACATGGGTAAGGGGGCACGACGGACACCCGCAAAACGAACGGTGTGACGAACTTGCCAGAAACGAGGCGGAACGCATACAAAAAAGCTTACAACAGGAGGAATCATGACAGACTATACACAGCTTGAAAAACGTCTGAACTATACTTTCAAAGACAAGCAGTTGATTATTGAGGCTTTGACCCACAAAAGCTATAAAAAGCCTTACAATAATGAGCGGCTTGAATTTCTCGGCGATGCGGTACTCGACCTGATCGTCGGCGAATACCTCTTTATGAAATTTCCAAACTCCAATGAAGGGGTACTCTCCAAGATCAGGGCTTCACTGGTCAACGAAAGCGGCTTTACCCTGCTTGCCAAAGCGATCAACCTGGGAGAGTATATCTACCTTTCACCTGCCGAAGAGAACAACAACGGCAGAAACAAACCCTCTCTACTCTCCAACGCTTTTGAGGCGATCATCGGCGCAGTCTATCTGGAGGCAGGACTTGAAAAAGCCAAAGAGATCGCCATCGCACTTCTTGAGGCGGAACACCCCAAGATCGACCTTGACACCCTTTCAAAAGACTACAAAACAGCATTGCAGGAGTTGACACAGGCAACGCACGGTGTCACGCCGCAGTATGAGCTTCTGGGAAGCTCCGGACCAGACCACAAAAAAGAGTTCGAGATCGCTGTCAAACTCAACGGAGAGACCATTGCATCCGCCAAAGGCAAAAGCAAAAAAGAGGCGCAGCAGAAAGCTGCACAGATCGCACTGGAGGCACTCAAACGATGAACACTTTTGGCAAACGACTCACCCTGACCACCTTTGGCGAATCACACGGCAAAGCGATCGGCTGCATCCTTGACGGTGTTCCTGCCGGATTGAAGATAGATGAAAGTTTCATCCAGTCCGAACTCGACCGCCGCAAACCCGGCAAAAGCAAACTTGAGACCGGACGCAAAGAACCAGACAGGGTCGAGATACTCTCCGGTATCTTTGAGGGGGTAAGTACCGGTACCCCCATTGCCATGGTGATCTTCAACACCAACCAAAAGAGCAAAGACTATGAAAATGTCAAAAACCTCTTCCGTCCCGGACATGCAGACTTTACCTACTTTCACAAGTACGGACTGCGTGACTATCGCGGCGGCGGGCGAAGTTCTGCCAGAGAGACCGCTGCACGGGTTGCAGGCGGTGCCGTTGCCAAACTGATACTCAAAGAGATGGGCATTGCCATTCAAAGCGGTCTGTGTGAAGTGGACGGCATTAAAGCTGATACAATCGATTTTGACCATGCCAAAACCTCCAGACTCTGTGCGCTTGATCCGCAGAAAGAGGCAGCACAGGAGGCTGCGGTGCTTGCGGCAAAAGAGGCTCACGACTCAGTCGGCGGCGTGGTGCTCACTACCGCTACGGGTGTACCTGCCGGACTTGGTGAACCGCTCTATTACAAGCTCGATGCCCTGCTTGCCGATGCCATGATGGGTATCAATGCCGCCAAAGCGGTCGAGATCGGAGACGGGATCGCCAGTACCCACCTCAAAGGAAGCCAAAACAACGACCCTATTACCCCAGAGGGGTTTGCCAGCAACCATGCAGGCGGTATCCTTGGGGGTATCAGCAACGGTGACACCATCATTGTCAAGACCCACTTCAAGCCAACACCGTCTATCTTTCAGGAGCAGGATACCGTAACGGTTGATAACGAACCTGTCAAGTGCAACCTCAAAGGCAGACACGACCCCTGTGTTGCCATCCGCGGTGCCGTTGTTACCGAAGCGATGATGGCACTGGTACTTGCCGACATGGCACTGCTCAATATGGGCAGAAAGATGGAGCATCTTTCCAAAATTTACGGGTAAACATTACCTATAAGATATCCATAAAACACGCGTAGAGTGCGTATTCACGCACCTCCAAACCGTTTATCGAAAATAACCGCGACTATCGACACATGCTTCAAAGGTGCGAAACATCGCACCCTACACTCACCCCATACACCTTTTTAAAACAAGGTTGGTTCATCCACCCCTTTTACACGAAATGTTCGGCGGTGGATGGGGCATCTGCCATGTTTAACCAGTGCTTCGATATGAGCTTTGGTGCCGTATCCTTTGTGCTTCTCGAAGCCATACTCAGGATAGGTTTTAGCCAAAGCGATGATCTCCCTGTCGCGCGTCACCTTTGCCAAGACACTCGCCGCAGAGACTTCCATTACTTTCGCATCGGCCTTGACCATAGTTGTAATGTTGTCAACCCTAAAAGTACTGTTGCCGTCAAAGAGATACTTGGCATCGGGTATATGCTTCTGTATGGACTGCAACCCACGCCGCAGACACTCCGAAATCCCCAGCGCATCCACTTGCTGCGCCGAAAAAGAGACAATGTGATAGACCGCATTGTCAACAATCGTATCATAGAGCACTTCCCGCCGTTTCTCCGTAAGCTTCTTCGAGTCCGTCAACCCGTCAACCTCCCCTGTCAACACCACCCCCGCCATCACCAACGAGCCTGCAATACACCCTCTGCCTGCTTCGTCTATGCCGCAGAGGGGTCTGTTTTGTTTTGTCATTTTCTGTAAGCACCTTCCCGTGATTTCACAGAGAGCACTAATATCACCAGCATGTCATTCTCTTTTTTGTAAATCACTCTGTATCGACGAAGCTTTAATCGGTAAAGTACCGTTGATTCCCCTTGTAGTTTTTTTATCTTTCCGGTACGCATCAACTCCTGTTCATACGAGACACAAAAATGTTCTGCAAAGACATAAAGAGATTCTTTGATAAAAGCGATATCCGCTTTTGAAATATGTTTAAAGTCTTTTTTAACACTTGCTTTAAATGCCAATGAATACAACGTTTATGCACCTAACTCTTCAAAAAATGTGTCCGCTTCAATTGTCAGCTCTTCCAACCTTGCTTCTGCCTCTTTTAGATCATTCATATCCATATACATTTCCAAAGCTTCTGTAACAATAGCTGTTTTCTTTTTGCCTAAACTTTTTGCTAAGTGATCCAACTCATCCAGCAGCGGCAATGGCAATGTAAAGGTAGTTGGTTTAACTGTTTTATACATAGCTTCACTCCTTTATATTGTTAATTATATTGTTAATTATATGAATTGTCAAGTGTTGTTGCCCTCAACACTTCCAAAAACGCTTCGCCGTACCGATCGTATTTGACCTCGCCAATGCCGTGTACTTCAAGCATCTCCTCTTTGGTGGAGGGTTTTTTGGCACTGAGGTCTTTGAGGGTTTTGTCTGAGAAGACAATGTAGGGAGGGATGCCGTTTTCCGATGCAATCTGGGTTCTCAGTGCTTTGAGTTTGTCATACATCTCCACATCATAGTCATCAAAGTAGGTCACTTTGCGTTTTGGCACACTTTTGCGCACCTCAAGACGCTCTTTTTTCATGGTTATGACATGGGCACCTTTGAGCACCTCTACCCCAAAAGGCGTCAAAGCGTACACCTTGAACTCCCCTATCTGTACCGCTCCAAGCTCCAGCAGCTTGTCTGCAATGCTCAGCCACTGCGCCTTGGTGTAGTCGGTACCGATACCGTACACACTCAGTCTGTCGTGCCCGTTTTGCAAAATGCGCTGTTCCTTGCTGCCGCGTAAAATGTCAACAATATAGTGGATACCGAATTTCTGCCCGGTACGCACGATCGCCGAGAGCATCATACGTGCCGCCTGCGTGATGTCAACCCTCTCCTGTTCAGGCATGATGCAGTTGTCACACTTGTCACCGCATGCCTCAATGCGGTCGTCAAAGTAGGCAGCGATGCTCTGGTGGCGACACCCCTCCGAGTTGGCGAAACGTACCATGCTGTCAAGCTTTCCAAAAGCATGCTCACGGTAGGGTGTATCGGGAAGATCTTCAATGAACGCTTTTTGCTGCACGATATCCGCCGCAGAAAAAAGCAGCAGTGTCTCAGCTTCCAGCCCGTCCCTTCCGGCACGCCCTATCTCCTGGTAATAGTTCTCCAGCGTCTTTGGCATGGTCATGTGCACCACAAAACGGATATTGCTCTTGTCTATGCCCATCCCAAACGCAATGGTGGCTACCACCACCTGTACCCTGTCCGCCACAAAGTCACGGAAGGTGTTGTTTTTCTCCTCGGTACTCAGCCCAGCATGGTAGGCACGTGCCTCGATCCCTTTGGTTTGCAGAAAGTGTGCCACAGCTTCGGTCGATTTGCGCGAAAGGGTGTAGATGATACCCGACTCTCCCTCATGCTGCTGCAAAAATGCCAACAGCTGCTCTCTACCGTCTTTGATGCGGTGTTTAGCATGTATGGTCAGGTTTTCGCGAAAAAGTGCGCCACGCACCCGTTTTGGGTTTTGCAGTCCAAGGTTGGCGACAATATCCGCCTCGACCGCTTTGGTTGCCGTAGCGGTAAAGGCCGCCACAGGTACCTGCGGGAACTCCACTTTAAGCAGGGAAAGCCGGCGGTAGTTCTCCCGAAACTCATGCCCCCACTCACTCACACAGTGCGCCTCGTCAATGACAAAAAAGTTGATCGTAAGGCGGTGCAGCAGACTGATAAAATAGGGGTTGGTCAAACGTTCTGGTGCGACATAGAGCAGCTTTATGCTACCATCGTACAGTGCCTGTTCTATCTGCCGTGTCTGCTCCATATCCTGCATCGAAGAGAGCATGGCTGCCGAGATACCGCCTGCTTTGAGAGCTGTAACCTGATCATGCATCAGTGCCAGCAGCGGCGAAACCACTACCGTCACACCCTCCATCAACAGGGTCGGCAACTGATAGCAAAGCGATTTTCCTCCGCCTGTGGGCAGAATCATCAACACATCCTCTTTGGCGAGGATGGCATCGATCACCTCTTCTTGCAGCGGGCGGAATGTGCTGTGTCCAAAATAGTGTTCAAGAGCTTCGTGTTTCTTCATAAACGCAGTGTATCGGATTTTGGGAAAGAGAGGGGTAAAATATGTCAAATTGACATATCTATCCGAACTTGTACCCTACGCCCCACACAGGCTCAAAGTAATGTTTCTCCCCTTTGGGGTCGATTTTGTTCTTCAGACGGTTGATCGCCACATTAACTGCATTGTCATTGATCCCCTCACCTTCACTCCCCCACACCTCATCACGCAGAAAATCACGTGTCAAAGGCTTGTCAATATGCTGCATAAAGGTTGACAACAGCCTAAACTCAAGCATGGTCAATGCGACAGGCGCACCATCCACCTTTACCTCCTGACGTTCCGCATCAAGGATGATGGACTTGTGGCGTATCGTACTGTTTACGGCAAGCTTGCCCGAACGTTTCAAAAGTGCCTTGATACGATGCAGCAGCTCAGCAGGGCGGAACGGCTTTGTCATATAGTCATCTCCGCCACGCTCATACCCCTCATCGAGTGCCTGATCACTCTCTTTGGCTGTAAGGAAAATCACCGGAATGTCATACCCTTTTTTTCGCAGGTAGGCGACAAATTCGCTCCCCTCTACACCGGGAAGGTTCCGGTCAACGATCATCAGTGCCGGTGACTCCTCTTCGAGAAACTGCTCTACATTGTCCGTCGAGAGAAACCCGGAGACAAGATACCCCGCTTTGGCAAGATGATACTCCAAAAGTTCGAGGATATCCTCTTCATCTTCGATCAGTACGATTTCTAATTGTGGTTGCATAGGAAAGATTATAGCATAAGTCAAGAGGCACGGCAAAAACTGTGTGCCGCCTATGGGGACTGCCTACGCAGCAACCCCTTTGATGATGTAGAAGATAATAGCAGAGAGCGCAGCCGCAGCCGGTACAGTAATGACCCAGGCCGCAACAATCTTTTTGACCATACCGCGCTTGACATAGTTCTCTCTGAGTGCTTTTTTAATACGCTTAACCTTCTTTTTCTGGGTTTTGTGCGCTTCGATCGCTTCAAGCTTTTTGGCAGGATCGGTCAATGCCGGATCATTCATCGCCTCTTTGAGTGCCTCAAGCTTTTGAGTCTCAGCTTGAAGTTCACGCTGCTTTTCATCCATCTTTTTGCTGTCAAGCCACTCTCGCAGGAACCCTACCCCAAAGACAGCACCCACAGCAATGTGTGTCGAAGAGACAGGCAACCCAAGCTGAGAAGCGATAACCACCGTAATCGCTGCTGCCATCATAATGGAGAAGGCTCTCATCTGGTCAAGTTCCGTGATCTCGGAACCTACTGTTTTGATCAGTCTTGGTCCAAAGAGCGCTAATCCTACAGAGATACCGATACCGCCTGTCACCATGACCCACAGAGGAATGGCTGCTTTGTGGGAGATGGTCATATTCATCAAAGCATCATTGACAGCTGCCAGTGGACCAACGGCGTTGGCAACATCGTTTGCACCGTGTGCGAAACTGAGCATCGCTGCAGCAAAGACCAATGGTACCGTAAAGAGCAGATTGAGCGCTTCTCGTGTATTTTCCATTTGTAAAACCCTCTTGGCAATACGCGGTTTCAGCATAAAAAAGCTGACAACACCCCCGACAAGTCCAAAGGTAAGTGCCACACCAAAAGTCGGTTTTTTTGTCTGTGGCAGGAAACCAAGCAGTTCTGTCAGATCTTTCCAGATATGCTTCAGTCCCTTAAGTGTCAAATAGGTCAGGAAAGCTGCTGTCATAATGGCAACCAGTACCGGTACAACTTTTTTAGCCGCTGAAAGTTTGTCTTCTTTGTAGAGGATCTGTGACTTGATCACGTAAAGGAATGCCGCTGCAATCACGCCTCCCAGTACCGGAGAGATCACCCATGATGCCGCAATCTTACCCATGGTTCCCCACGAAACGATCGCAAAACCGCCCGCTGCGATACCTCCGCCAAGCACACCTCCGACAATAGAGTGTGTTGTGGAAACCGGTGCTTTGAGCCATGTTGCAAGGTTAAGCCAGAGTGCCGCAGAGAGAAGCGCAGCAGACATGGCATAGACAAAGAGCATCGGGTCACCACCAAAGGCAGCAGGGTCGATAATCCCTTTTTTAATGGTACCGACTACATCACCACCGGCAACCAGTGCACCCATCGCTTCAAAGATCGCAGCAATGACAATAACTCCGGTCATAGAGATCGCACCGGCACCATAGGCAGGCCCGACATTGTTGGCAACATCGTTTGCACCGATGTTCATTGCCATGTAGGCACCAAAAACTGCCGCAAGTACCAGGAATCCGCCGTGTGCAGCATGTCCCACAATACTGTTGGCATAATACGCAACAGCCACAGCGAAGACCGCTCCAAAGATGATCTTGAAAAGATTGTTCATATCTGTTTCCTTATGGTAAATATATGCAGGAAGTATAGAGAAAAAGTATTACAATTCTGTTACGGGGCACATCAGCTCCGGTTTCCCAGCCTTCGCTGGTGCTCGTTCCTCGCATATCAGCTCCGGTTTCGTGCCGAGAAAAGGTGAAGCAGTTCACCTTTTCTCAGGCACTCACCAATTAATCTCTGTAGTCAGAAGATATTTTTTCTTTTTGCTGTCACCATCCTGTTTGTCTTCCTGATAGTTTGCAATAAAGTCAACATATTGGTTATATTTGTAGGAGAATCCGATAAATGTCGATTCTTTTTCAAGATCAGTATCGAGTGTATAGTCATCATATCTTGCAAAGAAATTCCAGGCATTCAGGCTTTCAGAAAGTGTACCGAGTCTAAATTCACCGTTAACTGACCAACCATCGCCCTGTGTTTTCTCTCCAGCTTTGTCTGCTTTAAGGTAAGATGCTGCGAGCAGGAACGCTGGCTGATTGTATACACCATGTACACCATACCATACATAATCACCATCTGCATTGCCTGCACCAGCATCGTTGGCACCATAGCTTCCGAGGAAAGAAACATCTGCGTATGTATCGGATTTGTGAACATGTTTCTTCCCTGAACCAAGCAGGTGTGCAGTCAGTCTCCATTCACCTCTAAGACCTTCACCGTCTTCTACACCGTGGTATCCCGCACCGTTATACACACCCAGCTCAGAAGAAAAATACTCTGTTTTTGTTTTGAAGTTAATACCATAGTCAGAAGAGTTTTGGAAATGCGCACCATTGTGCTGCTCAAGGAATGTTTCACCGATTGCACGGTAGTACCATCCGTGGTGCTCTTCATAGTCAAGCCATGGTGTGTGTGCCAGACCAATCTCTACACCTGTTGCAGGAAGGATATTGTCAAGATAAAGGAACGCATACTTCACTCTTACATCCAGTGACCCCTTGTCAAAATTGCTATTTTGTTTCGCATCAAGCGTCACTCTCATGTAGCTTTTTGGCTGATCTGCAAAATAGGCTTTTACCTGAAGGTAGTTTCTACTGACTCCGAACTTGTTGGTTGTATCACCATTTGCATCTTCAAGACTTTGATAGTGAAGGTAGTGCTGTCCTGAAAACTTCAGTACCGGTGCTTTGGATTTTACTGCAGTATGCTTCTCTAATATCTCTACCTTCTCTTCCAATACAGCAACCTTCTCTTGCTGTTTAGAAGAGGTATAGTGTTTGTGGGATTTCTTGCTTGAGGTATGTGTTTTTATATGTTTTTTTGTCTCTGCTTTAAGGCGTTTGTTTTCTGCTTCAAGTTTCACAAGACGCTTGTTCATCTGCTGCATCATTGCCTTGAGCTCTGCAATATCTGTTGTGCTGTCAGCGAGTACACCTGTCGTGGAAAGTGCTGAAATAGTCACCAGTGAGAGTATGATCTTTTTCATGATTATGTCCTTCTTTTATTTTAATCGCAGTATAAAACAAAAGAATTACAAAATGGTTACAAGATCAGGTAGCAATTTTTCACATTTCAGATAAAGAAATTCTTAAGAATCCGTTCTAATTCCTAATTCCTAATTCCTAATTCCTAATTCCTAATTCCTAATTCCTAATTCCTAATTCCTAATTCCTAATTCCTAATTCCTAATTCCTAATTCCTAATTCCTAATTCCTAATT
>JALVGO010000224.1 GCA_027029065.1 Sulfurovum sp.
TGGCATTGCCCGAAGGGTGGGTTTTGCAGACGCGATCTTTGACCGAAGGAAATGCCTGTGGTGCACAAGATGCTTCCATCATCTTAGCTTTGGCTAGGATTTGAAAGCCTCTTGCAAAATCTCACATCTGCCAAACCCATTATGAACGTCTGGGGTTATTAGAAATGCCCTTAAGTATATCATAAAATAATAGATTAAATATCACAGTATGCCAAAATCATAAGCATAAGCAAGATTTGGGTATAATCGCGAAAATTTTTACACATCAAGGATAAACGATGGCAGAACATTTAAATGTATACTACGACAAAGATTGCGATCTTAGCATCATCAAAAGCAAAACCGTTGCGATGATCGGTTTTGGATCTCAAGGACACGCGCACGCTGAAAACCTCAGAGATTCAGGGGTCAATGTCGTGATCGGTCTGAGAGAGGGCGGAAGCTCATGGAAGAAAGCGGAAGCCAAAGGTTTTGAAGTATTGACTGTAGAAGAAGCTTCTGCCAAGGGTGATGTGGTCATGATCCTTCTTCCCGATGAGAACCAGAAAGAGATCTACGAAGCGCAGATCGAGCCAAACCTCAAAGAGGGCGCTACGATCGCATTCGGTCATGGATTTGCCATCCACTACGGCCGTATCCAGCCAAGAGCCGATATCAATGTCATGATGGTCGCACCCAAGGCGCCGGGACACACTGTCCGTTCAGAGTTTGTCAGAGGCGGCGGTATCCCTGATCTGATCGCAGTAGACCAAGACCCAAGCGGCAAAACAAAAGCGCTTGCACTCTCTTACGCTTCAGCTATCGGCGGTGGTAGAACAGGTATCATCGAGACGACATTCAAAGATGAGACAGAGACGGACCTCTTTGGTGAGCAGGCTGTTCTCTGTGGCGGTGTCAGCGCACTGATCCAGGCAGGATTCGAGACATTGACAGAGGCGGGTTACCCTGCTGAGATGGCATACTTCGAGTGTCTGCACGAAATGAAACTGATCGTTGATCTGATCTTCGAAGGCGGTATCGCAGATATGAGATACTCCATCTCCAATACTGCAGAGTACGGTGACATGGTCAGCGGTCCACGCGTTATCAATGAGGAGTCCAAAAAAGCGATGAGAGAGATCCTCAAAGAGATCCAAAACGGTAAATTTGCCAAAGATTTTGTTCTTGAAGGTCAGGCGGGTTATCCGAGAATGAATGCGGAGAGAAGAAATCTTAAAGATACCGAGCTTGAGAAGACTGGTGAGAGACTGCGTGCGATGATGCCGTGGATTAAGGCCAACAAAATCGTAGACCAAGAAACTAATTAATCTTTTTGACAATTTGCGCTCATCTTTGCAGGATGGGCGCAGTCACTTACTGTTCGTAAGCTCCTTTACCCAAACCGACAAATCTAAGCACAACTTGTCAAAAATCTTGAATTAGTTTAGATTACTATTTTCTCCCTTTCCCCTTTTCCTTTTTAGCTTTTAATTTAAAAATATGATAGAATATCGCTATGTGAATGTAAAAAAATCTGATATGCTTATATGAGATAATGATAAAAATGAGGGGATGATGACAATTTATCAGGTTGTATTTTATGATCGTTTCGGTGACCGTGTTGCTGATTTTGGTCTTTATGAAGACAAGATTGATGCGGAGAAACGAGCCTTTGATGTCCGTATCAAAACATCCCTTGAAAGTGGCAGTGTATGTGTTGAAGAGGTGTTTGTGCATGATAGTTCAGCCAAAGAGGAGAAGAAGCGCGTACACAAAGGAGAGGTGAAAAAGGGCGGTATACGGTTTCGCTAAATGGATATAGGATTATCGTAGAGGTAATAGGAATTTGGCTATAATTGTACCACTATACCAAAGTGGAAAATCATGGCACCTACTTCACGTAAAAAGAGATCATCTTTACCTCAAGGCAAAAGTTCCGAACGTAAACGTACCGGACAGAAAAGAAGTCCTGCCAAGCGTAAAAAAAAGAAAAAGAACAACCGTCCGAAGAAACTGCTTAAAATAGTGCTGCTGCTTCTTGTTGCCGTGTTGCTTGTAGGCATAGGCTACTGTCTTGGTACATGTGGTCACTCCCAAACGGCATACAGCGATATATCACACAAACAGCATACCCAAAAACATGTCAACACAACACCGGTAAAAAAGCCTGTACACATAACAGAACATAAGCCTGTTGTCAAAAAAGAGGCGCAACACCACCCCTCACCGTCCGTTCATGAGACAAAAGAAAAGGTTTACCCAAAAGTAAGGCTTGCATACAGGGGAGAGAAGCCGAAACTGGTGATCATCATTGATGATGTCCATACCCAGGCACAGCTTGATGCGATTGGCGCACTCGGCTTTCCTGTCACCCCCTCCATATTCCCTCCCTACAGCATGGCACCACATACAGAAAAGCTTGCGACCCGTGCGGTACACTACATGATCCATCTGCCGCTTGAGTCGGGCAATGCAAAATTCAACACCCAAAGCAAGACGCTGATGACAACAGCAAGCCGACAAGCCATAGAGGCACGTGTACGTCAACTGCGCAAGCTTTTCCCCAGAGCACACTACATCAACAACCACACCGGCTCGGTCTTTACACGCAATTACCATGCGATGTATCTGCTGTATGAGGCAATGAAAAAGGAGGGGTTTGCTTTTATTGACAGCCGTACGATCAGTGACAGCAAAGTAGAGAAGATCGCCCATGCATTTGGAGATGCCTATGTGGCGCGTGATATTTTCATTGACAATGTACATTCTGTATCCTATATTCACAATCAGCTGAAAAAAGCGGTTTCTCTGGCAAAACGCAACGGGTATGCCATTGCCATAGGACATCCCCACAAGGCAACTATGGAAGCGCTGCGAACAGCTAAGCCACTTTTAAAGGGGGTTGAGGCAGTCTATATTGATAGTATATTCAGGGAGGAATAGATGAAAAAAATAGCCATAGGCATCGGTATCGGGCTGCTCTTTTTTGTGTTGGCACAACCGTTTTTTGCCATGCCGCATGCCGTTGTTATTGCGATTATTGCATTTTTGGTAACGCTTTGGACCAATGAAGGGCTGCCGCTTGGTGTGGTCTCAATGCTGCCTATTTTGCTCTTTCCCGTATTTGGCATACTTACGACACCGGAAGTAACGGCAAACTATTCAAAATCGATCATCTTCCTCTTCCTTGGCGGATTTATGCTTGCCATAGCTATTGAGAAAACAGAGCTTCACAAATATTTTTCCGCAAAGCTGTTGAGCTTTTTCCCAAAGACGGCAACAGGGATCATCTATGCACTGGCAGTGACTTCAGCACTGCTGAGCTCTATTCTCTCCAATACGACCATTACTCTGATGCTGATGCCTGTTGCGCTCTTTTTGAGTGAAAATGTACGGTTGAAGGTCCGTTTTTTGCTTGCTACGGCATACGGTGCGAGTATCGGCGGCATATTGACCCCTATCGGTACGCCGCCAAACCTGATTTTGATGGGCTTTCTTGAAGAGCATAACCTGCCGATTATGACCTTTGGCGGATGGATGCTTATGATGCTTCCTGTTGTCGGGCTGATGCTGCTGATCATGCCCTATCTGCTCTCCCGCGGTGTGTCAGGTGAGAGTGTGGCAGATGTGACGCAGGAGGTTCCAACACTGACACCCGAACAGAAAAGGCTTTACAGTGTCGTAGGTGTGTTGGCAGCCGTACTCGTTGCCAATACCTTTCTCAAGCAGTTTACAGGTTTTGCACTTGATGAGAAGCTGGTACTGCTTGGCTTTGGGCTTTTGATGTTTCTGCCAAAGATCGGCTTTCTGACATGGGAGGATACGCGTAATATCCCCTATGAGATCATCTTTCTGTTCGGTGCGGGGTTTAGCATCGCAGCAGCAGTATCTCACTCCGGTCTGGCATCCGACATTGCTTCCAAGCTTTCGTTTGTTTCCCATCTGCCGCTTTTGGGTATGTTCCTTGTGATCGCACTCTTTGTGACCTTCTCAACGGAAGTGACCAGCAATACGGCACTGACCTCCATTGCCATTCCGATCTTTTACGAGTTTGCGCAGAAGATGCCGCAGGATCAGGGAACCATGCTGCTGATGGTCGCCACAGTGGCAGCCTCCTATGCCTTTATGCTGCCTATTGCCACCCCTCCCAATGCCATTGTGATGAGTTCGCGGATCATCCGTATCAGGGAGATGGCAACAGTAGGATTGAAGCTGAACTTTATCGGGGTTGCTGTGTTGACACTCGTTGCCTATTTTCTCTGGGGTTTTATGATCTAAAAATGTCAATCTGACATATTTTTTCTGTATAGTGTTTCATTATGCTATGATTGGCAAAAAAGGAACGCTATGACCTCTTTGGTAGAGCAGCATATTGCAGCACTTGATAGTATGAAAAAGTATCCTCCGGAACTGTTTTATCGGGGTGATCTCTCTTTGCTGAAGCGTCCCAAAGTCTCTATTGTCGGGACGCGCCGTCCTTCGCTCTATACACAGGAGATGACCAAGCAGATTGCCAAGGCACTTGCAGCACGTGGTGTTTGTGTGGTCAGTGGTGCGGCTATGGGAGTGGATGCACTGGCGCATGAAGGAGCCGGTGTGGACAATACTATTGCGGTATTGGGCTGTGGGCTTGATATCCGTTATCCTGCCATCAATACTCCGTTGATAGGTGC
Source organism: Sulfurovum sp. (assembly GCA_027029065.1). The sequence continues at coordinate 4,653 of JALVGO010000224.1, forward strand.
GATCGAATCGAACGGTCTGCTCTTAAGCCCTTTCAATGACGGATTTCGTGCAGCAAACTGGAGTTTTGTGGTCAGAAATGAGATTGTCGTGGCGCTTGGAGAGATATTGGTTGTGACTGAAGCAGACCTTAACAGCGGGTCACTGCGCTCAGTAGCATTTGCGCAAAAAATGGGAAAACAGATCTATGTATTGCCGCACCGTATTGGAGAGAGCAGGGGAACCCATGCACTTATATGCAACGGTGAAGCAGAGGTGATATGGGATGTTGAGGCATTTGTCAGCCGGTTTGGTGTGTGTGCTTCAGCCGATCTTCCCAAAGATGACTTTTTCTATTTTTGCCAGAAGATGCCTACGCTTGATGAGGTATTGGCAAAATTTGGAGAACGTGTTTACATGGCTGAACTTGAAGGCACCGTTACGATCCGCAACGGTATTGTCTCTTTGGCATAAAGCTATTTTTTCTTTGTAGTTGAAGGTTTGCTGCTAAGCTGTTTGTATAGCTCTTCGAGTGCTTCTGGAGGAAGCATACCTGCCTGAATATACTGTACATCCCCTTTGGTATCGAGCGCAAGCATAAACGGGATACTCCCCTGCCATTGTGCCCTTTGTGAGATGTAGCTTACAAACAGGCGTTCTTGATTACCTGAGATGACGGTATAGTTGATGCCTTTTTGCTTTGCAAAGGCTTTAAGCTGTTCATTATTGAATCCCTGTACCTCTACTGCAATGACAGCCAGTTTGTCTTTGTGTTTTTTCTGTATGTCGATCAGGTGAGGGATTGTCATCAGACACGGTGGACAGTTGTGCCCGAAAAACTCAAGAAAGACAACCTTTCCTTCTGTTCCTGATATTTTCAGTCCCTCCGGTGTTCCTTTGATGGTGTAGACTTTTCCATTGACATCTTTGATCTCAAGTGCCGACTTTTTAGCGCCTTGGGCATGCAATCCGCTTAGGAGTGAGAAGATGACAAGTGTTGCTGCGAATAGTTTTTTCATTGAAAACCTTTATATATTGAATTTGCAATAGTATAAACATTATACACTAACCAAAATGTAATAATTGTGAAATTGGGTGAAAAGCTTGAAAAATATTTTGATTGGTCAAAAGAGCATCAGGAAGATCATTTAAAAGGAGGAGGAAAATCTATGAAAAGGAGACCAAATGAAAATCTTGGGGATTTGGATGGTTCCTTCCGATGCTCTTTATGGTGAAAGTATACGAGTTGAAGTTTAACCGAATACTAATATTGGATTTGTTGATGAGCTTGTTTCTGTTGTTTCTGTCGATCATATCATATTTCCAAAAGTTTTCTATCTGACAAAATACGTCAAAAACTATTGTACCATAATGCGCATAATGCATATTGACAAACATCAAAAAATGATGTATTATAAATCATACCAAATAGGAGGCATATAGTGATGACCACACCACAGATCAAATATGACCGCATTACCTTTTCATTGCCGCATCATCTCAATCAGGCTTTGGATGCACTAAAAAACGAGTATCACCAGTCGAAGTCTGAACTTATTAAAACAGCCATAGAAAACTATCTTGAAGAGAAAAAGAGACGTAAATTACAAGAGGCGGTAGCACTTATGGCAGATGCCTATGAAAATGATGATGACCTTACTGCAATGCAAGTGTTGGACTCAGAGGCATTTCAATGAAACAGGGAGAGATATGGCTGGTCAATCTCGATCCGACGATCGGATCAGAGATGCGAAAAAGCAGACCGTGCATTATTTTAAACAACGACCTCATCGGGAAACTATCGCTTAAAGTGATTGCACCTTTGACAGATTTCAAGGAGCACTATGCACGCATACCGTGGATGGTGGTTGTCGAACCCAATGTGCAAAACGGTCTTTCCAAAACATCTGCGATCGACCTTTTTCAGGTGCGTTCTGTTTCGCAAAAGAAGCTGGCTTACAGAGTAGGCACAGTGGAAGATAAAGTAGTGGAGGCATGCAAAGAGGCGCTGCATGTGGTTTTTGAGTAATATACTGCATTAAAAATGAAGACTGATTGTATCAGCTTTGGTGAATGTAAAAGACAAAGAGTGATCATTGAGAAGGTATTGCAGAAAAAGGTACTAAAACTGGCAACTTTGCTTTTTTAGGTGCTATAATGTTTCATGTGGGTTCTCCCACAGCAATGAATAAGGAAATGAATATGATAAAAAAGATGCTTTTTGGAGTAGCTGTGGGCGTTTCTGTACTCTCTGCACAAGTCTCACTGGAACAAAAAATAGGGCAGATGCTGATGGTGGGGTTTCACGGTACGTCTGCCAAGCCCGGTTCGCAGATATGCAAAGATATCAGGCAGTACAATCTCGGTGCGGTTATTTTGTTTGACTACAATCCGGTTGATAAAAGCAAACCCAAAAACATCGCTTCTAAAGCGCAGGTAGCCAGACTGACCAAAGAGCTTCAGGCGTGCAGCCGTGACGGGAAGCTGCTCATTGCGGTCGATCAGGAGGGCGGCAGGGTACAGCGGCTTAAAAGTAAATACGGTTTTTATGGCAAATTCCCCAAAGCAGCCGATGTGGTGAAGTCGGGCAATATGAAGCAGACGTATGAGAAGATGGCACAGGAGTTAAGAAGTGTCGGTATCAACTACGATCTTGCACCGGTTGTTGACCTTGACATCAACCCCAAAAACCATGTGATCCATGGTCTGGGACGCTCCTTTGGCAAAGACCCCAAAACGGTACAAAAGTATGCCTCCATCTTCATAGATGCAATGCACCGTTACGGAGTACTGACCTCGCTCAAACACTTCCCTGGTCACGGCTCTTCGGTTGGTGACACCCATAAGGGGTTTGTAGATGTGACCAACCTGTGGAAACCGGTTGAACTGGAGCCCTATAAACTGCTTAAAGCAAAGGCAGACACGGTGATGGTCGCCCATGTTTTCAACAAAAAGCTTGATCCAAACTACCCGGCGACACTCTCCAAAAGAACAGTTGACGGGTTGCTGCGGAAAAAGATCGGTTTTCAGGGGGTAGTGATCACCGACGATCTGCAGATGGGAGCGATCAGCAAGAAGTATTCGCTCAAAAAGACGCTGGAACTTGCCATCAATGCAGGGGATGACATACTCCTCTTTGGCAATCAGCTTGATCCTCGAAAAGTGGTTTCGACCAAAAGAGTGGTAGAGACCATCGGGGCACTGGTAAAAGAGGGCAGGGTATCCAAAGCGCGTATTGAAGCCTCCTACCGGAGAATAAAACGGTTGAAAGCACATCTATAGACGGATATTTGTATGATATTGTTTCGTTAAAGTGGGATAAAGCACAAGGAGCATCACATGAGAAGGTTGGTCGGAAAGATGGTTCTGCTGGCAATGCTGGCATGGACGGGTCTGTATGGGGAGGTAACGCTCTATACCGGTGGTGATATTTTGACCATGCAGGGGAAAATACCACACTATGTCGAGGCACTTGCAGAAGAGAACGGTACCATCACATTGACAGGCAAACTGGATGAGGTACGCAAACACTATCCGGATGCCAAGGTGGTTGACCTGAACGGTTCGACCTTGATGCCGGGATTTTTCGATCCGCATGGACATCTGTTCCTGACCACCCTTTCGGTTGCCTACCTTGATCTGAGCGCACCGCCCATCGGGAAGGTTGACTCCATAGCAAAGCTGCAGGAGGTGTTGAGGAACCATATCAAAACCCGACACCCAAAACCGAGAGAGTGGATCATCGGAATGAACTATGATGATACACTGCTCAAAGAGAAGCGTCACCCCACACGCAAAGAGCTTGATGCCGTTTCTACCGAAAATCCTATCTTTCTGCTGCATATCTCCAGCCATCTTGCCGCAGTCAACTCCAAAGCCATTGCCCAAGCGGGTTTGAGTGACGCAAGCAAAGATCCCAAAGGGGGACGTTTCAGAAGAGATGCCAAGGGACATTTGAGCGGTGTGGTTGAAGAGGGGGCAGGGATGATGCCGTTTATGAAGAAGATACCGCAGCCCAGTGCAGAGGTTGCCAGGAAGTATCTGCAAAAAACCCTGAAGGAAAAGTTTGTCAAAGAGGGGATCACTACGGTACAGGAGGCAGGTACGCTTACCCCGCCACTGTGGAAACTGCTGCAAAGCATGGCTGATGCACACGAGCTTCCTGTAGATGTCATTTGTTATCCAAGTGCCGATTTTACCGGAATACTCAAGCAGTATGATCGGGACAAAATCTATCACAACAGACTGCGTATGGGTGGGTTGAAGATCATCCTTGACGGCTCCATTCAGGGCTATACAGCCTATTTGAGCAAACCCTACTTCTCTTTGCCAAAGTCACTCAAGCCTGAACCTTCACGCTGTAGAGCAGGGGTGGCGGGTGATCTCTTCTTGGATGCCAATGGTACCCATATGCAGAAGCATCAGAAACAGACCGGCTATGTTGGCAAACCGAACTATACGCAAAAAGAG
>JALVGO010000225.1 GCA_027029065.1 Sulfurovum sp.
GTGCTGCACTTTCGTCCATACTCGGCGTTAGATTTTTTCGAATTCGCTACGGCGAGTCCTTCTTTGTGCTTGCACTCTCTTCGAGAAAAATCTGCCTTGATTATGAACGAAATTGCAGCATCAAAAATTCAGCTTATTCGTTGGGGGAGTAATAAAGTGAGTCTAAGATTTTAGATTATTTTGTTTGAGTTATACTCAGATTTGTGGGTTATGTATGAAAGAGCTTACGATAATTTTAAAGTCGATTATTTTGTTTGAGTTGTGCTTAGGTTTGTGAGTTTGGGTAAAGGAGCTTACGAATAGTAAGTGACTGCACCCATCCCGCAAAGATGAGTACAAATCGAACAAAAGAATTATTTTCTGCGGAGTTCTTTGATACGGGCAGCCTTACCCTTGAGGTCTCTAAGGTAGAACAGTTTCGCACGTCTTACTCTACCGCGTCTTACAACTTCAATGTTCTCGATAGACTCAGAGTAGAGAGGGAAGATTCTTTCAACACCAACAGAGTTCGCACCGATCTTTCTAACGTTGAATGTTCTTCCTGTACCTTCACCTCTGATAGCGATGCAGACGCCTTCAAAGTTCTGTACTCTTGTTTTGTCGCCCTCTTTAATTCTAACTGCAACTCTTACTGTATCACCAGCTCTGAATTCAGGAACGTTTTTGCCTTCCAACTGTGCTTTTTCAAAGCTCTCAATGTATTTATTTCTCATCTGTTATACCTTTTTTGTATAAGTCTGGTCGGAAATACTTCGTTTTACACAAAGCCAACCCTCTTTTTAAGTCCGTGATTTTACTATGATTACCCTTTAAAAACTCTGAAACAACCTCTTTTTCTTCATAAACCGTCGGCTTTGTAAATGATGGGGCTTCAAGCAGCGGCGCTTCAAAGCTTTCTACCTGCAGTGAATCACTGTTGCCAAGTACCCCTTCCACATTTCTGCTGATGGCATCACAGAGTACCATACTCGCAAGTTCTCCACCGGTTAGAATGTAGTCGCCAATCGAAAAAAGCTCATCCGCCATCGATTCAATGACACGTTCATCGATCCCCTCGTAACGTCCGCTGACAAACACAACATGCTTTTTTTTCGCAAGACGTTTGGCATCATTTTGTGTAAAGCGCTTGGCAACAGGTGAGACAAAAACAATATGTGCCTCAGGAGAAGTGTGTTTGAGGTTTTTTAGGGTATCCATCAGAGGCTGCGGCGTCATCAGCATCCCTGCACCACCGCCGATCATCGGCGCATCGACACGGTTGAATTTGTCTTTGGTATAGTCTCTGGGATTTCGGTAGTCAATGCGTATCTTCTGCTCTTCAACCGCACGCCCGAGAATACTGCCTGAAAAGTAGCCTTCAACCAGTTGGGGAAAGAGTGTGACAAATGTAAACCGCATAGAACTCAACTTGCTTCGAGTACATCTTTGGCATCTTTGACATAGACACGTTTTGCCTCTGTGTCAGCACGGACAACATAACGGTCGATATAGGGAAGCAGAAACTGCTTTGGCATTCCCTTCTCAACCAGTGCGGCATCCGTATCGATCGCCATGTAGTCCACATCCGCCATACGCTGTATGTCTGTTACGGTGCCGAGTAGTTCACCATCCTCTTCGAGAGAAGAGCCGATAATGTCGAACCAGAAGTGTTCACCCTCACCAAGACTGCAGTTGGCTTTTGTCTGTGCTTCATCTGCATAGAGTTTGACATTGGTCAGTTTCTTTGCATCGTCAATATTTTCATACCCCGTAAAACGCACGGTACCGCGTTTGAGATTGACCCCGGCAATGGTAAGATCGCCACGGGAACTCTGAAATGTCGCACCGGGTTTGAACTGTTCTGGGAAATCGGTATGAAGGTGAAATTTAAGGTCGCCGTGCAGTCCGACCGTACGGCCGATCTGGGCAATGAAGAATGTTTTTGGATGCATCTTCCGTCTCAGCCTACCGCTTTGACGTTGACACGGTAGTTTTTGCCACCTTTGGCTTTACAGCCTGAGATAACAGTTTTGATCGCATTGATCATACGCCCCTCTTTACCGATGAGCTTCCCGATATCTTCGCTGTTGGCATATATCGTTATCTCATCCAGTCCCTCATCCATCTCTTCTATCGTCACTTCGATATCTTCGGGATGGTTGACAAGCAGTGTGGTATAGGAAAGAAGGAACTCCTTGACCATTGGGCTTATTTCTTGCCTGCAAGTCTTTTAACAGTAGGACTCATCTGTGCACCGACGCTCAGCCAGTAGTTGAGTCTCTCTTCATCGATTGTCAGCTCTTTGTTTGCAGAAACAGGGTTGTAGTGTCCGATAGACTCGATCCAGCCACCATCTCTTCTCTTTCTGCTGTCTGTTACTACGATTCTGTAAAACGGCTTTTTCTTTCTACCCATTCTTGTCATTCTGATCACTGTCATTGTTTTTCCTTGTGTATGATTTCATTTTTCTTATCGAGGTATTGGTACCGGAGGATCAGTACACCCTACCTTCAAGTCCTGACAACTGCCTTTTAATGACCCAACGCACTCATCAAGACTTTTGGAACGCGATTATACCCAAATAACTTTTAACTTTTTATTAAGTAGCAATAGCACAGAAGGAGAATCACCTATACCCTTATACGCTAAAATATATCAGCAATTTTCCAGTGCTTTTTAACAGCTATATATCCAATAACAATTGCACCAATAAGACCTATACCATAAAGCCATTCAAGATTTTCCATTTTTTATCTCCTCTAATTCCATATACAAAGTACCCTGTCTTGTCAGATTAATTACAAGACCTACAGCAGCAAGAACAAATACAATCCATATAATAAATCCTAGATAACCATTTGTTTTTATACCATATATCCAGCTACCTCCTGCAATAGCTGAAAATATCAATATTTTCTTATAGATAATATCTGCTTGTTTGGCAATAATATCAACTTTTTCTTTTATATCCATAGTGTAATTATATCATAGTTTCTCGTTCCCACGATATAGAGACTGCGAAAAAACCTTCTTAAAAAAATCTAAACTGTCACGCGCGGTGCTAAAATAGGCAGTGTAAAAAGCTGCTAAACGAGTAGTTTTTACAGACCAGATCAAGCTAAAAAACAGAGGAATCTGTTAGAGTCTTTTTCCAATGATTTTGGAAGGAGACCG
>JALVGO010000226.1 GCA_027029065.1 Sulfurovum sp.
AAAGCCAAACTCTTTTCCAATAAAACACTCTCTTTCACTCCTACTTCCTACTTCCTACTTCCTCACTAATCAGCGTAGCAAGCAATTGATTGCCCGCCAACTCAGTGATCTTTGCTTTATATAGTTTGCCATACTCCACAGGAAGATCGTTTGTATCGTTGACAAGTACTTCTCCGTCAATATCGACTGCCCACTGGAGCGGACGTGCAGAAAGGAGAAACTCGTGCTCGTCGCTTTCGCCGTCTATGACGAGGGTAATAGTTTTGCCGACCATCTTTTCGAGGGAAGTTTTTGTGGTCTTCTCGGCGATCTCACCAAGAATCTGGGCTCTGCTTTCGATCACTTCTTGTGGCAGCTGCTCCATAGTGTAGGCGGCTGTTGTCTCTTCATTGGAGTAGGCGAAGACATTGAAGCGGTCAAAGCCGAAGCTTTCCATGAAGTTGCAGAGTTTGTTGAAGCTCTCTTCACTCTCACCGGGATGTCCGGCGATGACAGAGGTGCGGATAAAGGTATCAGGTTTGCTTTTCATTCGTTCAAGCAGGGCGATGGTCTTCTCTTCACCAAAGCCACGTTTCATCGTTTTGAGGATACGGTCATCGATGTGCTGGATGGGCATATCGTAGTAGGTCTGAAAGATCTTGGAGTCAGCAATATCATCGATGAGTTCAAAGCTTGTCGTGCTGGGGTAGAGGTAGAGGATACGGGCACTCTTGACACCATCGATGGCTTCCACTGCCTTGATGAGGTCACGCAGGCCGTCTTTGAGGCCCATATCGCGTCCGTAGCTGGAGCTGTCCTGAGAGATGAAGGAGAAGTCATAAAAGCCTTTCTCAGCCAACATACGTACCTCTTTGACGATGGAGTCCAGGCTGCGTGAGTGGAGTTTGCCTTTGAAGCTGGGGATCGCACAGAAGCTGCACTGCTGGTTGCAGCCTTCTGCGATCTTGATGTAGGCGTGGTAGTTCGATCCGGTGATGACCCTGCCGCTCTCTTCGGTAGCGAGGTAAACCTCCGGAGAGAAGGTGCTCTGCTTTTTGGCAATGAGTGCATCGATCTTTTCGTAGTCCCCTACACCGGTAAAGATGTCGATCTCCGGGAGTTCCTGCATCAGCTCCTCTTTGTAGCGCTCCGAGAGGCATCCTGCCATGACCAGTACGGAGTCTTTTTTTCGTTCATCATGGAGGTTTAGGACAGTATTGATGCTCTCCTCTTTTGCTGCATCGATGAAGCCGCAAGTGTTGACGATGATGACATCCGCTTCGGTATTGTCATCGGTGATCTCATACTCTTGAAGTCTGCCGAGCATCACTTCTGAGTCAACGAGGTTTTTGGTACAGCCGAGGCTGACAAGGTGGAGTTTTTTTGACATAATAGATGATCCGTTGTTTAGTAAAATATAAGACAGAAGCTGTCTGTATGGATATTACAGCATATACTACAATTATATAGTGCGGTAATGATTATGGAAGTATAACATAAATGAGACGGAGAAAGAGGCAAGATGATTCTCCCCCTTCCATAAGTCGGGGGAGGGTAAGGAAATCCTAGAATTTATAGTCGAGCATAACCCAGAATTTTGTTGTATCGACAGCAAAGTCGTCAGCACTGTACCATGCTCCTTTGAGCATACCGGTCAGCCCTTTGATACCAGGGATTTTGTTTTTGTACAGTACATCAACTTCCGTACCGTAATCAGTGCTTCCTCTGTCACTTGAGAAGTCATGATAGATGACTTTTGCAACACCGAAGCCTTTTGCTTTATACCCAAGCATACCATTGACATCTACAAGACCGTCAGCTGGTGTCCCCAAGAACATATCTGCCCAACCATTCTGTCCATGCAGTGTAGCAAGAGGTGTTGAGAATGGTGCATTTCCACCATCACCTGCTCCAAGTACCTCATAGCGTGCTCCTGCAAGGATACCGCTCATGTTGAGGGTTGCTTCAAGGTTATAGTACTCTGCATCGGCAGTTGCTCCGGATGTAAAGTCGTCAAACGAAGGGTCAGTCTGTGTTGCGTACTCTGCACGGTAGGAGAGTTTTGCACTTTCCCCAAGACCGATTTTACCTGTAGCAGCGATACCCCATGTATCATGGATGTCCTCAAGAAGGTATCCGTACGCTGTTACAGTCAGCTCAGGCATAAATTTGTATGAAGCATGCAGCAGAACTGAACCTGTATCGAAGTATGCACCGTCATCTGACCATGGCAGCATTTTGACAGAGTCTTCGTCAAAGATTCTGTTTACACCCCATACATATGCAGCAAGCAGGCTGAGGTTTTCAACTGAGTTGTTGATGACAGCAACTGCATCATAGGTCTGTGGCATTTGTCTCCAGTTGACAGTACCGATGAAACGCTGGTTATCGAGGTTGACACCCTGGCGACCGGCACGGATCAGTGTTTTACCAAAAGCATAGTCTACATATGCCTGTGTGATTCGTGTCTGATCCGGGTCTGCAACAACCTGATAGAGCGGTTTGTCATTAATAGTGTCGTTGGAAAGATCCCAGTAGTCACCTGTACCGGCAACATTGGTTGCTTCCAAGTAAGTGGAGAGACCTTCTACCTGAAGCAGGTCAGCATGGATACCAAGCATCAATCTGTTGGTAAATGCGTTGGCATCGTCTTTTCCATTGTCTGATGCATCGACAAACTCATATCTTGGACGAATTTCACCCTTTGCAGTGATATTGTTGAAGATCAGGAACTCTGATGCGACAGGTGCAGCCTGTTCTACCGGTGCCGGAGCGATGTCCCCACCCGCCATGAGCATTGCTGAAGCCGCTACTGAAAGTAAAAGCGTTTTTTTCATTTTAATTCTCCTTATGGTTATGATAAGAAAATGATAACAGAAAAATAACCAAAATGTCAAAGAAAATAAATAAAAGATAAACAAATCATTAATATCCTTGATGTAAATCAAGTTTTAGTGCCAAATTTAAAGATTCTTTCAGCATAGTGAGGCAATTACACATTGCATGTAAACTTACAGAGAACTGTTTTTGGGATTTTTGTATCAGTAAAATTAACAATAAAAGAAAAAAACTGGATAAAAGTTAACGGATGGTGGCGCTGGACGGAATCGAACCGCCGACACAAGGATTTTCAATCCTTTGCTCTACCAACTGAGCTA
>JALVGO010000227.1 GCA_027029065.1 Sulfurovum sp.
CCTTTTGCATTTTGGAATTCTGCAATCTCACTTGCTATCTGACAGAACGCATCCGGAGCAAAGCCCCGTATGCTGGCTTCAGCAGCCGGCTCACGCAAGCTGTGCTTGCTCTGTAGAGAGTGAGTGCTACATTCCTTTTGCATTTTGGAATTCTGCAATCTCACTCTCTACCATGCCATCTATCATACGTACATAAAGATCATTTATCAGGTTAGGTGAAAGCCCAAGGTCGATCGCCTGCTGCCGTGCACGGGAGATTACATCATTAATCCTCTCTTCCGCTTTTACCTCATCGACACTCGTCTTAAAATGTGCAATCTGCTTAATATAATCATTCCGCTTGGCGATCAGCTTGATGATCTCCTCATCCACTTCGTCTATTTTCTGTCTTGCTTCTTCCAGTGTATTACACATTTGTGCCTTCATACACATCTCCTTTGATATATTCTCTGTTCATTCAACTATAATATATTCTAACCTATAATAGCTTTATGCAAAAGAAAAAACAACAGCGAATTTCACTTCTGACCATTCCCCTGCTTGCGAGTCATCTGCTGTGGGCAGAGAGTCCAACTGAAGACCTCAACTTTTCTATCGACTCACTCTTTCCATCAAGCAAAGATACTGCCTATATTCCCTATGTATTCTCTTCCGACTCTACCGGATTTTCCGGCGGGGTCGGTGTCATAAAAAAAGGGCTTTCCCAGCCACAGACAATCAGTATTGCAACACTCTTCTATGGTGCAGAGCAGGATATCATGACCAACGGTCAGCCCGATACGGCAAATTTTTCCGGTGGGTTTCTCGGTCTGTTTGACTATAAAATACCGGGTACAAACAGAGTACTTCTCTCTATAAGCGGTCTAAAAAGCTACTTTCCAAAAGCCAGATACTATCTCTACAACCATACCAATGATTCCAAAGAAGAGCAGTACATAGAATCAAGCGGAGATGAAGATTTCATCTACGCAACACTCAAGTATGTGCTTCCTTTGGGTGACGGGATGGACAATCCGGAGGGGCTGTATACACTTAAACGGGGGTTTGCCGTAGGCAGAGAGAACTACGGTGGGGGGATACCATTTGTCACAGGACGTACATCATTGGGACTTACCGGTTTTTATGAACACTACACCTTCGACAACGATCTTCCGGGAGCTCCACGTTCAACCAACGGCTTGAAAAAGTGGAATACCAACGGACTGCGTTTTTTTGTTGAACACGACAATACCGACTATGACCTCAACCCTTCAAGAGGATACCAGTTCCGTCTTCAATACTCCAAAGATTTTGGATGGAGTGATGCTAAACAGTCATGGGATTTTCTGGAATTCAAATACAACCACTACGTCGATCTGCCAACCTTCTCATTTACACAGCAAAATGTGCTGGCAATGAGCTTTTGGACAGGCTACTCTTTCTCATGGGATCGAGACAATAAGATCGATACCAATATTGACGCACACAGACCACCACCATGGGAGGGTGCCAGACTCGGCGGTATCTTCCGTATGAGAGGTTATAATACGGATCGTTTTTCAGACAAAGCAGTTGTCTATGGTACAGCTGAATACCGTGCCGTGTTAAACTGGAACCCCTTTAGAAAAAGCGACTACCTTCCTGTTGCCATAGACTGGCTTCAGATAGTCGGTTTTGTAGAAGCAGGTCGTGTCCATGACACCTATAATTTCGATCTGCTTTCCGATATGAAATATGATGCCGGTATCAGCCTCCGTGCTATGGCGGCACAGGTACCTGTACGTGTAGATATCGCTGCAAGCGATGAAGGGGTCAACTTCTGGGTAATGGTCTTCCAGCCGTTTGATTTCTAAAGGTGCGATAGGGATGCCTATTGGCTTCCATTTGCATATCTTCTATTTCTCTACGACACTTCCAAACCATTTTCATTAATAACTGCCTCACTGAAAAAATGCCATAAAAAAAGCCCAACTTCCCTTTCGGGAAACCGGGCTTTGGAGGAAGTAATATAACTTGAAAAAGAGAGGGCAGAGATTTACTCAACCTCTGCATCGATGACGTCGTCATCGTCTGCTTTCTTGCCTGCGTCACCGCCGGCTGCGCCTTGCTGTCCACCCTGCTCTTTGGCATAGACCGCTTCAGCCAGTTTGTGTGACTTCTCGGTAAGCGCTTTGACCTTCTCATCAATCTGCTCTTTGGTTGCATTGTCATCTTTGAGTACAGTCTCAAGATCAGCAATAGCCGCTTCGATGTTCGCTTTTTCACTCGCATCGAAACTGTCACCAAGCTCATCAAGCGACTTTCTTGTCTGATGGATCAGTGCATCCGCCTGGTTCTTCGCTTCGACGATCGCTTTACGCTTCTCATCTTCTGCTTTGTGCGCTTCCGCATCCTGTACCATCTTCTCGATCTCTTCTTCACTCAATCCTGACGAACCGGTGATCTTGATCTCCTGAGATTTTCCTGTACCTTTGTCAACCGCAGATACAGTCAGGATACCGTTGGCATCGATATCGAAGGTTACCTCAATTTGAGGTACCCCTCTTGGTGCTGGCGGGATACCCTGAAGCTCAAACATACCAAGTGACTTGTTGTCTTTGGCAAACTCTCGCTCTCCCTGGAGGACGTGGATGCTTACTGCCGGCTGGTTGTCTTCTGCTGTTGAGAAGATCTGTGATTTCTTTGCAGGGATAGTTGTCCCCTTCTCTATCACTTTTGTCGTCACACCGCCAAGCGTTTCGATACCGAGGCTAAGCGGTGTAACATCCAGCAGAAGTACATCTTTGACATCTCCGGCAAGAACACCACCCTGAATTGCTGCACCGATCGCAACAACCTCATCAGGGTTGACTGATTTGTTCAGCTCTTTGTTGAAGTATGCTTTAACCTTCTCCTGTACCAGAGGTACACGGGTAGATCCACCAACCATGACAACCTCTTTGACATCGTTTTTGCTCAAACCTGCATCTTTGAGTACAGATTCGATAGTTGTGATAGTACTGTCAACCAGGTCGGCAATCAGTGACTCGAACTTCGCTCTGGTAATTTTGGTTACCAGGTGTTTTGGTCCGCTTGCATCTGCGGTAATGAACGGCAAGTTGATCTCTGTCTCAGTTGCAGACGA
>JALVGO010000228.1 GCA_027029065.1 Sulfurovum sp.
CTTTTCATCTGGTTTGGCGGGATGATCGCAGGGCAGAGCGGTATGGTGATCGCTTTTCTCATTGCAGCGGGGATGAACTTCTACGCCTACTACTACAGCGACAAAGCGGTGCTGAGCCACTACCATGCCGTTCCCGTTGATCGGGCGCATGCCAGCGGACTCTACGAGATCGTGGAGCGTCTGACACAACGGGCGGGACTGCCGATGCCAAAGCTTTACATCATCCCCGAACAGCAGCCAAACGCCTTTGCGACAGGACGAAACTATGAACACGCCGCCGTAGCGGTCACGGAAGGGCTCCTGCAGCTGCTTGATGAAAAAGAGATAGAGGGGGTCATCGCCCATGAGCTTAGCCACATCAAACACTACGATATCCTCATCGGCACGGTAGCTGCCACTCTGGCAGGTGCCATCGCGATGCTGGCGAATTTTGGAATGTTTTTCGGTGGCGGAGACAGAGAGAGACCCAACCCGATCGTGATGATCGCGATGATGATCCTTATGCCAATGGTAGCGACGATCATCCAGATGACCGTGAGCCGAAACCGTGAGTTTCTGGCTGATGAGGGAGCTGCCCGCATGACAGGTCACCCCGAGTGGCTCCAGTCTGCCCTCGCCAAACTTGACAACTATGCACAGCAGATGACACTGCCCGAAGCCGACCCGCAGACAGCGCATATGTTCATCATCAATCCCTTTACTGGGAAAGATTTTTCTATGCGAGAGCTATTTAGCACCCATCCAAGTACCCAAGCGCGTATTGCCCGGTTGGAAGAGCTGAAGCGACTGTAACTTATGCTATAATCCCTTTATGAAAACCATCGAAGCGCTCAATGCCTATCTTACCGACACCCTGCCACAAGCTCATATCTACCTCTTTGGCTCCCGTGCCAGAGAGAGTGCAAGCCCCTACTCCGATGTGGACATCGCCATCGAGAGCGATACTTTGGATGCTAGAGAGCTTGCTCTGATACGCTTTCACATAGAGGAGTCCAACTTCCCTTTCAAGGTCGATCTGGTCGATCTGGCTAAAGCTCCTTACCTCAAAGAGATTGTCCATAAAGAGGGGATACGATGGTAATAAAAAAAACAATCAAAACTCAACGCTCAACGCTCAGCGCTTCACCCAAGACAAAAGGTCTCAAATGAGCGCTTTCGCCATCCAGCTCATCAACGGCTGTCTCCCCTCCGACATCGAACCCGAAAACCAAGAGGCGTTTGAAGCCCTCCAAAAGATAGGGGCGCTCGAACAACAAGAGGGGTTTTGGAGACTTGGCTCTTTGTACCGTGCGGGCAGGCTCTACCTCGGCAATGATGGGAGAGGATTTGTCGAATCGGAGCTAAAAGAGCAACGCGATCTGCTCATTGAGTCTGACCATCTTGGGGAGGCGAAGCATGGGGATGTGGTGGTCGCCAAACGCATCATCGCCAGACGCGGACGGGCAGCGGGGAAGATAGTCGCCGTCATTGACAAAGCCCGCCTCTTTACCATCGCCTACACCCACCGTGACACAACGGGCAACTTCATGACGCTTGACATCCGTACGGGTGAGCCAACCCATGTCAAAATGCCCGGCATGGATCTGAAGGCATTTAAACTCGGTACTGTCTTTAAAGTGGATATCGACACCGATGAAGTGCTGGAGGTCTTTGGGCATCTGGGGGATGCAAAGGTCGATGAGAAGATCTCTCTGGCGCTCTTCAACCGTCACGATGCCTTTCCGCAGGCATGTGTCGATGAAGCGCTGCAGATCGAGTCGGAGGTGACCAAAGCGGCACATACCGATCGGGTCGATCTGGCCCACCTTGACTTCTGTACCATCGACCCCGTCACCGCCAAAGACTTCGATGATGCGATCTACTTTGACCTTGAGCACACCACCCTCTATGTCGCCATTGCCGATGTCAGTCACTATGTACCTTTTTTCAGTGAGATAGACAAGGAGGCAAAGCGACGCGGCTTCACCACCTACCTACCGCACAAATCCTTCCCAATGCTCCCGCGGGAACTGAGTGAAAACATCTGCTCCCTCAAACCCAAGGTTGATCGTCTGGCATTTGTAGCGAAGATCACACTGGAGAGGAACACTCTCCTCCCGCTCAAAGAGGAGTTCTTTGAGGCGATCATCCACTCCAAATACCGCTTCAACTACGAAGCAGTTGATGGCATACTATCACACGGCTACCAAGGGGATGACAGCACGATCCAACGCATCCTGCACTGGCTTCTGCCTCTGGCAAAGGTGACGCAGCGACTGCGAAAACGACGGCTGCAAAATGGATTTGACTTCAGAAGCGAAGAGATCAAGCTCACGATCGATGCCAACCATGAACTTGTCAGCACCGACATTGAGACAGGCACCCCCTCGCACTCCCTCATCGAAGAGTGTATGCTGCTAGCCAACCAGGCAGCCGCCAAACGCTTCGAGGGTGAAGGGGACAGCATCTTCCGTATCCACGAACCGCCACAGTTGAGCAAAATCGAGGAGCTGCTCACAGAACTTGCCGCCATCGGGCTCTATGTCGAGGAGTATGAGGACTCCCCCTCCCTCATCCGTGCCATTCAGGCAGAGGCGAAAAAGATGGGATTGGAGAGCGAAGTCGATGCGATGATCATCAAGTCACTGCGTCAGGCAAGCTACGCTTCGCACAATGTCGGACACTTTGGACTAGGGTTTGGTCACTACAGCCACTTCACCTCTCCCATCCGCCGCTACAGCGACCTCATTTTGCATCGGCTCATCAAGACACAGCTTGCAGAGGACAAAGAGGAAGCCGAGTATCTCCTCCGCAACATCGACCCCCTCTGTGCGCGTGTTAGCGAACTCGAACGCGAAGCGACCAAATGCGAATGGGACTTTCGAGACCGCAAATTTGCCAGATGGGCTGAGAAACAAAAAGGTGCCTTCTTCGAAGCGGAAGTGATCGAAGCGGGAGAGAGCGCCAAAGCCAGACTCCTAGGCGACATCAAAGGTGTCGAAGTCCATCTCAAAGGCGACAACCTGATGCTTTTTGACAAGATACGGCTGATGATTACAGAGGTGAACATCCCCCAAGCGGTGATTATGGCGGAGTTAGTACAGAAACTAAGCAAAGAGG
>JALVGO010000229.1 GCA_027029065.1 Sulfurovum sp.
TGTTTCTCTTTACATCGATGCAGAAGATGCTCTCCTATGGGAAATTAGGAATTAGGAATTAGGAATTTTGGTATGCTTTTCTGTTGAAAAGCTTTTATTGTAGGGTGCGTAGTCACGCACCAATATAGGTATTTTTCTAAATTTAAATCAAAAGATTAAACAAAGGATAGAACAATGTGTGACATTACCAAAGAAGCGGTCTTTGATGCGATATCTACAGTCATTGACCCGGAAGTGGGGTTTAACCTTGTGGAGATGGGGTTGATCTATGATGCTATTATCGATGACGACTGTAACGTTCATGTAGTGATGACACTTTCAACACAGGGATGTCCGCTGCATCAGATGATCACTACCTGGGTGAAAGAGGCGGTAGAACGGATTGAAGGTGTGGGGGAAGTCGAGGTTGAAGTGGTCTGGGAACCGGCATGGAATATCTCTATGGCAGATGAAAATGTCAAAAAAACCCTTGGCGGACTTTAATCAGGAGTATATCTCTCCTGATTTCATCAAACTTTTTATAGTACTTTCTATAATATCATCTAAAAAACTAAACTAAGAGAAAAATCCTCCTTTTTTTACTGTTACTTATTTACTGAAATGATTACCTAAATCAAAAATCTTGATGTAAATCATCTTCATAAAATCCTCTATTATGATACACTTAATGTGTTGTTATAGTCTCTATAACTGAAAAACTTACAAACGGAGGAAGTAATATGGCTTTGAATAGACGAGAATTTCTCAAAAGCGCTGCTGCCGCATCGGCAGCCAGCGCTGTAGGGATTGCTGTTCCGTCCAACCTTCAGGCAGCTGCAACAGATGCAGAGAAAGGTTGGCGATGGGACAAGGCGGCGTGCCGTTTCTGTGGTACAGGGTGTGGTATCATGCTTGCAACCAAAGAGGGAAGGATTGTTGCGGTCAAGGGTGACCCGGCAGCTCCGGTTAACAGAGGACTGAACTGTATCAAAGGGTACTTCAACGCCAAGATCATGTACGGTGCGGACAGACTTAAAACACCGCTGCTTCGTATGAATGACAAAGGTGAGTTTGACAAAAAAGGAAAATTCAGACCGGTCAGTTGGCAGCGTGCTTTTGATGAGATGGAAAAACATGCCAAAAAGGCACTCAAAGCAAGCGGTCCTGAGGGTGTGGCTGTTTTTGCTTCCGGGCAGTATACTGTTATGGAAGGGTATGCCGCGCAGAAGATGATGAAAGCCGGTTTCCGCTCTAACGCTATCGACCCAAATGCACGTCACTGTATGGCTTCTGCGGTGGTTGGGTTCTATCAGACTTTCGGTATTGATGAGCCGTCTGGATGTTATGACGATATCGAAATCACCGATACCATCGTGACATGGGGATCGAATATGGCAGAGATGCACCCGATTCTCTGGTCACGTGTTACAGATAGAAAACTCTCCAACCCGGATAAGGTGAAAGTGGTCAATATCCAAACCTATACACACAGAACGTGTGACCTTGGTGACTTTAACATTATCTTCTCCCCTCAGACAGACCTTGCAATTTGGAACTATATTGCACATGAGATTGTCTACAACCATCCAGAAGCAATTGACTGGGATTTTGTAAAACAGAATATTGTCTTTACAGCTGGACCGGTCAATATTGGATACGGCATGAGAAGAGCGGGTGAAAAATCACTTAAAGATGGTAAATACTCCGACAAAGAGATGGAGATCATCAACAAAGAGATGAGTAAGAAAGTCTCTGCAAAAGAGGCACCTGCACTTGCACCGTATGGGTACAAAGAGGGTGATGTGATGAAAAACACCCCTGGTACACTCAAACACTGGCACATCAGCTTTGAGGAGTACAAAAAGTCACTGGAGCCGTTTACACTTGACTACGTTGCCAAGATTGCAAAAGGTGATCCGAACGAATCACTTGAGAGCTTCAAGAAAAAGCTTAAAATGCTGGCAGACCTCTACATTGAAAAAGATAGAAAAGTGGTCTCTTTCTGGACGATGGGTATGAACCAGCACACCAGAGGTACATGGGTTAATACACTCTCTTACAATGTTCACTTCCTGCTTAATAAGCAGGCACTGCCTGGAAACGGAGCATTCTCTCTGACAGGTCAGCCTTCTGCATGTGGTACGGCAAGAGAGGTAGGTACCTTCTGTCACAGACTCCCTGCCGATATGATGGTGAAAAACCCTAAACACAGAGCGCACACGGAAAAAGTGTGGAAAATTCCGGCAGGTACACTGAACCCTGTAGGTAACCAGCACATTATGAAGATCCACAGAGATATTGAAGATGGTGTTGTAAAATTTGCATGGGTCAATGTCTGTAACCCGTATCAGGATTCTGCCAATGCAAAACACTGGATCAAAGCGGCACGTGAGATGGACAACTTCATTGTTACCTCTGACGGATATCCGGGTATCTCAGCAATGGTTTCCGACCTTGTACTTCCATCAGCGATGATCTATGAGAAGTGGGGAGCATACGGAAATGCAGAGAGACGTACCCAGCACTGGAGACAGCAGGTACTTCCGGTAGGGGATGCAATGTCCGATACCTGGCAGTGGGTTGAATTCTCCAAACGCTTTACAGTCAAAGATCTCTGGGGTGAGTATACACTCAGAAATGGCAAGAAACTGCCAAATGTGATTGCTGATGCAAAGAAGATGGGTTACAATGAAGATACGACCATGTTTGAAATTCTCTTCGCAAATGAAAGAGCAAAATCGTACAAGATCGATCTGAACAAATTCCCGCAAAAAGGGTATGACAACTCAGAGTGTATCGGAGACAGCAGAAATGTCGTTGGATCAGACGGCAAAGTCTTTAAAGGGTACGGCTTTATGATTCATGAGTATCTCTTTGAAGAGTATGCATCGTTTGGACGTGGACATGGACACGACTTGGCACCGTTTGAAGTCTATCACAAAGTGCGTGGACTCAAATGGCCGGTTGTTGACGGTAAAGAGACACAGTGGCGATTTAACGTCAAGTATGATCCATATGCGGCAAAAGCGGCAAAAGCAGCCGGTAGTAACTCTACACACGCATTCTATGGACCATTGGCGAAAAACCTTTTACAAGGTGACCTTAAAGGACCAAATAAAAAACTTGGTAAAAAATCGTTGAAAAACAAAGCGAAGATCTTTGCCAGACCATACATGGATCCACCGGAAATGCCAAACAAAGAGTACGATACTTGGCTCTGTACAGGGCGTGTACTTGAGCACTGGCACTCTGGTACCATGACCATGCGTGTACCAGAACTCTACCGTGCGGTACCCGAAGCGCTTTGTTATATGCATCCAAATGATGCCAAAGCAAAAGGTGTCAAGCGTGGTGAGCTCGTATGGGTAGAATCACGACGTGGCAAGGTTAAAGCACGTGTCGAGACACGTGGGCGTAACAGACCGCCGCAAGGGTTGGTATTTGTACCATGGTTCGATGAAAAAGTCTTCATCAACAAAGTGTGTCTTGATGCTACCTGTCCAATGAGTAAGCAGACAGACTACAAAAAATGTGCAGTTAAGATTGTAAAGGCGTAAAGATAGATGGCAACGCACTCTAATAACAGACGAAAATTTATGGCAACCACACTCCAAAGTGTGGGGCTTACCGCACTTGGCGGTTTTTTGTGGAGCGGATACAGCGATGAAGCAAAAGCCTCGCCATTGGTGCTTCGACCACCTGGAGCACTGCCTGAGGAAGATTTTCTCAAAGCATGTATCAAGTGTGGACTCTGTGCAGAGGCGTGTGTCAATCGTGAAAGCAACATTGACAAAGAGACAGGCAAGCAGCGTCCCGGAACACTGAAAATGGCAAAAGGGGGTGACCACAAACTGATCGGTACACCTTTCTTTACGCCAAGGGATGTACCCTGTTATATGTGTGATGATATTCCGTGTGTGCCTGTCTGCCCCTCTGGAGCGCTCAATGAAGCTTCGGTGACGAATGACAAAGGCGAACTCGATATCAATATGTCAGAGATGGGGCTCGCTGTGGTACACAAAGAGTCCTGTATCGCCTTTTGGGGATTGCAGTGTGATGCGTGTTACCGTGCCTGCCCGCTGCTCGATGAAGCGATCAGCCTGGAGTATATGAAGAATGAGCGGACCGGCAAGCATGCGTTTTTGTTGCCTGTGGTGCATTCGGATGTCTGTACAGGATGTGGTCTGTGTGAACAGGCGTGTGTGACCGAAAAGGCGGCGATCTTTGTGCTGCCAAGAGAGTACGCCACAGGGAAGGCCGGAGATCATTATGTCAAAGGCTGGGACAAACAGGATCAGCTTAGGGCAGGTGAGAGAAAGCTTGACCAGATCGAAACCAAGACCAAGCGAAGCGAAAAAGCACCGGTCGATTATCTGAATAAGGAGATAGAATACTGATGAAAAAGGTAAAATATCTTCTGCTTAGACGGGTAACACAGATCGGGCTTTTGGTGCTCTACTTCGGTGCCAATGCTTATGGCTGGAAAATCCTTGAAGGTACATTTGGCTCATCGTTGCTTTTTGGTACGATCCCTTTGGCAGATCCGTATACCACCCTTCAGGTGCTGGCAACCGGATTTGTGCTTGGTGCAGATGTGCTGCTTGGTGCGGCGATCATTACGCTGTTTTACTTTGTGGTCGGCGGAAGAGCCTTTTGCAGTTGGGTCTGTCCTATCAATATGGTAACAGACCTTGCAAATTGGCTCAGACGCGTACTCAAGCTTGACAGAGAAGAGGTGAACTACCGTTTTCTTAAACGGAGTGCACGCTACTGGATCATGGTACTGGGGCTGATCGTCTCTGCTGTGGTCGGTGTGGCGGCATTTGAGGTACTCAGCCCTATTACGATCATGCAAAGAGGGATTATCTTTGGGTTTGGGGCAGGTATCTCGGTGGTGATCGCCATCTTCCTCTTCGATCTCTTTGGGGTCAAGAACGGATGGTGCGGTCATCTCTGTCCGCTGGGTGCCGCCTACTCACTGATAGGCAGCAAGAGCCTGATCCGAGTCAAGCATGACCATGATGCCTGTACGGCCTGTATGGAGTGTAAGGTGGTTTGTCCAGAGAACCAGGTGCTTTGGATGATCAATAAAGAGAGTGTATCGGTCACTGACGGTGAATGTACCAACTGCGGACGCTGCATCGATGTGTGTGGTGACAATGCATTGGGGTTCAGTATCCGTACAATGGCGAAGAAACAGAAAGAAGCGGCAGCCTGAAAAGGTTAAGTACAAACAATTAAAGGAGAAAAGATGAAAACAATGATCAAAGTAATGGCAGTAGGTGCACTGATGGGAACAACAGCAATGTATGCGGCAAGTACGGCAGCATGTGCCGGATGTCATGGTGCGGACTTTGGTAAAGCTGCATTGGGAAAATCGAAGATCGTTAAAGATATGTCCAAAGAGGATATTGTCGCTGCACTCAAGGGCTATAAAGCCGGTACTTATGGCGGTGCAATGAAAGGGATGATGGCGGGACAGGTTAAAGCCCTTTCCGATGCTGATATCGAGGCGATTGCAGCAGAGATCAAAAAATAAGAGGGAGGTTGCGTAATGAAACGAACAATGAAACTTTTGGCAGTCGGTTCACTGCTAACAGCGTCGGCACTGTATGGTGCGAGTACGGCGGCATGTGCCGGATGTCACGGACAGCACTTTGAGAAAAAAGCGATGGGGAAATCCAAAGTTGTCAAAGATATGAGCAAAGCGGATATCGTTGCAGCACTTAAAGGCTATAAAGATGGTAGCTATGGCGGTGCGATGAAAGGGATTATGGTTGGGCAGGTTAAAGCACTTTCCGATGCCGATATGGAAGCGATGGCTGCATCTATCAAAGGTGACGATGCAAAGGCATCTGCCAGTTTAGCAGAAAAAGAGGAAGCTGAAGCAGCGCAGGCGGTTAATCAAGTAATCGATATCAATGCCAAGGTAGCAGATCCTAACCGTATTGCAAAAGAGGATCTTGGCAACAAAAAAGTAGTAGATGAGACCGTACTGGGACTTCGAAAAACATCCCTCTTCCAGGAGGAAAATGTAGCTCCACCAACTGTAAAAAATGACAGACCGGCACCGGGTGCGGCACAGAGATTTGAACGTGCCTATGTCAATGCACCGCCGATGATTCCACACTCTGTAGAGGGACTTCTCCCTATTACACAAGGTAATAACCAGTGTCTTGGATGCCATATGCCAGATGTAGCAAAAAGCATGGGGGCAACACCGATTCCTGCAACACACTTTACCAATTACAGACCTGAAACCGTACTTAAAAATGGTGAACTGGTTAAGGAAGGGAAAGTAGTCGGACCTAAAGGAGATATTGGAAATGTGAGTGATATTACACTTGCCAAGAAGAAGAAACTAAATCACCTCTATCAGGGTAGATTTAACTGTTCTCAGTGTCATGCACCACAGGCCAATGTAGAAACGGCAGTAGCAAATACCTTTAAGCCTGATGGTCTTACCGGTGATCTGAAAGCAGGTTCCAATCTTGCTGATATCATGAATGAGGGTGTAAAGTAGTGGCAAACAGGAGAGATTTTTTTAAATCTTTTACTAAACCATTGCATCAAACCAAAGAGGAGTCTCCTCTTTTGGTGCGACCCCCTTACGGGAAAAGCGAATCTTTTTTTCAGAGTGAGTGTCCAGGCTGTGAAAGTAAAGCCTGTGTTGCTTCTTGTGATGAAAAGATTATTTTTATAGCAGCAGATGGTACTCCTACCCTTACTTTTAAGCAAAATGGGTGTACCTTCTGTGATGCGTGTGCCATCGCATGTGAGGCAGATGTCCTCTCCTTGGAGGAGGGGCAAAACAGCACATGGCTCAATGCAGTGTTCAAAATATCGCTCGATGCCTGTGTAGCACATCATGGAGTGATCTGTCACAGTTGTAAAGAGCCGTGTATTGATGACGCTATTTTGTTCAACGGACTGTTCAATCCGGTTATTGACAATGAAAAGTGTACGGCATGCGGATTTTGTATGTCTCGCTGTCCTACACAGGCGATTACCTATGATGTATTTGCATTGGAAGGGTGAAAAAGAAAAGGTCAACCAAATAAAGGTTTTACCCTTACAGATAAAAGATGAATACTACTGCAGGAGTTTCCTTTGCAGGTATTTTAAAGAATGGAGAGAAAGAGATGAATTTGCAAGAGAAATATCCAAAACTCTTTGAAAAACTGGAAGATAAAGAGGTTGAGTTGCGACACTTGCTCAATGTTGATGAAAATTATGAGGACTATGATTCGGAAGAGTTTGAGTTCGATGTAGAAGAGTACAATTATGTCATCTACATTGCTGAACCTATCCAGAAGGCATTGGGCAGTGCAAAGATGGAAGAGTTTATGGTGAAACTTGAGGCAAAGAGTGCTTTTGAGAACTTTGTGGCTTCTGAAATAGACCTCTATGGTGTAAAATCTGCATTGCGTGGTGATGAAATCGCCTCACTGATACTTGAACTGGTAGAAGAGATTGTATGATGAAAAGTCTGATAATATATTGTTTATTGAGTCTCTCTCTTTGGGCAACAGCTACATTTACCCCTGTTGCAAACATAGAGATCAACGGTACTGCAAAAGATATGGTTTTGCATGGTGATCATTTAGTGATCGCGACAGATATGGGACATATCGAGATATATGACATTACAAAAAGAGAGAAGATCAAAGAGATCGGTATTCCTGATGTGAAAGATTTTATGGGCGATATGATCCCTGCACGGGTAATGAGTACAGATATGATAGATAATACCTATCTTCTTTTGAGTGACAGCGGCAAGGGAGGCTACTCCAACCTTCATCTTTATGATGGCAATCTTACGCAAGTTCTCTCTGCAGATGATAAAGAGGCGATCATCAAGGCACGCTTTATTGACAAAAACCATATTCTGTTTGGTTATTTAAGCAATGAAGTAGCACTGTTTGATCTTAGAACAAAAAAAGAGGTTTACAGGGTGCAGTTAAGTGAGTCTAAATTTTCTGACTTTGCACTTAATGAAGAGAGAACCCAAGCTGTCTTTTCGTGCGAAAGTGGTGTGTTGAGTGTGGTGGAGACCAAAACCGGCAAAGTGCTTAAAGAGCTTGAAGGACAGAATGTTGATAATGTCTACAGGGTAGATTTTAAACATGGTATGGTTTCAGCAGCAGGACAGGACAGAAGAGGTGCATTGTATGATGTTGCTACCGGAAAAGGGAGTTATATACAGGGTGATTTTCTCATTTATGCAACGGCATTAAGCCCATTGGCGGATAAAGTAGCTTTTGCAATGGATGAAAAAAACAATATTTCTATTTATAATACCTCAAGCAAGTCAAAAACAGCATTGCTTAAAGGGCAAAAGAGTACACTCAATGTAATTATTTTCAAAGATGAGACACATCTCTATTCTGCCAGTGATGACAGTACAGTGATGGTGTGGGAATTGAAAAAATAGCTATAAAAAATTGTAAGGAGTGTAAAATGAATGTATCCAGTATTGTAGTGCAGGCACTGCCAAAGCATATAGATAAACTGGTGGCTCAGTTTCAGGAAGCCGATTATGTTGACTACCATGTGCATGATAAAGAGAAGGGAAAAATTATTGTTACCATTGAGGGAAAAGGGGTTGAAGAGGAGATCGAGAAGCTTGTCAAGATACAGCAGATCCCTGAAGTCATTGCAGCAGATATGATGATGACCTATCAGGAGGATGAACTCGATGAAGAGATCAAGCGTCTGGAAGCAGAAAATCCTGTACCTGATGTACTGAATGATGACAATATTGACCCCAAAGATGTTGTTTACCACGGGGATCTTAGACATAAAAAGTTAGGGTTTTAGCCATGGCAGTCATCTTTGAATCCACTATCAAAACAAGTCCTATCGGGCGCTGGTATATCGAACTAGTCGATACGGAAAAACCCGATGCGGAGCCGGTTGTGGTACTCGATATCTAT
>JALVGO010000230.1 GCA_027029065.1 Sulfurovum sp.
TATTTAAATATATTCAGATATAATATCGCCCTAAAAGTTGTCTCAGCCAAGACTGTTGCAACGACCCTATCGTAAGATATGGAAGGATCCAACGTGATGTTTGGATCAGAACAGGTTAGTTGCCTGTCAACAAAATAACTATAAAAGGTCTCACAATGAGAAAAGGTATTCATCCAGAATATATGGAATGTAAAGTGAAATGTGCTTGTGGTAACGAGTTTGAAGTAAAGTCCAACAAACCGGAGCTCTCAATCGATATTTGTAATGAATGTCACCCATTCTTTACAGGTTCTGAAAAGATTGTTGATGCTGCAGGTAGAGTTGAGAAGTTCAAAAACAAATACAAACTCAGCTAATCTTTTCCCCGATTTATTCGGGGCGTCATTCTCCTTTTAGGCAATCATGCTTACTTTTATCCCCACACCTATCGGTAACCCTCAAGATATTACAATTCGGGCGCTTCGTCTTTTTGAAGAAGCAGAACTTTTTTTCTGTGAAGACACACGACACACCAAACATCTTTTAAAACTTTTAGAAGAACGTTTTGGGATGCAGTATCCGGATGCTCTCTTTGTTTCATTCAACGAACATAACGGTCGTGCACGTCTAACGCAGTATGCAGAGGATATTCGTACAAAAAAGATTGTGTATGTCAGTGATGCCGGTATGCCTGTTATTTCCGATCCGGGACAGATGCTTGTAGCATATTGCCAAAAAGAGGATATACCCTATGATGTGCTTCCCGGTGCCTCTGCTGTTACCACTGCCTATGCAGCTTCCGGCTTTGAGGAGGGGAAGTTTCTCTTTTATGCCTTTTTGCCTCACAAGGGAAAAGAGAGACAGACAGCATTACATGAAGCCATGGAGAACGGATATAATACTGTACTATATGAGGCACCTCACAGACTTGAGAAACTGCTGGAAGAGATTGTCGAAATTGATAGTAATCGTGAGCTTTTTTTGGCAAAAGAGATCAGTAAACAGTACCAGCATTACTATCGGGGGTCAGCTTCGGAACTTTTGGAAACGTTGAAAGTATCAGCAATTCGCGGTGAGTGGGTTGTTATCATAAAATCAGCGGAAAAAAGTACGGAAGGTTCACTTTCTCTGTCTCAAATATTTCAAATGGATCTGCCACCCAAAGTAAAGGCAAAACTTCTTGCTGAACTCAGTGACCGGAGTGTGAAAGAGTGGTATCAGGAGCTGGTGGGGAACAAAGGAAAACGCTAGTTCAAGTAAAAATTGGATAAAATCTCTTATGATTATTTATGGAAAACAGGTATGTCTGTATGCCTTGGAACGACACCCGGAACTTGTTGAAACAGTATATGTCGCAAAAAAAGGGGTGCTGCCGCAGCACTTGTTCCACCAGTACCATGGCAAGATCAAGTTTCTTGAAGAGAAGTGGGCACAGTCAATGAGCAAGGGTGGGAACCATCAGGGTATTCTGCTTGAGGTATCTGAGATAGATAATCCTGATCCTGATATGATCAAAAAGAGCAATTTTATTGTTATTCTTGATGGGCTTACAGATGTGGGAAACATTGGTGCTATTGTAAGAAGTGCATATGCTTTGGGAGCAAATGCGGTGGTTGCTGCCGGTGTGCGCCAGTTGAACTTTTCTGCGATTGTACGTACAAGTTCCGGAGCGATGCTCGATATGCCTTTTTTGCTCACACACAATGTACTTGGCCTGCTCAATGAGCTGAAACAGATCGGGTTTACGGTCTATGGAGCAGCGATGGAAGGGGAGCCTATACAGGAAGTGCTATTTCCAGAAAAGAGAGTTCTGGTTATGGGGAGCGAGGACAAAGGTATATCCAAAAGGGTAAGAGGCAAGCTCGACGGACTTGTGTCGATAGAGATGAAACATGCATTCGATTCACTGAATGTCAGTGCAGCGGCTGCGATTTTAATACATAGGATGAGTTATGCAGTTAAATGAGATACTCGAAGAGAATACGATACGGTCAATTTCTCAAAAAACAAATATTTCCGAAGAGAACCTTGAAGCACTTTTTGCAGGAGAGTTCGATGTACTGAAAAAAGTGAAAACGATGGGCTTCATTTCGATCATTGAACGAGAGTACCATGCAGACCTGAAACCGCTGCGTGATCAGGCAAAAGCATATTATGCCGAGCATGATGATGAGAGCGGGATTGTTCTGGATGCACCTGTTGCCGAGAGGAAAAAGGGAAAATCAAAAGTTGTGCCTTTTCTTGTGATTGTACTTCTTGGTGCAGCTTCCTGGTATTTTATCACTCAGTTTGACAAAGAAAAACTCAAAGATCTCATTCCTTTTCAAGCGACAAAAAGCAGTGAAGTGCTTCAGAACACTGTAGATGATGATCCTAATTTGAGTATTGAACACGCCATTGCAGATGAAACGCAGCATGACGGGAGTGCAAAAAGCGTATCGGGTGAAGCAACAGAAGACGTGAACCTAACACATGAATAAAAGAGAGAAATAATGTTTGACGAAATTCAGTTTGAGAAGATAAACCGTTTACCAAAATATATTTTTGCAGAGATCAATGAGATAAAGATGCAGATGCGCCGTGAAGGTGCTGACATTATTGACTTTTCAATGGGAAATCCGGATGCTGCAACGCCAAAGCCCATTATTGACAAACTGTGTGAAACTGCAAAAAAACCGAAAACACACGGTTACAGTGCAAGCAAAGGTATTTACAAACTGCGTCTTGCCATGAGCAACTGGTATAAGCGAAAGTACGGTGCTGACCTTGACCCCGATACCGAAGTGGTAGCGACGATGGGCAGTAAAGAGGGGTACGTACACCTTGTTCAGGCGATCACCAATCCGGGTGATGTTGCAATCGTCCCTGACCCGACCTATCCGATCCACTCGCAGGCATTTGTACTGGCTGGAGCGAATGTAGAGAAGATGGAAGTAACCTTTAATGAGGATACCTTTGAAGTGGATGAGGACAAGTTTCTTTCTGATGTAAATGAAGCGCTTGAAAATTCGATTCCAAAGCCGAAATTTTTGGTAGTCAACTTCCCGCACAACCCAAGTACGGCAACTGTAACGCCGGCGTTTTATGAACGTCTGGTAGCCTTGGCGAAAGAGAAGCGTTTCTATATCATTTCCGATATTGCCTATGCCGACATTACGTTTGACGGCTATAAAACACCGTCGATTATGCAGGTTGAAGGTGCCAAAGATGTTGCTGTCGAGTCCTATACACTTTCAAAATCGTACAATATGGCGGGATGGCGTGTCGGATTTGTGGTAGGAAACAAAAAGCTTATCGGTGCGCTTCAGGCGATCAAGTCATGGCTTGACTACGGTATGTTTACCCCGATTCAGGTAGCGGCAACGGTAGCACTTGATGAACATGGGTATGTGCCGGACAAGGAGATCATTCCACGGTATCAAAAGAGACGTGATGTGATGATAGAGTCCTTTACCAATGCCGGATGGGCACTCAAAAAACCCAATGCGAGTATGTTTATCTGGGCGAAGCTTCCCCAGATAGCACTCGATATGGAGATGGGTTCCATGGAGTTCTCCAAACGGCTGCTGCAAGAGGCGGGTGTGGCTGTAAGTCCCGGTATCGGATTTGGTATTTACGGGGACAAATATGTACGTATCGCCCTGATAGAGAATGAGAAGCGTATCCGTCAGGCAGCACGCAACATTAAACGTTTTTTGAAAACCCTTGAAGAGGAACACAAACATGGTTAAAATAGGGATACTGGGTGTCGGTACAGTAGGTGAGAGTGTTGCAAAAATACTCGAAGCCAATGCAGATATCATCGAAGCACGTGCTGGTAAGAAGATCGTTGTAAAAAGCGGTGTTGTGCGCAACATGAATAAAAAGCGTGATGTGCAGATAGCGCTCAGTGATGACCCCTACAGTGTGGTGGATGATCCGGAGATCGACATTGTTGTTGAGCTGATGGGCGGGGTGGAAGAGCCCTTTGCTTTGGTCAAACGTGCTTTAGAGAATGGCAAAGCGGTTGTGACGGCAAACAAAGCGCTGCTTGCCTACCACCGTTATGAACTCCAAGAGACTGCAGGGGATATCCCGCTCATGTATGAGGCGAGCACTGCCGGGGGGATTCCTGTCATTGGTGCACTACGCACAGGGTTGGCAGCCAATCATATTGAGAGTATTCAGGGTATCATGAACGGTACCTGTAACTATATGCTTACCAAGATGATCAACGAGGGTGCCCAGTATGACGAAATTCTCAAAGAGGCACAGGAGCTTGGGTATGCCGAAGCAGACCCAACCTTTGATGTGGGCGGATTTGATGCGGCACACAAACTGTTGATCCTTGCTTCTATTGCCTACGGTATCGATGCGAAGCCGGAGGATATTTTGATTGAGGGAATTGAAAATATCACACAAACCGATGTTGCCTTTGCCAAAGAGTTCGGCTATGAGATCAAACTGCTCGGTATTGCCAAAAAAGTGGGTGAGGGTGTAGAGCTGCGTGTCCATGCAACGATGATCCCAAGTGAGAGTATGATCGCCAAGGTTGATGGTGTGATGAATGCGGTGACAGTCGTAGGTGACCGTGTGGGCGAGACGATGTATTACGGTCCGGGAGCCGGTGGTGATGCGACTGCCTCGGCAGTGATTGCCGATATTGTCGATATCGTCCGTGGCAATCAGGGCCCGATGCTCGGCTACAAAAAAGGACTGGAGAGCGGGTTGAAGCTTCTTCCAAAAGAGCAGATCGTGACACAGTACTATGTACGTATCGAGGTTGATGACAAAAGCGGTGTGCTTGCCGCTATCACTTCAACACTTGGAGAGTTCGGTATCTCTATAGAGTCGATGCTGCAAAAACCGACAAGTGATGCACACATCGCAAAGCTGCTCTTTACCACACACAAGACACAAGAGGCCAAAATGCATGATGCCATTACCGCACTCAAAGCACTTGATGTCGTACATGGTGATGTAGCGATGATGCGTATAGAAAAATAGGGAGTGTTTTATGGCAAAAGACCACTACTTTGATATCTCGGCGAAGCTTGATATGATGGAGATGAAAAATGCCATTGAACAGGCTAAAAAAGAGGTTGCTACACGTTTTGATTTTAAGGGGATCATGACCGATATCGACCTGAATGAGAAAGCCAAGGTACTAAACCTCTCAAGTTCGAGCGACAGCAAGATCGATGCGCTCAAAGACATTGTCATCTCCAAAATGATCAAACGCGGTCTCTCTCCCAAGTCACTTGATGAAGTCAAAACAGAAGGGATCAGTGGCGGGAATGTGAAGGTAGTCTACCGCATTGTTGACAGCATCGAAAAAGATGAAGCCAAGAAGATCGTCAAGGCAATCAAAGATGCCAAGCTCAAGGTCACACCTGCAATACAGGGTGATGAGATCCGTGTCAGCGGAAAGAAGATCGATGACCTTCAGGTGGTGATTGCGCTGGTAAGAAAGATGGAGGATTTGAAAGCGCCGTTGACGTTCGGGAACTTCAAGTAGAGATTAGGTTTAAGGTTTAAGGTTTAAGGTTTAAGGTTTAAGGTTTATCACAGCATAAGTACATATTATGCTTAGCCCTTAGCCCTTAGCCCTTAGCCCTTAGCCCTTAGCCCTTAGTTACGAACAGTGCCCGCCGCCGCAGCATCCACCGCTGTTTTCTTCTCTTGGTTTCTCTTCGACATTGATTTTGAAAGTGTTCCCCTCTTCTTCTATCCAAAAGAGGTGCTTTTGACAGAACTTCTGGTTCATGTGACTCTCCATCAGTTTTGCCTGAAGCAGGGCATCATCTTTGTTGTCAAACTGCATATTGTTTTCATAACTGCTCTTTTTGAAGCAACCGCACTCTTTTGTGACTTGAATCGTAAACATATTACATCCTTTTTGTTATAATTTGTACCGATAATAACTGGCAGTGCTTAGTTTAAGGCTAAATAGGATAAATTTTATCCAAATTGTCTCCAAAGAGGCTGTATTATGTTCATGAAGGCATTGATATGACAAAAAAGTATGAGAGCAAAGAGATAGAGAGTGTCTGTACCTATTGTGGTGTAGGGTGTGACATTACCGGTGTTGTTGAGAACAATGAGATTGTCAAGATCTATGCACAAAAGGATGGTGTGGTCTCTGAGGGCAAACTCTGCATCAAGGGAAAATACGGTTATGATTTTGTCGATGCCAAGGACCGTATAAGAGAGCCACGCATTAAAAAAAGCTTTCTTGACAAAAATCCGCAGATTGTAGAAAAGTACGGTGAGGCACTTGTCGAATTTGACAGTGACTACATGACGTGTGATCTGCAAACGGCAGTGAAGATCGCAGCACAGAAACTGAGTGAGATCAAAGAGAACTATGGCGGCTGGAGCTTCTGTGCCGTCGGTGGGGCGCGTACCAGCTGTGAAAGCGCCTACGCATTTCAGAAGTTTACCCGCGAGACGATGGGCTCTCCACATGTGGATAACTGCGGGCGTGTCTGCCATGCACCGAGCCTCAAGGGGATGCGTGCGACCATTGGAGAAGGTGCGGCAACCAACCCTTACAATGACATTTACGAAACGGAGTTTATGGTAGTTATCGGCTCCAACACCATGGAAGCGCACCCTATCATTGCCAACCGTATGGTAGCTCAGGCAAAGAAACTCAACAACCTTGCGGTGATCGATGTGCGTGAAACGAAGATGGCGAAGCTTGCCAAATACAACTGTGTCATACCGCATGAGGCAAACCTGCTCATTCTCAATATGATGGCGTATGTTATCATCGACGAAGAGCTCTATAACAAAGAGTTTATCGAGAACCGTACCAAAGGTTTTGAGGCGTACAAAGAGCAGATACTCAATGATCCGTATGCCAACCCGAAGTTCTTTGAGCAGATTGAAGGGTATGAGTATCTTGCAAAGATGATCCCTAACATCGCCAGAGAGTATGCGGTGAAGCGTTCGATGATCTTCTGGGGGCTTGGGATTACTGAGCATCTGGATGGCTCCTATGCGGTAATGGCGATCACCCATCTGGCACTGCTTACAGGAAACATCGGCAAGACCGGTGCCGGACTGATGCCGCTGAGAGGACAGAACAATGTTCAGGGTGCATGTGACATGGGATGTCTGCCATACTATGACCCTGACTATGAAGAGCCCAAAGAGGTGGGGCTGATGACACCGCAACTGATTGATGCGATGCTGGAGGGCAAGATCAAGGCACTGCTGAATATGGGTGAGGATATCAGCCATATTCACCCTAACATCAACAAGAGTGACAAAGCGCTGGAGAAACTGGAGTTTTTGATGGTGCAGGATCTCTTTATGGTGGAGACGGCAAAGAAGGCCGATATGGTTATTGGGGTGCGCTCGGCGTATGAGAAGACGGGTGTCTATGTCAATGCGATGCGCCGACTGCATCTTTCTCAGCCGCTTGTGAAGTCTGATCTGCCTGATGACTGGGAAGTGCTGCAGATGATCGCCCAAGAGATGGGTGATGGTGAGAACTTCAACTTTGAAAGCAGCGAAGATGTCTGGAACGAAGTACGACAAAAAGCACCCAAGCGCTTCAGCGGTGCGGAGTACTACCGCCTTGCACGCCACAGAAAACGCGGGATGCAGTGGCCGATCTATGACGATGACACGCCGGTACTCCACCTGCTTGACTTCCGTACCAAAGACGGGCTGGGGCAGTATGTCTACAAGCAGTACGAGCTGAGAGGAATGGTCAAGGAGATTTTGGAGAAAAGTTTCTTCAAGGATTCGCTTGAGGGGTACTATCTTACCACTGGACGTACCCTTGCGCACTACAACAATGCCGCACAGACCAAGAGCAGCGAGAAGCTTGATACGAAGTATGATGAAGATGTAGTGCTTGCCCCGATTGAGGATGAGGGAAAATTTGGTGATAGGGTGATCCTTAAAAGCCAGTATGGTGAGAGTGAAGCGCTGAGTGTCCGCTATACTGATCGCATCAAGCCCCGTACACTCTTTTGTACTTTCCACCACGCCAAGAGCCGTATCAATGCGCTCTTTGGGGATGAGTGTGATGAACTTATTATGACTGCACGTTTTAAGTCGGTGAAGGTTGATGTGGTCCCTGTGGGGGATGAGGTGGCGTGCAGTTAAAGTTTTGGTATAATATTTCTATGAAACCGACGAAAGAAGCAATATTGGAGAGACTGCGGGAGCTCAAACCCCAACTGGAAGCAGAGGGCATAGAGAAGATCGCCCTATTTGGCAGTTACTCAACCGGTCAAACGACTCTCTATAGCGATATCGATATTGCCATTGCAAAGCATAAAGCAGTGCAAAAAGAGATGGATGCTTATCGTTACTTTGAGCTGCTCTCTTCTTTGCGAGAAACACTGCGCAGAACCTTTCATAGGAAGATTGATATTTTTGACCTCGATAGTCATTCCCCTTTTAAAAAGCAGATAGAAGATGAGTTGATCTATGTATAGCCAAAAAGCACTGAGTCGTATTGAGAATATCCGAAAAAAGACCATGTTTATTGATAATATTGTCAATGAGTATGGATCTGTACGCAAGGCACTCGAAGATGAAGAGAAGGGCAGAGCCGCTATACTGATGCACCTTACTTCGATTGTTGAACAGTTTGACAAGTTGCTCCATAGCGGTGAGCTTGAGATACTTTCGCATTTTGAAAAGCAGGATATCAAGGGGAGTTATGAGTTGCGAAACTTTATTGCGCATGACTATGAGGGGGTTGATCTATATATAGTCGAAGATGTGATTACTGAGCGGTTACCTGTGATTTTAAAGTCAGCAAATGCGATCTTGGGGATTCAGTGAAGGAGAGAATGGATCTTGGTGTCCTTAGGTTTGCGAAGGTCGATGCAATTTCTGTGGGTGATGAGGTGGTGTGTAGTTAGAGGTGTAGGGTCAAGATTTTGA
>JALVGO010000231.1 GCA_027029065.1 Sulfurovum sp.
GAGACCGAAAATTCCGAGGCGTTCGGTCCAGTGATGGAAACCCCGGTAATGTTAAGATTCGCCGTGCCTACATTGCTCACCACGAAGTCTTTTTCCGCAGCATTTCCCACCTGCGCCGTGCCAAAATCGTAAGAGGTGGGCGACACGGAAATGTCGGGAGAGGGGGCAGTGACTACTACCTGAACGGTTGCCGTATCTGTGCCTCCCTTTCCGTCATTAACGGTGAGTTTTGCCGTATAGTTCCCCGGATTGTTGTAAGTATGATTTTGAGATGTATTACTTGCACAATCGTTTATGATGTAATCGTCTGTCCCGTCGTTATCTACATCGAGATAACAGGTCAACGAATCTCCGTCGGGATCCGAAACATTCCAGCTAAAGGTTACATCAAGTGGTGCGGTACCAGTGGTCGGGTTAGCCGTAAAGGAATTTATGTCGGGTAGATTGTTATTAGCGAACTTTGCAACAACCGCGTCTCCATTTTCCCCGGCTACATAAACAACATTACTTGTATCCAATGTTAAAGCATATCCATCAGGCCCAAAAAGCCGATCAAAACCTAAAAGAGTTGATAAATCCGAAGATAAAGTTGCAACCAATAGATAACTATTGTACCATGTTCCTGTAACGTAAACATTTCCGTAAGAATCTAGAGCGATTGAACGGACCACATCAATACCATTACTTCCTAAATAAGTAGAAGATATAAGTGTAGACAAATCATTACTAAATTTTGAAATAAATGCTTCAATGTTTCCACTTAAACTATCTTGATAGGCATTATCTGTTACTGGAAAATCTGTACATTTTGTTTCTCCGGCAACATATACATTACCGCTCGAATCTAAAGCTATTGAGTATATAAAGGTGGAAGCAATAGAGGAGTAGCCACTTGTGCCACCTAAATAAGTAGAAGACTCGAGGCTAGAAAGATCATTGCTCAGTTTAGCGATAAAACCACAGCCATAATTTGCTTCACAACTATTTTGGTATCCACCTATTATGGGAAAATCTCTAGATTTTGTATAGCCAGCCACAAAGACCTTACCATTATTATCCAAGGTTATTGAATAGATGCGATCTTCAGAATAACCACCTAAGTAGGTAGAAACATGAAGGGTCGATAAGTCTCCACTTAATTTAGAAATAAACGCATTGATACTGGTTAAGCTACCTGGATATGAAGATTGGAAGCCAGATATTGTATTAGGAAAATCGGTTGAATATGTTTCTCCTGCAACATAAACGTTTCCATTCGGATCCAAAATTAAGGAATTTATTTTATCAAGATTACTTCCTCCTAAATAAGTGGAAGCAAGGAGAGTTGATAAATCATTAGTCAATTTA
Source organism: Sulfurovum sp. (assembly GCA_027029065.1). The sequence continues at coordinate 1,348 of JALVGO010000231.1, forward strand.
GCGATAAAGGCATCAGTTGTGCTTGCGAGAGTTTGCTGATATGCATTATCTGTTACAGGGAAATTGTTTGACCATGTTTCTCCGGCCACGTAAACATTACCGTCTGAATCTAAAGCTAACGAATATGCTCGATCTGAATCGCTACCACCTAAATAAGTACAAGCAATAATAGTTGACAAGTCATTGCTTAACTTAGCTATGAAAACATCATCATCTCCTCCATATGAGGTTTGATATGCACCATCGGTTACTGGAAACTCGGTCGATGTTGTATAACCAGCCACAAAGACATTTCCATCTCTATCTAGAGCTATCGCATAAGCATATTCATCTCCAATATTAGTTCCTAAAGTAGTATAGGTTAACAAAGGATCTATGATCAAAATCCTATTCTGATCATAATTTCCAATTTCAAAGCCGTAAATATTTTTAGCTATAATCTTATACTTTACCTTTACGTTTATTCGCTTCCCATTCACTTCTTGATAAGCTACAGGTTTAGTAAATTTGACTTCTCCAGAATTCGTATTTACAATAAGTTCACCTGTTTTTTGGTCTATTTTTAAACTTTTAATCCCTTCTAGTTTTAAAGCTATCTTCTTTGGGTCGCCTCCGGGGTTTATTTTAAATATCTTTTCTATATTATTCCCATGAGCTTTAATTCTAAACTCTATTCCCTGGTAAATTTCGCCAAAAGTAATTGTCTCAAAACTTTCTATATTTTTTCTCCATTTCTTCTTGTCTTTTCCAGTAAAATAGTTGAACTTAACATTAGTTAATTTGTATCCATCGATTTTTCTAATGCTTGCTCCTTCAAGAATTTCTTTAAACGTTGTCGCTTTATCATATTTCGAAAAAGCATAAACTAGTTCACCTTCTTTGGTTATAAAAACTTTACCCCCAAAAATATCGGCATAGAAATGTACCCCAGGATCAATTTGTCCTTCATTTTTGACAAAAGGGACATTTATATTTTTGATGACTTTAAATAGTTCTTGTTTTGTCGAAATTCGTGATCTTACATTTGCAAAAGATCTTACGCTACTAAAAACAAAAACTAAAAACCAAACCAAAATAAAACAAATAAGCTTCCTCATTTTTCTTCCTCCCTTTCAGGTTTTCTTTCCTTTTGATAGTGGCTTTGGACGGCTTTGCCTCCGAAATAGAAACCGGCCAGGCTAGCCAATACGCCGGAGAGTACTCCTACTGCATTTTGAAGGATTCCCTGCACTACTTCTTTTGGTATCTGACAGAGCTGGGGGAACCCTAAACGGAAAAGTAGCCAGGCAAAAACCAGAATTACCCCGAGTGCTAAAATGGACCGTCTGAAACCAGAGATTCCGGTATGATCATCGCCCTGCTTTTCGAGGAAAAGCCTCTGTAAGGAATAATAAAAATCAAGATACATAAGAAAGGAAAGGATACCCGCAATAAGACAGAAACTTCCCAAATCGAGCAAAAAGGCTTTTTCATTATGTGAAATTCCATACCACAGGAGCCCGAGACCGCCTCCCACCGCCAAAAAAGGCAATAAGGCAAGGAGCCAAACCTTATCTTTTATTTCTTGGGAATTTTTTCCAAGCTTGCCCATCTTTACCCTATCCACACACCACCCCCACCCCGGGAAGAATTTCATTTAGCACCGTAAAACGCCAGAAGGCCGCCGCAGCGTGAAAGAGGCGCCAGTGGCTGCGGTTGAAACCCTGTCGCCAGCGGTA
>JALVGO010000232.1 GCA_027029065.1 Sulfurovum sp.
CACGAAGAGTGCACAGGAAAATTGTATGATGCCGATTATCTATACACAAAGGAGCCATTGTGCAGCGTAGAGACTTTTTGGTAATGGGGTCAGTATTGACGCTTTCACCCTACCTCCATGCAGAAACTGTCACCGCTCAGCAACAAGCGTTCCGGCAGATACGCAGCCTCATTGAGGCTGTGCAGGAACATATGTTCCCTGCAGGGGGGAAGCTTCCCTCTGCACGTGCCATGCATACCATCAGATTTACAGAAAAGACGATCTTTCATCACACTTACGACAGAGATATACGAGCCTTTGTCATCGAAGGGGCGCAGGAGCTTTCAAAACGGGAAAAAGGAAAATTCCTCTCCTATACACCACAGGAGAAAGAGCGGGCACTCAGACACTATGAACAGACCGATTACGGCAGCAACTGGCTCTCACGCATCATGACACTGACCATGGAAGCGCTCTTCTCCGACCCGGTTTACGGAAGCAATATCAAAGCTGCCGGCTGGAAAGCACTGCATACCCAAGGCGGTGAGCCCAGACCAAAGACAAGGTATATACAGTTATGAAGCAAACTTATTATGATGCCGTAATCATCGGCTCAGGAGCAAGCGGCGGGGCGGTTGCCTACTCCCTGACAAAAGCAGGATACAATGTTGCCGTCATTGAAAAAGGCAGGCTGATGAAACGGGAGGATTTCTCCAAGGACGAACTGGCATACTGCCGCCGTGACATCGTTACCCCCAACCTTTTTGAAGAGTATCATATTATTGAAGAGAAAGTTGACGGCAAATGGGAAGCAACCCCCACATACGATTCAGGCATCAGCTTTTGGAACGGCAACATTGTCGGCGGCTCCTCCAACTTCATGAGCGGTATGCTGCACCGTCTGCACCCTGACGATTTCAGGCTCAAGAGCAAATATGGGGCAATAAAAGATGCCAATGTCGTTGACTGGCCAATCTCCTACGAAGACCTGGAACCCTACTATACCCTTGCCGAAGAACTTGTAGGCATATCGGGGCATTACGAGCCCCACCCGTACGAGCCTCCGCGCAGTATACCCGACTTTACACAACCGCCTACCAAAGAGAATGCGGTTGTCACACTGCTTGACAAAAGCTGTAAAGCACTTGGTATCACCCCCCTTGTTACCCCAAGAGCCGTACTCTCCAAGGACAAGGGGCACCGTCACGCCTGTTACTACTCCAACTTCTGTGGCAGCTACGGCTGCAGCTCGGGTGCCAAGAGCAGTTCAAGAGAAGCCCTGCTGCACCCTGCGCTTGCTACAGGCAGGCTCACACTGCTGACAAACACCCATGTCAAGTACCTGCACAGCGACAGCAAAGACCGTGTTTCACACGCCGTTGCCGTCGATACGGTCACAGGCAAAGAGAAGACTATACACGGCAGACTTTTCATTGTCGCAGCACAGGCACACGAGAGTGCGAGACTGCTGCTTAACTCTGCTAACAAATACCATCCCAATGGGCTTGCAAACAGCAGTGGCGAACTGGGCAAGAACCTCATCTTCTCCGGAGGCGGTTCCGGACAGGGAGAGTTGCATAAATCGTCCCTAAAAGAGATCCCATTCGATGCACTGATGCAGCCTGGATACTTTATCAACCGTTCCATTCTGGACTGGTACTTCATCGATGACTGGTGGCATGGAAAATTCAAAGGCGGTTCGGTCGAGTGGATGTTCGAACACCAAAACATCATCTCCAGAGCGCGCAAGAACAATTACAAAGATGGCCGGCTGGTGTGGGGCAAAGCACTTGGAGAACAGGTGGTCGAACGCTTTACGAACCAAAAAAGCATCCGTTTTGAGATATTCAACGACTGGCTGCCAAACGACAACTGCTATGTCACCATCGACCCACACTATAAAGACAAATACGGCATGCCGGTAGGCAAACTCCGCATCAACGGACATCCGCAAGATCTGAAAGTAGGCAACTACATCGCCAAAAAGTGTGAAGCCATACTCGAGGAGATGGGAGCAAAGAACATCTACTCCTCCGTCTCCTCCGCACCGGCACAGAACCTTGTTGCGGGAGGCTGCCGTTTTGGTAATGATCCAAAAACTTCCGTGCTCAACCGCTACTGCCAGACACATGATGTGCCAAACCTCTTTGTTGCCGATGCAAGCTTCATGCCCACAGGCGGCTCTGTTGCCTACACGTGGACCATCTACGCCAATGCACTAAGGGTTGCCGACCACATTGTCGATGTTTTACAAAAAGGACAAGTGTAACACGCTTAATATCAGCCACATTCATTCACAATATCAACTTCTTTGTTTCACTCATTGTCAATCTTCGTTTTCAGCCTGCTCAGACTTTTGCTTGTCGTATAGGACTGGTCTGTAAAACCAGTGTCTTTGGCGAATACTCCTACCCAGAAATCATCTGCCCGAACTCCTGTTGTCAGCAGCAGTGTTGTTACTGCGGCGATCAATCCTTTTTTCATGCTGTCCCCCTCAAATGATTACATTAAACTAATATTATTTTATAAGTTTTATTGAACAATTGTAGCATGTTTGGCTTTATGGAAACTAAAAGTGCTTCTACCTCTTTTACCACCATTTATTTTATACATTTACTGCTATACTTTTGCAACCATTCATAATCAAGAAGCATTGCAAGACAAAGTATTTTATTGTATACTACATCTAAAATCTACACAGAGGAAGACAGCCATGCAACGATGTATCTCTTTTTTTCTTATTCTCTCGTTCATACTGTTTTTAAGCGGGTGTGAGGGGCCATCATTTGGCAAATCTGTCAAAAAAGAGTATTTCCCCAACGGTCAGGTACGTTCTGAATTTATTATGAGTGACAATACCGGCATGAACGGACTTCTTAAACTGTATGGACCGGATGAAGAGCTGACATCGACTGTAGAGATACGCAACGGTGTCAAAGACGGCATTGAAAAACTCTATGATGAGCAGGGACGTGTTCTAAAAACAACACCTTATGTCAACGGCAAAAAGCACGGCTATGAAAAGGGCTACTTTTCCAATGGTGATGTCTGGTTTATGCTTCCATACAAGAATGGTGTGCTGAATGGGCGTGCCTATATGTACCGACAGGATGGCACGCTTCTTCGTAAAGCAACCTACAAAGAGGGCAAGATAGTAGACTAATTCATGTCCTCCCTTCTGCCTGCCTATACTCACATTGTCAATCCGAAACTCAAACATACCTATCTTCTCTTTGATGATGCCGGTACACTTGTGATCAAATCTCCGGGACTCTCCACACACCACATTGAACAGTTACTTATCAAAAAGTCCACATGGATACAGAAATCAAGAAAAAAAATTGCTGCCAAGAAAGGGTACATGCCCGATTTTTCCAAAGATCCACAGCTCTATTTTCTTGGCAGTCCATTTCCTCTTCTGCTTGAAAAACATACTGCCAAAACAACAAAACTGCACTTTGACAATCACCACTTTCGCCTTACATACCACACATATGACCCTCCACGGTTTGCAAAGCATATTGATACATTCTACAAACAGGAAGCACAGCAGTATATCCCGCCGCTTGTTACACAATGGGCCAAGCAGATGGAACTCTCTTTTCAGACAATACGGTTCCGTAAAACAAAACGCCAGTGGGGAAGCTGCTCTTCAGGCAATACACTGAGCTTCAACACAATGCTCATGAAACTGCCCAAACACCTCATTGAGTATGTTATTGTCCACGAGCTCTCCCATATCCGCCACAAACACCACCAGCACACTTTCTGGATGTGTGTCGAACGCTACCTGCCTGACTACAAAGACAGGGTTGCAGAACTGAAAACCTATACCCCGTAAGGAGTCCCATCATGGATATCTACCTGCTTGCATTTTTACTCATCGTTCTCATTGGCTCTGTCACAGTATATATTTATTATCTCAAAGAGAAGCATTCACAGCTGAATACTATTGAACGAGGATTCTGTCCAAAATGCCGGCACGATTCCATACTGCTGACAGACAAACGTGCCGGAGGCAGCTGCAGTACAAAACTGGTCACTTACGAATGTGAAACATGTGGTTACACAAACAGTTTTTCTGTCGATGAGAGCTGCAACGGCGGATGCCAGTAGTTAATATTCTGAATATATTGTAGAGGATAAGGGATAGTAGAAGGAATTGGATCCCAACCAAAAGGCTGGGAAAATAGTATTGCTTAAAACTTGTACGTTACACCAATGTTCCATGTATCAACTGTTTTGTCAACATCTGCGGGCACATTTGCGTATGTAATTGTATCATCAAAGTTTCTTACAAAGTCAACAAATACCGCTACATTGTCGTTTACATCGTATGATGCACCAAGCCCCCAAGAGAAACCGTCATCATCATCACTCAAATAGTCCGCATTTGGCTGCTTCACAGTCATATCAACCGATCCGTATCCAAGCAGGGCATATACATCAAACTGATCTGTTACCGGATACATTGGCTTCGCATAGATACCCCATGCATCGATACTTGTGTTTCCGTATCCAAATGCTGTAATGTTTTTTGAAGCACCAAACCAGTATCTACCTTCAATCGCAATATACTTGTTCACATTGTATCCCGCAAGAATCATAAATTCGTTAAAGTTTGGAGACTCATCGATTTTAAAATCGTTAGGTGCCTTTACCTTTACATTTGTATCCATATATCCGTATGCAGCACCAACATAGAAACCGGCATCTGTATTTTCAACAACCATCGGTGTTTCCACTACCGGTTCAACAGGAGCGATATCCCCTCCCGCAACTGCAAATGTACCCATAGCAGCGATTGCTGCAATCGAAAGCGTAAGTTTTTTCATGATCTATCCTTTTTTTGTTTTTTAATAACTTCGTATATTATATCATTATTAATAGATTAATGTCAAGTTAATAACAGCTTATTAAGTACTTTTAAGAGTTTTAAAAAATGAATAGCCGGGGGAGAGGAGAGTTCAGACTGTGCTATATGTACCCTATATATAGGATTTTAAAGAAAGTAACTCACTATAATTACCGCAACCTTTACCGCAAAAATAAATTATATGACGATATGTATCAATATAAAAACCCAAACAACCAAAGCGGTATCGCATTGTCATATCCGCTCTCTATATCGTCTATCACTAGATAGGCATTTTGCACGCCTATGATCTGCTTGGCATCTTTGGATTTCCCGCCTACCTCCAGTACGATCTTCTCATCGACCAGGAAGTCGCCCTGATGGTGGTAGTGCACCTGATGGTCGGTCAACAGTTGTGAGACCAAGAAACTCTCCCGTACGGCACCCACATCCGCTTTGGCACATAGGACGGCAAAAAGGTTGGGATTGTTGAGGAGTATTTTATTGGGGGCTTGAATGGTTTTGTGCCCTTTGCTACCTCTAACGATGTTAAGAAGGGAGCCTTTTTGCATATACTCCAAGTACTTGGAGAGGGTACTCCATGAGACACCGGCACTTGCAGAAAGCTTGGATTTGTTGACTTCATAGGGGGTCGTACTGCAGAGCATATAGAGCACTTTTTTAAGCGCATCTAGCTTTTCATAGCTGATGTTGAAAATGGATGCCAGGTCACTGTCTATCGTCGTGTTTACCACTTCAAGCAATCGGTCACTGTAAGAGTTGATACCCTCTTTGAAGAAAGGGTATGTACCATGATCTAGATAATCAGAGAAGTGCTCCAGTGGTTTTACCTCACTGAGGATGTCAACAATGATATCTTCATGGGAAGTGATGATTCCTTCCAGCGTGTATGATGGAAGATGTGCAATGTTCTTGAGTGCGAGGTACTCCCTGAAAGAGAGTACCGGCATCTCATAGACCAGAGCTCTTCGTGAGAGGTCGCCTATTTCATGTTTGATATTCATCGCAGAAGAGCCGGAAAAGATCACTTGAAGGTCGGTAAAATCATAGATCGCTTTGATATGTGAAGAGAAGTCCTTGACCTTGTGTATCTCATCGAGCAGAAGCAGCTTACCACCATGGGTATAAAAGTCATCAGCTATGGCATAAATATCTGCATTGAGGACAGAGGGGTGGTCGCAGGAGATATAGAGGACTTGGGAAGATTTATGCTTGCTGGCCTTCGCATATTGGTGCATGAGTGTTGTTTTACCCGATCCTCTGCCCCCTACGATACCGATGACCTGGGCGGAAAAATCTATCCGTTCATACAGAAAACGCTTGAATGCAGAGGGTTTTGTACTCAAAAAGCGTTTCGAAAGCTTACTCAATATAGGTATCATTTTTTCTCTTTTTATATGAAATGCATTTAATAGTTAAAACATTATAGTATAAAATACATTTAATAACAAATGAGTGTCAGCATTATACTTTAATAGTGACTAATGATGGAAAAGGCTCCCGTTTGTATTTTCTAACACATATCCCATATTCTTGTATGCTTTGGAGCGTTTAGTGAAACTGGCACGCAGCATAGGCATAAGTTCATCTACAAAATCTATGGCAACGCACCGCTGTCCTCTTCTTCCAATACGTCCTAGATACTGTATCACACGCCCAGAAAAAGATACTGGCATCGTAAAGACTATAGCATCCAAATGTGAAAAATCAATTCCCTCACCAATATAGCTGCTGGTTGAAAGAATGATTCTGGAATCTTGTGCCTCTTTTATTGCAGTCTTTTGCATCTTTTGGCTCAATCCGCCATGAATCAAAACGGAGTGAATACCTTTTGCATCAAGCATATGGTAAAGGATATTGAGATGTTCAATACGATCACTGAGTATCAGGATATTTCGATCCGATAACTTTTGTATTTCGTGTACGATAAGTTTGTTGCGTACTTCATCTTCTGCCAGTTCATTCAAAATCGAGGCAAAATCTTCATACATCGATTCAAACCCCGTCTGAATTGTAATAAGTCTATGAGTCTGTAACCGTTTCTGTTTTTTTTCAAACCCAATCTCCCCACATTGCATGAACATGATCGGGTGCATTCCATCCTGACGTATCGGCGTTGCACTGAGCCCCAGCACATATTTACCCCTAAAACGCTTGAGCGGTACCTCAAACGATACCGCAGGGATATGATGCACTTCATCAACAATGACTTGCGTATACTCTTCTATGAGTTCCGGTCTGTTCTTGAGTGACTGTAGTGTCGCTACATCAATAATGGATGAAATCCGTTTCTTGCCTTTGCCCAGTTGTCCGATCTCTTTTAGATCGATTTCAAAGTACTCACTCAGTCTTTTAACCCACTGCTCCAGCAATATTGTTTTGTGTACCAAGATCAATGTATTGACACTCCGCGTAGAGATGATGGCTGAAGCGATAGCAGTTTTGCCAAATCCTGGTGGTGCGATCAGCACTCCGTAGTCTTTGCTTACAAGGGCACGAAATGCATCTATCTGCTCTTCTCTCAATTTTAAATAAAACTTCTTTTTCTTGATAGCATAGACTGACCGTTTGTCTTCAATTGTGAGTGCAGCATCATATTTGTAAAAGAACTGCTGTATTTTGGCAGTAAGTCCTCTTGGGAGAATGATATACCGTTCATTAAGATCATAAGAGGTAATTACCCGTGGCGTATTGTAGGTTGATTTACGCAAGTTTTGCCTGATATAAAACTCCGGGTTGGTAAAGGATGCCATACGTTGCAATCGATTCATTACCTCTTTTGTTAATTGTGCTTTTTCAATATAGAGTGCATCATAAAGTACGGCTTTGGTATATTTTGGAAAAACCAGAGGCTTTTCCTCTTTAACATCCCACGGCATGAGATTTGCCTGACCGTTGGTCATATGAACTGCATGTGTTTTTAAAATAGTGTTTAGCTTTTGCGTAGAAATGCGTTCTGCATTTCGAAGTATCAACCACTGGTCATCATAGGGTATCAGTGTGTCTACATCAACAAAGATGGTCTTGTTCTCACTTCGTGATCCATAATGAAGCGGCAGGGCAATCAGGTTGCCAAGTGCGTCCGGTACAACAAAGTCTTGATTGGGGAACATGCGGTCATAGCTTTTCATATCGATACCACTGCTGATATCCATCGCCCTGGTAAGTATCAAATCCCCAAGACGCCTGACATCAACTGCTCTTACAAGGGTGTCAAAGAAGTACCAGATATGTATACCGTTACCTGATTTTGATATTTCGAAGAGAGGTGTAAGCTGTAACTTTTGGGAGACGGCATGAATCGCTCGGGCATCTTCTACAAAGCTCTTTTTATCCAGGTCAAGTACCAGAAACTTTGTCATCACCTGATCAATAACAGCATAGGTACCAAGTCGTATCTTCCCTTCCAAATGTTTTCGGATTACATCAGGAGTAAGGGGTTTGTAATCTGCACCCTTATATGTATGGGTTTGGGGAAAATACCCCTTCTTGGTGCCATCACTCTTTACCCAGTACTGCGCATAAACATCTTCTCGTCCGACAAAGAGCGACTTGAAGAGTGCTATTTTCTCCTCTTTGCTCAGTACAGAATGTGTAGATATCTGCTGCCTTATCGTTTTGATTTCTGCTTCGATGATGGCTTTTTGTGACTCAAGTGCTTTGAGTTTTTGATAGAGTGTATCTATTTGCATGCAATTGTATCAGTATAAAAATCTAAATAAGCATAAAGGTATTTTGTTGCCTGCACCAATGATGATACCGTCTGCAGCCACATAGCTATCTGGAATGTCTTTGATCTGATCAAAGGCTCTTGTCTTTCTGACCGTACCGATCTTCGTCTCTTCACAATATACATAGTAAATGTTTATAGTCATTT
>JALVGO010000233.1 GCA_027029065.1 Sulfurovum sp.
CAAAACATGAAATTGAAAAAAATATCTCAGAAGCCCATAAGGCCCGCATGGAGTATCTTGCTTTACAACGAAAAAGAGCAAAAGAATCTAATAGTATTCCTGACGGATTAACCTTAGATTAATCTCTCTCCACTATACTTCTCTCACTATTAAGATCAATATTGAAAAGGATTATCAATGGCTTTATATGACAGAAATTATGCGGCTTCACGCGAGGCCGGCTATGTGCAGGAGACTGCCTCTGTTGACTTTATGAAAAAGACCTATCAGCTTTTGGCTGCAAGTATGATTGCTGCAGCTGCCGGGGCTTATGTTACGATGCCCTATGCGGCAGCTGTCTTTGAATACAAATGGTTTATTTTCGGGGCAGAGCTGCTTGTGCTCTTTTTTGGACTCGGTATGACCAGAGGCAAACCGGGGCTCAACCTTGCAATGCTTTTTATCTTTACCTTTTTGACCGGTGTATCACTTGTGCCTTTGCTTGCCTCTATCATTGGCATGGGAAACGGAGCACTGATCGGTAATGCATTTCTTATGACATCGGTACTCTTTGGTGCATTAAGCCTCTTTGCGATCAACAGCAAAAGCGACTACTCCAGCTGGGGGAAGCCGCTTTTTATTACGCTCATTGTTGTGATTATCGCTTCACTTGTAAATTACTTCCTGCTGCAAAGCCCGCTTATGCATATCATCATTACAGCAGGTATACTGCTTTTGTTCAGTCTCTTTACCATTTATGATACACAAAACATTGCCAATGGTGCCTACGATTCACCTGTAGATGCTGCTGTTTCTCTATATATTGACTTTTTAAATATGTTTACTGCGATCCTGCAGTTGCTCGGCATTATGGGAAGCGATGACTAACCAGCGGGCTCCCTTCCCCTGGTTTACCGCACTTTCAATATAGTTTGGGTATAATCGCCCAAATTATTGCCCGCTACATAGGGGTACTGAAGAGGAATATATGACATCAACACTGCTAATCGTACAAATTATTCTGGCTATCGCCATTACTATCGTTGTTTTACTCCAAAAGAGTTCAAGTATCGGTCTTGGTGCATACAGCGGAAGCAATGAATCTGTATTTGGTGCAAAGGGTCCTACAGGGTTTTTGGCAAAACTCACATTTACACTCGCACTTGCTTTTATTATCAACACCTTGGCACTTGGCTACTTCTACACACAGGAAAGCAAGAGTTCGGTTGCTGACAAGATTGTCCCCAAAAACAATGCTGTTGTTCCTGCCGCCCCTGCCAAAGTACCGGCTGCACCAAAAGCGCCATCAGCACCTGCTGAAAAATAATATCTTTTTATCATATCAGGTTAGATGCTACCCCCCCCTTTCCCACGTAAACACTTCTCTATGCATTTTCCGGCTCTGACTTAGATTATCTGCTCCATTCCCCTTCAAAGGTAAAAAAGGGTAAAATTCCTTCAAACAACCCTCCAGGAGAGTAAATATGGTGAATGAAATTTTTGAACATACAAAAGAGCATATGGATAAAAGTATTGAGGCGCTCAAACGTGATTTTGCCTCATTGAGAACGGGGAAAGTGACAACCAGTATTGTAGACAACATCAAAGTTGACTACTATGGTACTCCTACTCCGCTAAATCAGGTAGGAAGCGTCATTGCAACTGATGCAACCACTATCGCAATTACACCATGGGAGAAAAACCTGCTGGGAGATATTGAAAAGGCGATTCAGGAAGCGAATATCGGAGTCAACCCGAACAATGACGGTGACTTTATCAAACTTTTCTTCCCGCCTATGACAAGTGAACAGAGACAAGAGATCGTCAAACAGGCAAAAGCCATGGCAGAAAATGCAAGAGTGGCGATCAGAAACATCCGCAAGGATGCCAACAACAAGATCAAAAAACTTGAGAAAGAGAAAGAGATCAGCGAAGATGAATCCAAAAAAGCGCAGGATGAGATCCAGAAGATCACTGATGATCATGTTGCAAAGATAGATGAACTCTTCAAGTCCAAAGAGGCTGATATCCTAAAGGTATAATATGAACGTAGAACAGGTTTATAAAGATGCAAATGCTTTACTTGAGGGGCACTTCCTTCTGGCAAGCGGCAATCATTCGGCAAGATACCTGCAGAGTGCCAAAGTACTCGAATATCCGCAAAAAGCTTCCGAACTTACAGATGCCTTGGCATCCATGATAAAGAATGCCGGCATTGCTGTAGATACAGTATGTGCACCAGCCCTTGGCGGTGTACTTGCCGGATATGAGCTTGCCCGTTCTCTCGGTGTACGTTCCATTTTTGTAGAAAAGAAAGAGGGCGGAATGGAGCTTCGAAGAGGGTTTGAAATAGAACCTGGCGAAAAGGTGATTATTTGTGAAGACATTATTACCACCGGTGGTTCGGCACTCAAAGCTGCGCAGGCGATAGAGGCACTGGGTGGTGAAGTTGTCGCTTTTGCATCACTGGCAAATCGCGGTTTTTGCAAACGTGTAGGCGGGGAAAACGAAGCGAAACCGGAGTGCAAGCTTCCAACAGACATTCCGCTCTTTTCACTCGCAGACTTTACGTTTGAAATGTATACACCAGATGAGTGCCCTATGTGTAAAGAGGGCTCTGTCGCAGTCAAACCGGGAAGCAAAGGCTAACGCAAGACGACTGCTCTCCTCTAAAAATGGCAGGCACCTCTTCCTATAAATACCTCTCCACAGTACTGGCTTGTGGCATTCATATTGCCGCTGGCTTTTATCTCCTCATATTCAGTCATCACGTTTTCAAGCTCGGCAGCATCCGGTGCACGTCTTGTTGCCATAAATCCTATCACTTCATTCATATCGTTTCGTTTGGACTGTATGGTAAGCTCTGTCCAGTAGCCAATTCCCTCTTTGGAGATATTGCAGATATAGCCGGCTCCACGTTTTCCCCACAGAGGTTTTTTGGCAGGCATCCTTAAAAACAGACTGTGGCATATTGGGATGCATGTGGGCACAGTGGGGAGATCCGATGATTTGTTCTTTTGTATAGCCGCTGATCTCC
>JALVGO010000234.1 GCA_027029065.1 Sulfurovum sp.
AGGTGATGGGAGAAGACTTTATACGTACGCAGCGTACCCTTGCCAAAGAGCAGCCTGAACTTTGGCACAAGATCTACGACATCTCCACCATAGGGCATGAGTACGGGCATATCCTCTGGATCGACAGCGATACCGAAACAGCCATGAATGCCACAGGGCAGTTCAAGAACATCGAGGAGTTCAAAGCGACAGCCGGCGGGCTGATGGCGTTCTTCCGTCATGAAGAGAAGGCACTCAAACATTACATTGTCGATGATCTTGTCATCCGTGCGGTAGGACTCATGGCGTGGCGTGAAGTGGGTGAAGTGCTGCCTTATTACTGTGAAGGGGTGATCCATCTGGAGATATTGTTTGGCTCAGGTATCATCAGCTATGACGGGCAGATAATCATAGATTACAGCAAGTATGACGCAATGAAAGAGGCATATATCACAGCCTACGAAGCCTTAGCGCGGCACTATCTTGACAAAGCCGATGCTAACGACTACCTGAGCCGATATGCTACAAAAGAAAATGGCGTCTTTTTGCCGGTAACTGCCAAGGTGAGAGACTTTGTTGAATACTATTATGCGCGTTATCAACAGATTGGACAGCAGACAGTTACGCTGAACTAAACTTTACGACGTTTTTCATCTACTTTGATGTAATGTGAAAGTGCTTTGCAGAAATTCTGAATAGCAGATGTAGTTTTTGTTTCCGATCTTGTATTTTGATATAATCTCAAAGTAGAGGTTTTCTTAAGATAGCGAATTGGTGTGGTGACAAGAAAGAAGGTATATAGCATATGGAAATAGAGTCTCTTCAGAAAGTGTTGAAATCGTATGATTTTATAGACTTTGCCTTGCTTTTCGGTTCGTATGTGCGAGATAGACAAACAGCGTTGAGCGATATGGATATCGCTGTCTATACGAATCGGCCTGTAAGTTTGCTGGAGCAGGGTGATATGGTATCTTTACTGGAAGAGAGACTTGGAAAAAAGATAGACTTGGTACTGCTTAACGGATTGGAGAAAGAGAATGCCAAAATGGCATTCAATATCATCGATAACCATAAAGTCATTTTGAATAAACAGCAACAGAAGTATATAGATTTTAAAGCAGATACCTATAAATATTACTTTGACTTAAAACCTATGTATGAGATGTTTGATAACGCATTAAAAGAGAGGATATCCAGTGGAACTTACGGAAAAACTCAAACATCTTGAAGAGAATATAAAAATACTTCGAGAGATCAAAGAGACAGTCACTTTGGAAGCGTTAAAGGTAAACAAACGCTATGAGTGGGAAGTAAGATATGGACTTTTAGAGTCTATACAGGTTGTGATAGACATCGCGTGCAAACTATCTTCCCAGTATAATCTGGGCAATCCAAAAACCTACAGAGCGTGCATTGAACTACTCGAACAACACAACTACCTTGATGGCGTACTTGCAAAAAGAGTAATGGGTATGGTTGGGTTGCGAAATCTACTTGTGCATGAATATGTTGAGATAGAGAAAGAGAAACTTTATGACTTTTTAGAGTACCTGGATGATTTTATAGTATTTGGGCTGCAAATGCAAAAGCATATTTGATACCGGTATCGGTACCAATGATGAAAAATGAGGTTGCATTGAAGTAAGAGAATTTTCTCTTTTTGTGGTGTGTGGGCGGGAGAAAGCAGAAAAAGTGCCTTTACCAGATTCTAACCTCATTTTGGCTATAATCGCCACCAATTATGCCGTCATGAGAACGGTCACTGTAAGGATGATCAATGCTGCTTTTTACCCCAGGACCAACCCCTGTACCCGAATCTGTACGTCTGGCGATGGCGGAGCCGACACTGCACCATAGAACACCGGAGTTTGAAGCGATCTTCAAGGAGACAAGAGAACTGCTTTTTGAACTGATGGCGACCGATGAGGTGGTGATGCTGGCGAGTACCGGTACCGGGGCAATGGAGGCGGCAGTAACCAACCTCTGCCACCATACCCTGCTCAATATCAATGCGGGGAAATTCGGTGAGCGTTTCGGAAAGATCGCCAAAGCACACGGACTGAACAACGTAGAGATCAAGCATGAGTGGGATACCCCTGCCACTGCCGATGAGGTGCTTGAAGCGCTTGATGCAAACCCCGATATCGATGCTGTCGCCATTCAGATCAGCGAATCTGCGGGCGGTCTGCGCCATCCTGTCGAGGGGATCGCAAAGGCGGTTAAAGAAGTCAGACCCGATGTGATGGTGATTGCTGACGGTATTACGGCAGTAGGTGTTGAACGTATCGATGTGACCCATATTGATGCATTGATTGCAGGAAGCCAAAAGGCACTGATGCTGCCTCCGGGACTGGCGATTCTTGGCTTGAGTGAAGCAGCGGTTGCAAAGATCGGTGAGGGAAAAGGCTACTATCTCAACCTTGCAAGTGAGATCAAGAAGCAACGCCAGAATACGACAGCCTATACAGCTGCGACAACACTCATTATCGGGCTTGGTGCGATTCTCAAGCAGATCAAAGAGGGCGGAGGGCTTGGGAAACTCTACTGCGATACGGCGCGCCGTGCCAAAGCAACCCGTTTTGCACTTGAAGCGCTGGGACTGCACAGCTATCCAAAATCTCCGGCACGCTCCATGACGACCATAGACGATGTCAATGCCAAGGAGATCCGCGATCTGCTCAAAACAGACTTCGGTGTCAATGTGGCAGGCGGGCAGGATCACCTCAAAGGGAAGATCTTCCGTATCAACCAGATGGGGTTGATTGAACCGTATGAGATGGTGTGGGTGGTTAACGCTGTGGAACTGGCACTGGCAAAGCTGGGTCGTCGTGACTATGACGGAACAGCCAGCCGTGTATTTAACGAAGAGTACTTCAAGAGCATACTCAAAAAAGAAGACGCATGATATTTGAACACGAAATCCCAAGCGGATCGAAACTCTACTTTGGCGAGTCGGCACGTATTAAACGAGAGATCGAGTTTGTTGCAGCAGAGATGCTGGAGAATCTTGGTTTTGAAGAGATCGTAACCCCGCTTTTTTCCTACCATCAGCATGAGTGTTTTGAAGACCGCAAACCGCTGGTGCGTCTGAATGATGCCCAAAACCATGAGGTGACGCTGCGTGCGGACTCTACTGCGGATGTGGTGCGTATTGTGACCAAACGGCTGGGGCGTACGACTGAGTCGAAGAAGTGGTTCTATATTCAGCCGACAGTCACTTTCCCTACCAAAGAGCAGTACCAGATCGGTGCGGAGATTCTTGGCGGAAGTTTTGAACAGATCGTCCGTACCAGCAGTATGCTTCTGGAGCAGATCGGTGCCAAAGCGGTGATGCAGGTTGCCAATATCCGTATTCCGCATCTGTTGAACGAAAAGTACGGTATCTCTCTGGAACTGCTCAAGTCGATGCATATCGAAGAGATCGTCAAGAGCGGGTTGCCGTGGATAGAACAGCTTGTCAAGATCAACACCGTAGCGGATCTTGAGGATCTGAGCATGTTCCCCGATGATCTTAAAGCAGAGCTTGAAAAGCTCAAGCGTGCCACAGAGGATGTCACTTATGAACCGTTGGTGATCTCGCCACTTTTCTATGCAAAGATGCGCTACTACGATTCGCTGACCTTCCGTATGTTTGAAGGCAACAGTCTGCTGGCAACCGGTGGTATCTACACCATTGACGGCGTTGAAGCGGCAGGGTTCGCACTCTATACCGATGCATGTATTTTAAGTAAAATGAACAAGGGAAGCAAATGAGCAAAGCAGATTTGATCGTAGGACTCCAGTGGGGAGATGAGGGTAAAGGAAAGATCGTTGACCATATGGCACAGACGCATGATTATGTCTGCCGTTTTGCAGGCGGACACAATGCCGGACATACCATTGTCATCGGTGACAAAAAGTATGCACTCCACCTGATCCCTTCCGGGGTACTCAACCCTGAAGCGAAGAACATTGTCGGTAATGGTGTCGTGATCTCACCGGTTGACTTCATCAAAGAGATGGAGCAGTTTGAAAATCTTGAAGGCAGACTCTTTCTCTCGGACAAGGCGCATATCCTGCTGCCATACCATGCACAGATCGACCAGGCACGTGAGCGCCTCAAAGGTGACAAAGCCATCGGTACCACAGGCAAAGGGATAGGCCCAGCATACGGTGACAAGGTCGCACGTGTCGGACACCGTCTTGGCGAACTGCTGCATCCTGAAAAACTTGTTTCCAAAATCATGGAGTTCTTTGCGATCAACAAGCCGGTATTTGATGCGATGGGTGTTGAAGCACCGCAGGAGAGCCAACTGCTTGAAGAGCTGAAACACTACAAAGAGTTACTCGCTCCTTTTATCTGCGATACGACCCAGCTGATGTGGGAAATTTTGGATGCAGACAAAAAGGTGCTTCTTGAGGGTGCACAGGGAACCATGCTCGACATCGATCACGGTACCTACCCGTATGTGACCTCTTCAACGACAGTGAGTGCAGGTGCCTGTAGTGGACTTGGTATCAATCCCAAAGATATCGGTACAGTAACGGGTATTGCCAAAGCCTACTGTACCCGTGTGGGTAACGGTCCTTTCCCAAGTGAAGATTTCGGTGCAGAGGGTGACAAACTCAGAGAGAACGGGCATGAGTTCGGTACTACCACAGGCAGACCGAGACGCTGTGGATGGTTCGATGCGGTTGCCATGCGCCATGCAGTACGTGTCAACGGTGTCGATCAGGTTGCACTGATGAAACTTGACGTACTTGATGGTTTCGATGAGATCAAAGTCTGTGTCGCCTACGAGTTTGAAGGCAGGCAGATTGACTATGTGCCGTACGATCTTGAAGATGTCAAAGCGGTCTATAAAACATTCCCGGGATGGGACAAGACAGAGGGAGTTCGCACATTTGAAGCGCTTCCCGAAGCAGCACAGTCCTATATTTTGGCACTTGAAGAGATGATCGGTACAAAGATCGGCATCATCTCCACAAGTCCAGAGCGTGAAGATACGATTATCCGCTAATCGCACAAAAAAGAACAACAAAAACACAAGGAGTATCAAGCCATGAGATTGAAACCACAACAGACAGGATATGTAGCGACCAAGATAGGGATCGATTTAGCCAATGCTCCTTTTGTGACCCTGCCCAAAGGGAAAGATGCGGTTGTAGAGGTGGCAAAGCGTATCATCGATGAGAATCTTGCCACTGAGCGTGCGCTTGACGAACAGGTCAAGAAGATCATTGAAGAGAACTATGATGAGATCGAGTTTCAGCATGCTGATGAGCGTCAGCTCTTTTTTATGATCAAAAAGAAGATGGCACCCGAACATGGCGTGATCATGAACTATGATGACCGCTACAACGATCTGGCACACAAAATTCTGGATGAGTTGTACGAGAACTATCTTGCAGAGTACAGTGTCAGTGACAATCAGGTGAAGAACGTTATCTTCAAATCCTTTAAAGCCTTTGCCGATGCGTATGACGAGATCGATGAGATCGTCTATGAGAAGATCAAAAATATGCAAAAAGAGGTGATCCCCGGATCGCAGGATTATGAACTGCTCTACGAACGCCTCTATCAGGAAGAGTTGGCAAAAAGAGGGATGCTGTGATGACAAAGCCTAGGCTTTGTCAGGTGAATAGTGAAGAGAGAATAGTGAATAGTTTTGGTATGCTTTTCTGTGAAAAGCTTCTATGTTTAAAAGGGTGATAGATGAATAAAGTAAGCTTGTATTTTGAAAATGGTCTGATGTTGGAAGCCAAAAGTTTTGGTGCTGAGGGGACTGCGGTCGGTGAGATTGTCTTTAATACCTCGATGACAGGGTATCAGGAGATTGTGACAGATCCTTCCTATGCGGGGCAGTTCGTCACCTTTACAATGCCAGAGATCGGCAATGTCGGCTGTAACACACAGGATATGGAGAGCAAAGGGGCATATTGTAAAGGGATTATTGTGCGTTCCTATCAGCCGCGCCCTTCCAACTTTCGATGTGAAGAGCCGCTCGATGCGCTGCTTAAACGTGAAAATGTACTTGGTATTACAAACATCGATACCCGCTTTTTGACCAAGATGCTCCGCAATGAGGGGGCAATGATGATGGTTGCCTCCACCGAGATCCATGATGAAGCGGCACTCAAAGAGGTGCTTGAAAGCTCTCCACGCATTGAAGAGGTCAATTATATCGAACAGGTGAGTACAAAAGAGGCATACGTACATCAGGAGGCACGTTACAACGCACAGACGTTTGAGTATGAAACACCAAAGACCACCAAAAAGATCATTGCCCTTGATTTTGGTATCAAACGAAACATTCTCAATGAACTGACCCATGCCGGCATGGAGGTAACTGTCGTACCAAATGATATGAGTGCAGAAGAGATCATAGGCAAGTTCGAAGCTAAAGAGATTGACGGTGTGTTCCTCTCGAATGGTCCGGGAGATCCGCTTATTCTCAAAGAGGAGCAGGCAAAAATCAAGCAGCTTATCGCAGCCAAAGTACCGATGTTCGGTATTTGCCTTGGGCACCAGCTGCTCTCCATCTCTCACGGCTACGATACCTACAAACTCAAGTTCGGTCACCACGGTGGTAACCATCCGGTGAAAAACAGTATCACAGGTGCGGTTGAGATCACGGCGCAGAACCACAACTATAACGTACCCGACAACATCACTGAAATTGCGGAAGTGACCCATGTCAATCTCTTTGACAACACCATTGAGGGATTGCGTTACAAAGATGCACCGGTCATGTCTGTGCAGCACCACCCTGAAGCGAGCCCCGGACCGCATGAGTCAGCGTATATCTTCAGTGAATTTGCGAAGATGCTCTAAAAAGCGTTCAGCGTTCAGTGTTGAGCGTTCAGAATTGAAGAGGAAGGATAGAGAATGAATATTGCCGTTTTGTTTGGCGGGTCGAGTTTTGAGCATGAGATCAGTATTGTCTCTGCGATTACGATGAAGAAGGTACTCAAAAAAAGTCAGCTTACCTATATCTTTGTCGATGCAAACCGTGAGTTCTGGCTGGTCGATACAGACAAGATCAACTCCAAGCTCTTCTCTTCGGGAGAGTATAAAAAAGGGAAAAAACTCACACTGAAAAAAGGCGGGTTTTTTACCGAGGGGATGTTTGGCAGCAAACAGGTAATGTTTGATGTGCTCTTAAACCTCATTCATGGGCGTGATGGAGAGGATGGCAAGATCGCTTCGCTTATGGAGTTTTTTGCTATTCCCTATATCTCACCACACCTGGAAGCTTCTGCACTCTCTTACAATAAACTCTACACCAAGTATCTTGCCGAAAGTCTTGGCATTAAGACCGTTGCCTATGAACACCTGCAAAAAAACGGTGAGCGCAAGATTGATATGGCGTATCCGGTGATTGTCAAGCCGGTACGTCTTGGCAGCAGTATTGGGGTAAGCATCGTCAAAAATGAGAGCGAACTGGATTATGCGCTCGATGTCGCCTTCGAGTTTGACACTGATGTGATTGTCGAGCCTTTTATTGAAGGGGTCAAGGAGTACAACCAGGCAGGCTGTCTGACAGACAGCTGGGAACTCTCTATTGTTGAAGAGCCGCACAAAGAGGAGTTCCTTGACTTCGAGAAAAAATATATGGACTTTGCACGTGATACCCAGGTTCTCTCAGCTGATATCTCCGATGAGATGAGAGAAAAGATCCGTGACAGCTTCAAAACAATCTACGATCCGCTCTTTAAAGGCAGTATTATCCGCTGTGACTTTTTTGTACATGAGGGAGAAGTGCTTCTTAATGAGATCAACCCGATCCCGGGTTCTATGGCAAACTATCTCTTTGAAGATTTTGAAGGGATGCTTGGTAGACTTGCCAAGCACCTTCCAAAAGAGCAGACGATCAAGATAGACTATCAGTATATCCACTCCATCCAGCAGGCAAAAGGAAAGGTGTAAAAAAGAGCCTTTTTTTAAGGTAAAATAGGACTCTTTTTATCCTATTAAACCTCTGCAAATGCCTGTATATCAGGGCTTTGCTACAATTCTACCCTTTTTGTTAAAATTTATTTAACAAATCCCTTTTTCTCCCTTTTATTTTAAGCTTTAAATAGGAAAAGTTAACCTATAATTAACGCTGAATGTTGTTATGGGATACAACATAAATTTTTACAAGGGGGTATGCATGCAGTCAAACGCAGCATTGGAATACGATTATTCCGTAGCAAAATTGTTTACCTATACAACAATTTTGTTTGGATTTGTAGGTATGTTGATTGGTACGCTTATCGCGGCACAATTGGCATTTCCTGAACTGAATTACCTACTCGGAGAGTACGGTACATTCTCAAGATTAAGACCACTTCATACGAATGTGGTAATTTATGGATTTACACTGAGCGGTATTTGGGCAACATTTTATTATGCCGCACAGAGGGTACTAAAAGTATCTATGGCTGAGTCAAAATTTGTAATGCTCATCAGTAAACTACATTTTTTACTCTACCTGGTTGCTGCTACAGCACTGGTAATTACTGAATTTATGGGAATTACACAGTCTAAAGAGTATGCACAGATGGAGTGGCCACTCGATCTTCTCGTTGTTGTTATCTGGGTACTTTGGGGTATCGCAATGTTCGCATTAATCGGTATTAGAAGAGAAAAAGCACTTTACATCTCTATGTGGTATTTTATTGCTTGTTTCCTTGGTGTTGCAATGCTCTACCTCTTCAACAATATGGCTGTACCAACCTACTTTACTTCAGGTAACCTTGGTAGTATTATGCACTCTGTTTCTATGTACTCCGGTACAAATGACGCACTGGTACAGTGGTGGTGGGGACACAATGCGGTTGCATTTGTATTTACAGTGCCTATCGTAGGTATGATCTACTACTTCCTGCCAAAAGAGTCTGGTCAGGCTGTCTACTCTTACAAACTCTCTCTCCTCTCTTTCTGGGGTCTGATGTTCGTATATCTCTGGGCAGGTTCTCACCACCTTCTGTGGTCAACTGTACCTGACTGGATGCAGACTATGGGTTCTATCTTCTCAGTTGTACTGATTCTCCCATCTTGGGGTTCAGCGATTAACATGCTCCTTACCATGAAAGGTGAGTGGAACCAGCTGACTGAAAACCCACTGATCAAATTCATGGTACTGGCATCTACATTCTATATGCTCTCTACGCTTGAAGGTCCAATTCAGGCGATCAAATCTGTTAACGCAATTGCGCACTTTACAGACTGGATTCCTGGACACGTTCACGATGGTGTACTTGGTTGGGTTGCATTCATGATCATGGCAGGTCTTTTCCATATGGCACCAAGAATGTTCAAAAGAGAGATTTACTCCAAGAAGCTGATTGAAGCACAGTTCTGGATTCAAACCACAGCGGTTGTACTCTACTTTACCTCTATGTGGATTGCAGGGATTACTCAGGGTATGATGTGGAGAGCGGTAGATGAGTACGGTAACTTGATGTATTCATTCATCGATACAGTAACCGTACTTCACCCATACTATGCGATCAGAGCCCTTTCAGGTGTACTTTACCTAACTGGTTTCTTGATGTTCGCTTACAATATGATTAAGACTATGACCTCTTCTCGCCAACTGACAGAAGAGCCGCAGTTTAGATCACCTATGGCATAAGGGAGGTAGGTTATGTTTCATTGGTTAGAAAAAAGACCGTTTTTCTTTGCGGTAGGTGTATTTTTGGTAATTGCATTTGCAGGACTCATCGAGATCCTGCCAAACTTTGCAGAAGCTTCAAGACCGGTAGCGGGACTTCGTCCCTACACTGTACTTGAGCTTGCAGGTAAAGAGGTTTACAAAAAAGACAACTGTATTGCGTGTCACTCTCAGCTGATCCGTCCGTTCAAAGCGGAAACAGACAGATATGGTCAGTACTCACTTTCCGGTGAATACGCATACGACAGACCATTCCTCTGGGGTTCCAAAAGAACAGGTCCAGACCTTCACCGAGTAGGTGACTACAGAACGACTGACTGGCATGAGAACCATATGTGGGAACCAACCTCGGTTGTACCGGGCTCTATCATGCCTGCTTACAAGCATCAGTTCAAAAATATCGCAGATCTTGAAACTGCCTATGCAGAAGCAGTTACGGTTAAAAATGTATTCAACGTACCTTACGCTGATGACATCAAACCAGGAAAAGCGGCATGGGAAGCATACAAGCCAAAAGTGCTTGCTGAAGCCAAAAAGATCGCTGCTGATATGAAAAACCAGGATGTAAAAGATGCGGTTGCAAGAGGTGAAGTACCTGAAATTGTAGCAATGATTGCATACTTAAACTCTCTTGGATCAAGCAGATATGAGGCGAAAAAGTAAGTAGATGGGCATAAGAGAACTTCAAGGCTATGCCAGTTTCTTTATGACTATTTTTTTGGTAGTGATGTTGTACGGGTATATTATATACCTGTACAGGAGTGAGAAGAAAGGGAAGAAGGATTACGAAAAGCTGGGGAAGATTGCTCTTGATGATGAGCTCGACTCTACCCCCATCAATACCAGTGATCCTGTTCCCAGTGAAAAAAAGGAGCAAAATAAATGAATGCATTAGTAATTAAAGCATTGGCGTTTGCAGCGGTACTGATTGTCGGTACACTGATCGTTGTAAAGCAGATGAATATTGACCTGAGTGACCCGATCAATGCGCTCACCATGCTTGGTGCAATAGCGATTGCGGTACTCTCTTTTGGTGTCTCGGCAAAATATATTGCCCAGATGAAAACAGATACTGCACAGGGTGAGCTTGCGGAAGAGAACTGGGATGGTATCGGTGAATATAAAAATGAATTGCCTGCTGGTTGGGCATACTCCTTCCTTGGTACCTTGATTTGGGCACTTTGGTATTTTCAGTGGGGGTATCCGGTCAATGCATACAGTCAGATTGGAGAGTGGAACAAGGAAACAAAAGCCTATAATGAGAAGTTTGAAGCGGTACATAAAAATGCCGACAAGGCAACACTGCAGCAGATGGGTGAGTCTATCTTCCTGGTACAGTGTGCACCATGTCACGGTACCACAGGTGATGGACTTTCCGGTAAAGCACAGGATTTCGGTTCAAGAATGACAAAAGAGCAGATCCTCTATACGATCGAACATGGTTCCAGCCAGCTTGGTTACCCAATGGGTGCAATGCCTCCGGGTATGGCGTCTGGCAAAGATGCAGAGGACATCGCTGCGTATATCGCCGGTGGTATGAAGGGTGAACAGCCTGCATCATTTGCTACATGTGCAGGATGCCACGGTGCTGATGGAAAAGGAAATAACGGTATGTCTCCTAATCTTGCAGCGTATGATCTTACACTGGTACAGCACACACTTGAGCATGGTAAAAAAGGTATGATCGGTAAAATGCCTTCATTCAAAACAAGAATGACACCGGTTCAGGAAAAAGCACTGGCTGAGTACATTCAGTCTTTGAAGAACTAAGGAGTAGAAGATGGCAGAAAATACAAACAGATCCGTATTCGGACTTAACGGTGTGACTGGTATGTTGATTGCAACAGTACTTCTTCTTTCTATCCTTGCATTCCTCACAGTGTGGGGACTGGGCGTACAGCAGAAATCAGCACAGAATCCTTACGATCCGACACCAATTGTTAGCAGTCTGGATAATGTTAAAATGATAAGCAAAGAGAATGCACAGTTTGCATTCAAAGATGCGAAGTAATTCATAAAGGATAAAAAATGATTACAATTATGGATAAAGTACTTGGTTGGCTGATGGTCGTGAGTGCAGTATATACTGCATGGGCAGTTCTGACACCTAATCACCTTTTTATAGGTTAACTTATGATAAAAGCAATAGCAAGGCTTGCCTTGCTTGCTTTGTTTCTTCCTTTTTTACTTCATGCCGACTATATTCTCAGAAATGATCTCTTAAACCCAAAAGCAATTCAGTTTGTCAAGATAATGGCAGAAGAACTGCATACCAAGACCGGTGTGAACGGTTATTTGATTGCTACCAATGAACATTTTCCTGAGAGATACAACTTAGTTGCATACAGTAAAAAGTATGATGCAAACATGAGCAAGCCATACGTACTATTTATATTCGCACCATTTGCGCTTATTACAGAAAAGTCGCAACAGAGAGGAAGGGTGGCACTGATTCCCTCATCCGAAAATATCGCGGAAATGTATGATAAGCGTAATATTATGGATGCTACCATTGATGTTATCGCAGGTGTAGATAAGAACAAGATTGAAGATAAACATGCCATAGGGGTTGTGCAGGGCTACTCAGAACTTGCCGATGAGATCGCAAAGGCAAAAGGTGTAGAACTGGAACATACGATCAAAGAGACAAGACAAGGTTTCTGGGTGGTGCAGGCACTGGTGCTTTTGGGGGCTGCAATTGTTTTTTGGATCTTTTTTTTCAGACCATTATATATAAGGATAAGAGATGGCAAAAAAGCCTAAGGAAAAAAGCTATTGGCCCCATATGATTATGGGGTTTCTTATTATCGGTATCACACTTAGCTACTGGACTGTCAAGTCTGCCAGTTCTGTACCGGTACAGGAGACCAATGACTATATGATGAAGTATCAGCAGGCTGATATTCATATCAATGATATTTTGGCAAAAAAACGGCGTTTTGACAGTGGCTATATGATTGCACTCGATGGAGTAAAAAAAGCAAAACTTGAGCTTGAGAATGTCAAGCGTGCCAAAGAGGAAGAGGTAGTTCTGCTTCAGACAGGAGCAAATACCTTTACCTATCGTGTGCTTGACAAGCATAGCCTTCCGGTTGATGGGGTCAAGGTTGATTTTTTGTTAACAAGACCACATACGGATAAAGATGATGTTTTGATTCAGAATATTCCACAGAAGCAGGGTGAATATGTTGTAGAAGTGAATGTAACAAAGCCGGGAAGATACATTTTGCGTCTAAAAGCAACAGTTGACAAAGATACTGTCGGCTATATGGATACTCCGGCATACCTCAATCCGTAGGGTGGTGCACTTCGTGCCCACCAATCAAAGATAGAATAAATATGATATCCATTCAATAACACTTTACTACAAGTTTTTTAATACACTTCTTCTTTTATGTGGCTCTCTGCCCACTTTTTGATTATTTCTCTCTCTTCTCTTGTCAACTTTGCATCTTCATGTACTATAAGATACATTGGCATAGGCATACGAAAGTTGATGGTTTTGACAATCCCTTTGTATATCTTCTGTTTTTTAGCATCATCATAGTTACTCCACTCCTGAAAGTTTACTGCTTTACGACCCTCTTTAATATGACTCTTTACTTCTAAAGAGATAGGAGAGATATGTCCGTACCACGGCATCTTTGTTTCATAAGAGTGGCAGTCGTAACAGGAGCGTTTGAGCATTGCCATGATCAGCTTGGGTGCTTTGATCTCTTTACCGGGATCGATCTGTTTGGGAGGTTCCGGGATATCTATCTGTATCAACTGAAGCAGGCCGAACATTCCAAGAACCCAAAGGGCGAGTGTTTTTAACATAGCAGTCCTTTTTTGAATGTGATTATACCGTGCTTATGCAAATGAGAAGGCAAATCCGGGATATATGACAATTTGAAAGATTACTGCTTTCCTTTGCGTGAGTGTATGCTATACTCTTTTTCATGAATACCTTACACATCTATCCTACCTCCAGAGCCATTCGAACACAGGTTGCAGCTGCACTTGAGAACGATAGTTTCCTGCCCGCTTACATGCGTATGGATGAGTTTGAACAGCGTATGGTACTGCTGCCAAACAAGCAGCTTGTCGATACGATGCAGCGTATACTGCTGCTTAGAGAAGCGAGCTGTTTTGAAGCCTTTGAGGGGCTGAAGTTTGACAGAAAGCTGGTACGCTTTTTTGGCAAAGGTGAGGCGATCTTCCGTTTTTTTGAAGAGCTTGCAGGGGAAAAGGTGGACTTTGAGACACTGGCGCAGGCAGATGCCTATGCCGAGTTTGGAGAACATCTTGAAATCCTCGAAACACTTAGAGAAAATTATCGAAATGTGCTTGATGAAAGAGGATTGACCGATCGCTGCTTTATCCCCGAAGCTTATCAGATCAACAAGGCTTTTTTGCAGCAGTACGAAACCATAGAGATCTTCCTTGAGGGGTACCTGAGCCGCTTCGAACTGGAACTGCTTGAAGCGGTAGCCAAAGAGACAACCCTGATGATCCATTACCGCACCTCACCTTTTACCAAAAAGATGCAGGAGCGTTTTTCCGAAATGGGAATGGTCTTGCCCGATAACAGTGAAGTCTGTTTTGACCTTGGCAGACGTAGTATTGTCTCCCAAACGCCTATGAACACCCCCCTTAAGGTAAGCGTCAAAAGTGTGGAGGAGCGTGAAGCGCAAGTGGCACTGGCACTGACGCAGATAGAGAAGATGGTACAAAGCGGTATGGATCCTCAGAAGATTGCTCTGGTACTGCCAGATGAGTCTTTCAAGGAGCATTTCATGCTCTTTGATCGGCTTGGCAATCTTAACTTTGCGATGGGTTATGACTACAGCGGCGGGAGTATCTATAAGAAAACCGAAGCACTCCTGCGTTATCTGCAGACAGGGGAAGAGGCGTATGTCAATATGCTTGAGCGCTACGGTATGCCAAAAGAGCGTTATGTGCATTTGCGAGGCACAGCAAAAATGCCTGTAACGGCTTTTTTTGAAATACTTGACACGTTGGCGTTGATAGAGAAGAGCAAGGAACGTATTGAAGCATTGCAAAACGATTTCCTGACGCTTTTTGGGAGTTATGAAGAGTCTCTGGAGGGCTGGCTCTTTCTTTGGCTCAAGGCACTCTCTTCTGTGGCACTTGACGATGTTCGGGGCGGGAAGGTGACTGTCCTTGGGGTGCTGGAGACACGTGGGGTAGTGTTTGACGGGGTTGTGGTTGTGGACTTCAATGAAAACATCGTTCCTGCCAGCACCACAAAAGACCGTTTTCTCAACTCTGCTGTACGCCGCTTTGCCCGACTGCCTACGCGAACAGACAGAGAGGCGCTGCAGAAGCAGTTTTACCTCCATCTGCTTGAGAGTGCGCAGGAGGCGGTGGTGATCTACAGCAGTGCCGATGACCGCCTGCCCTCGAAGTTCCTCTACGAACTTGGCTTGGAAAAATCACCCTGCAGCCGTGTGCCGCTGAAACTGCTCTATGATGAACCTGTGCAGATTATCGATGAGCGTGATCCGGTGGTTGAGGGGTTTGACGCTGGAAAGGTTATCTGGTCACCATCCCGTCTCAAGACCTATCTAAGT
The DNA here is from genome assembly GCA_027029065.1 of Sulfurovum sp. The sequence continues at coordinate 15,197 of JALVGO010000234.1, forward strand.
TGTAAGCGCAAGTACTACTACCGCTACATCCAAAAGATAGAAGCACCCAAAGAAGAGAGGCTGAACGAAGGGCTCTTTCTGCATCAGGTACTTGATAGACTGTTTGAAAGTGATACCTATTATGAGAAAGAGGCGCAGATGCAGCAGCAGCTTGAGAAACTGCTCCATGCACTGCATCCCAATGATGATACAAAAGCTGCATACCAAAAACTGCTCTGGGCGCAGAAGCTCAAGCCTTTCGTGGCAAAGCAGATAGCACATTTCCAAAACGGCTGGCGTGTCGTTGCGCGTGAAGAGGAGATTGCCGGAGAGATAGGTGGATTGCGCTTCAAAGGCCGCATCGACCGGATGGATCAGCATGAGAGCGGTACACTGGTACTGGACTACAAGAGCGGCTCGATAGCCGAGGCGCAGAAAGTCAAGAACCTTGAGAGTCTGACCGATTTTCAAATGAGCATCTACCACCACCTGCTTACATCTCGCTATCAGAATGTCACACTTGCCTTTGTCAAGATTCTTGAGGAGGGGCAGATTGAGGAGATCAAGGCACTGGAAGAGAAAAACGAATTGCTTGCCGAACACATCGTGGCACTCAAGCAGACCCAAAGTTTTGTTGCCCAAAAGTGTGAATCGTTGCAGACCTGCAAGTATTGTGAATTTGCACTGATGTGCGGAAGAGGTGAATATCTTTAATAGCTGCCTAAGCTTATATTCATATAATAAGTCAATAAAATATGAAAAGGATACTTATGAATACCATTTCTATTTCGGAAATACAGAGAAATCTGCATAAGTTGGAAAACTTCGATATTGTAGAGGTTGTCGATAAGAAACGGCATCAGGTAAAAGGGTATTTCCTTGACAAAAAATATCGGGACATGGTAGAAAAACTCTTCGAAGAAGAGAAGGGGAAAAACAAGAAAAAACTTGACGCTTTGCAACAGATGGGAAGTTATAGGCTGGGAGGCAAGGAGATAGAAAGTATCAAAGAAGGGATGTATGAAGATCAGTAGGGTGTTTTTAGATGCAAATATTTTGCTGGATATGATTGATCGTGATCGGGGTAGGGTTGACAGAACACGTCATTTGCTTGCCAAGATGCTCGAAGAGGGGGTAGTGCTGTACACCTCTTGTGATATTTTGAGCAATATTTACTATGTTGCAAGAAAACAGCTTCCAAAGCAGCAGCTTATTGAAGAGATGCTGCGTATCATTGAAATTTTTGAGATAGTCGAAATTAACAAAACGATGGCAAAGTCGGCATTGTTGAAAAACCTTGAAGCACCCAATTTGGATTTTGAAGATCTGCTTCAGCGTGCCTGTGCAGAAACTGTCGAATGTGACTTGATTGTCAGTAACGACAAACGTTTTGTGCAGGGAAATATACCGGTATTGTCAACAACAGAAGCTGAGAAGCTAATGGAGCGCGCGTGAGTTTCAAACCCTTTTTGGCCTATTCCGCCTCTGCGGGAAGCGGTAAGACCTTTGCATTGGCAGTGCGTTACATATCGCTGCTTTTTATGGGGGAGTCGCCTGCAACGATTTTGGCAGCGACTTTTACCAACAAAGCCGCTGCCGAGATGCGTCAGCGTGTGCTTGAATCACTCAAGCATCTTGGAGCCAATGATGCCTTTCTCGATGCTGTTTGTGTGCAAACAGGCATGAGCAGGGAGGCGCTCTTTGCCAAGCAGCCTGAAGTGCTCTCCCGTTTTCTCTCTTCAACGTCGCATATTGTGACACTGGACAGTTTTTTTGCCTCCATTTTGCGTGCTGCGTCGCTGGAGGTCGGGCTGGAACCCGATTTTGTAACCAAAGATGAGCCGCACGAAAAGCTGGAGATGCATTTTCTTGATACCCTTGAATACGAAGGCAGGCTCGGCTCGCTTGTGCAGCTTGCGCTTGACATTGAGGACAAGCGTTTTGCGAAGATCTTTGATTTGATGCAGACATTCTACAAGGTCGATCCGCTGCTGCCTCAGCCGCCAAAAGTGACCCAGAGCATCAAAGCGCTTGAAGCAGATATCGAGTCGGCACGTCAAACGCTCTACGAAGCAGTTGTTGCTTCAGGTGCCTCCAAGAGTGCCATCAACAATTTTGCCCTTGCCAGTGCCAAGACACTGTTTGGCAAAAGCGTATTTTCCAAAGTGTCACTGAGTGAACATAGAAACTATAAGAAGTATATCCAGACCCATCCGGAGATTGAAACGGGCTATCAGAGGCTCAGAGCGTTGCTGGGAGAGTGGGCACGGACAAAAGAGGCGATCGTACTTCAGGCAGTATTTGATGTGTACAGCTACTACAAAGACGCTGTTGTAGGCAGTGCGGTGGCAACAGGGGTGTTGACCTTTGATGATCTTGCCTACTTCACCTACCGGCTGCTCTATGAGAGTGTCAGCAGAGAGTTCATCTATTTCAAGATCGATGCGAAGTTCAGGCATATTCTGCTCGATGAGTTTCAAGACACCTCCACACTGCAGTTTCTGCTGATCAAGCCGATGATCGATGAGATCTTTGCCGGCAAAGGGCAGGGAGAGTTTAGAAGCTTCTTCTATGTGGGGGATACCAAGCAGTCACTCTACCGTTTCCGTGGTGGGGTGGAGGAGCTTTTCGACAAGGTTGCCGAGCGCTACAACATTGAGATAGAGCAGATGGATACCAACTACCGAAGCGCCAAAGCGGTGGTTGAGCAGGTCAACCGCTGGTTTGAGCCTGTTATGCCCGGCTACGTGCCGCAAAAGAGTGGTCCAAACGCTGCGGAAGGGTATGTGGAGGTCATCGAGAGTGATGCGCTGCTTGAAGAGGCGATCGCACAGGCAAAAAGGCTGATGGATGCCGGTGTACGTGTCGATGACATCGCTTTTCTTGTCAGTACCAACAAAGACGGACAGGCACTGCAGGAGGCATGTGAGAAAGAGGGTATCCATACACTTCTGAAGACCTCTTCATCTCTGAAGTATCTGCCCAAGATCGCTGCATTGGCTGCCATGGTGTCGTACCTCTTTTACGGAGAACGTATCGATGCCGAGCCGCTGTTACAGAGAGTAGGGAAGAAGATCGATGAGACAGATACGGCATGGTTTCACCCGTTCATGTCGCCGCTGCAGGTACTTGACCATCTGATTCGGGCGTTTGGTTACTTCGATGAGGATCCCAATATTCTCAAACTGCTGGAGTTCGCCTCCGCTTTCAGTGACATACCCACCTTCCTCGAAGAGTTTGAAACTTCCCGCATTGCAATTGCCTCCCACTCTGTGCATGGTGCCAACATTATGACCATACACGGCTCCAAGGGGCTGGAGTTTCCCTATGTCATCGTCATGGACAAGCTGACCAAACCCAACAACGATACCGCACCGCTTATCTTTCATTACAACGATGCACTCTACATTGACAAGATTCTCTACCGTACCAAAGGACGGGAACATTTTGATGAAGTTTACGCGCAGATTCTCGGAGCGAGAAAAGTATCGTCAGAAAAAGACAGGCTCAATGTACTCTATGTAGCACTGACAAGGGCGGTAGAGGGGATGCTGGTACTCAGAAAGCCGGAAGGCTCCATGTTTGATCCGCTTGGGATCGTTCCTAGTCGTCTGGGAACCTTGCGTGCTCTCACGGAAGATGTGCAGGAGGAGAGTGGGTGTGTGGCCGAAACACTGCCTGCGCGTGTGTGCTTTTACGGACGTCTGGAGGTAAAGGGAGAAGAGGAAGAGGAGAGAGACTATGCAGCAATACAGTTTGGGATCGCGCTGCACTATACGCTGGAGATGATGGGCAGTTTTGATACGCAGAGTCTTGAAGCGGCGATGATCGCCGCAGAAAACCGCTACGGTCAGCGTATCGGCAAAGAGGGGCTTGAAGAGATACGAAGGCGCATTGCCATGCTGCTTGCACATGAACCGTTCATGCGACTGCTTGAGGGAGCCAAGATCAGCAAAGAGCAGGCACTCAGCTACAACGGAGAGCTAAAACAGCTTGATCTGCTGCTTGCGTATGAGGATCGTACGGTGGTAGTGGACTACAAAAGTTCACGCCGGTACAGTTTCAAGCATCAGGAACAGGTTGCATGGTATGCCAAAGCGGTGGCGTCGCTGCTGCACAAACCGACTGAGGGGGTCTTGGTTTACCTCGAAAAAGAGGGAATTTCACTATTAAACTTAAAGTAAACTGAATTTAAAATTATTTTAAGAATAAATGGGTACAATCCGTCCACAAAAAGCATTGTCTTGGCAGTGTTTTATTCAAAACAAGGAAAACCATCATGAAAATGACAAAAGTCGTAAAACCTCATGAAGTACAGCGTGACTGGGTTCTGATCGATGCAGAAGGTAAAACATTCGGTCGTATTCTGACTGAAGTTGCTTCTATCCTCAGAGGAAAGCACAAGCCATCATTTACACCCAATGTTGACTGTGGTGACTACGTAGTGATCATCAACGCTGAGAAAGCGAAATTCACCGGTGTAAAAATGGATGAGAAAGAGTACTTCACGCACTCTGGATACTTCGGTTCAACGAAGTCCAAAAAACTGAGCGATATGCTTGAGAACCACACTGAAAAGCTCTACAAGCTTGCGGTAAGAGGGATGCTCCCTAAAACAAAACTCGGTAAGCAGATGCTGAAAAAACTCAAAGTGTATGCCGGTTCTGAACATCCGCACACTGCACAAATCAATAAGGAAGCGTAATCATGGCAACAATTTATGCAACAGGAAAAAGAAAATCAGCGATCGCAAAAGTCTGGATCACTCCGGGTAACGGTGAGATGCTTATCAACGGTAAAACACTCGACCAGTGGCTCGGCGGACACGAAACACTGAAAATGAAAGTCAGACTGCCGCTTGAAGCGACAAAGCAGCTTGAGTCTCTGAACATCAAAGCAACCACACTGGGCGGCGGTTACTCTGCACAGGCAGACGCTGTAAAACACGGTATCTCCAAAGCACTCGTAGCATACGAGCCATCTTTCAGAGCGATCCTCAAGCCTATGGGACTTCTTACACGTGACTCAAGAGTGGTTGAGCGTAAGAAACCAGGTAAGAAAAAAGCGAGACGTTCTCCACAGTTCTCAAAAAGATAGTCGGTACCTTCTGCTGTACTCTCTTGGCTCCAAGCCTTTTTGGGTTTGGGGTTTTCTTCTATTTTATTTTCTGCATTTTTATTTTCATCTTCTTCATTTTCTGCAAAAACAAAAGCTATAAAGGTAGTATTTTATTACCGCACCAACTAAATACCTAAAACTTTGATGCAGCAATTTCGTTCATAATCAAGGCAGATTTTCGTAGGACTCGCCAAAGCGAATGCAAGATAATAACAAAACACTAAGTGTATACTTCTGAGTAATACAAATAATTTTAAGCAAAAGCAAATAGAAATAACTGTACGATTCCTAAATAGACAATAAAAGGAACGTGCTTGACTGTTTTTCTAAGTGATATTGCCACTGTTCGTACCGGACTGGTTATTGCCAGGAAGAAGGCGCAATTGGATTCGCCATCGAAAATAGAGTATGAGCAGATTTCTTTAAAATATTTTGGTGCTGGAGTGGCGTTAACCAAACCGGAAAAAGAGAAAGATATTTTTATCGCTGCTGAAAAGATTGACCGTAAATATTTCACGCGAGAAGGGGATGTAGTGGTACGGCTGCGTGCTCCAAGCTCGGCAGTTTATATAGAAAAAGAGGATGAAGGTTTGCTTATTCACTCTCTTTTGGCTGTGATCCGTGTAAAGAGCGACAAGGTAAATGCAAAATATCTGGCATATTATTTAAATGCACACGTCACACAACGTGTTTTGAAACAGGATATCAAAGGGACGGCTATCCCCATGTTGAAGACCAGAGATCTGGAGCAGATGGCTGTTGCACTGCCTCCTGTGAAGAAGCAAAAAGAGCTGGTGAAGTTATTGGAGCTTGCTGACAAAGAGCGGGCATTGCTTCACAGGTTGGCAGAAGAGAAACAACGACTTTCACAAGCATTTCTCGATACAATCATACAACAAAACAAGGAAGACTGATCATGCAAAAAACGACACAAGAGACTATCAACAACATTGTCTGGAGAGCCTGTGACACCTTTAGGGGTACAATGGACAGTAGTGAGTACAAAGATTATGTGCTGACGATGCTCTTTGTGAAGTATCTCTCTGACTTTTATAAAGAGAAGATTGAAGAGCTGCATGAGAAGTACAAGGGCAATGAGGAGCGGATCGCCAAGAGCCTGAAGCGTGAGAAGTTTGTACTCGATGAACGCTGTACATTCGACTATCTGCTTAAACACAAAGAAGACCCCAATATCGGAGAGATCATCAACAAAGCATTGGAGCGCATCGAAGAGGACAACCGGGAAAAACTGGAGGGGATCTTCCGCAATGTGGACTTCAATTCCGAGACCAAGCTGGGCGGTACCAAAGAGCGTAATGCTATTCTCAAGCATCTGCTGGAGGATTTTGCCAACGAGAAGCTGGATCTGCGTCCGTCTATGCTGGAGGGAAATGATGTTATAGGGGACGCCTATGAGTATCTTATCTCCCATTTTGCAAGTGATGCGGGGAAGAAAGGGGGAGAATTTTTCACCCCGAGCGCTGTCTCTACACTGCTTGCCAAGCTGGTGCAGGCACATGAAGGGGATCGCATCTATGATCCGACCTGCGGGTCTGGTTCGCTGCTTATCAAGGCGAGTAAAGAGGTGGGGAATGAGAACTTTGCTATATATGGACAGGAGAAAAATGGACAGACCCATGCCCTGTGTAAGATGAATATGTTTCTGCATGAGATCAATGATGCCAATATTGCATGGGGTGATACCCTGCGCAACCCGCTGCATATCGAAAACGACCACTTGATGAAATTTGATGTCGTTGTAGCCAATCCGCCCTTTTCACTCGACAAGTGGGGTGCGGAGGATCTGGCAGATGACAAGTATGGCAGATTTAAGTACGGCTTGCCTCCCAAAAGCAAGGGCGATTACGCCTTTGTGGAGCATATGATTGCAAGTCTCAATGCCGAGGGGCGTATGGGGGTGGTGCTGCCTCACGGTGTGCTCTTTCGAGGGGCAAGCGAAGGGAAGATACGAAAGGGGATCATCGATGACAATCTTCTCGATGCGGTCATCGGACTCCCTGCCAATCTCTTTTTCGGTACGGGGATTCCTGCGACGATACTGATCTTCAAAAAAGGCAGAGAGAACACCGATGTGCTCTTCATCGATGCGAGTCGTGAGTTTGACAAAGAGAAAAACCAAAACACGCTCAATGATACGCATATCAAAAAAATACTCGATACCTACCACCAAAGAAAAGAGATAGAGAAGTACTCACATATCGCTACCTACGAAGAGATACAGGAGAACGACTACAATCTTAACATCCCCCGTTATGTCGATACGTTTGAAGAGGAGGAACCTGTTGATATTGAAGCGACCAAAAAGCGGATCACCGAGATAGAAGCGGAACTCTCCGAAGTGAAACAGCAGATGCAGGTGTATCTGGAGGAGCTTGGGTTATGAGTGAGATACTTTTGTACAGAACGCCCAATGATGATGTAAGGCTTGAGGTGTTGATACGAGATGAGACGATATGGCTCACGCAAAAGCAGATAGCTGAGCTTTTTGGTGTAAAAATACCTGCTATTTCCAAGCATATTAAAAATATATATGAGAGTGGTGAACTTGATGAAAAAGTGGTTGTTTCCAAAATGGAAATAACCACTCAACACGGTGCTATTGAAGGAAAGAAACAAAAAAAAGAGGTCAATTTTTACAATCTTGATATGATTATTTCCATAGGTTACCGTGTCAACTCCATACAAGCGACCCAGTTTCGCATTTGGGCGACCTCTGTTTTGAAAGAGTATATCATCAAAGGGTTTGCGATGGATGATGAACGGCTCAAAAACCCTGACAACCCTTTTGGCAAAGACTATTTTGATGAACAGCTTGAGCGGATTCGTGATATACGAAGCAGTGAGCGGAGGTTTTACCAGAAGATTACCGATATTTATGCACAATGCAGTGCCGACTATGACCCACACAGTTCGATGACACAGGAGTTTTATGCGACGGTACAAAACAAAATGCACTATGCCATCACAGGGCAGACGGCAGCAGAGATTGTCCATACCCGTGCAGACAGCCAAAAGCCAAACATGGGATTGACCAACTGGAAAAACAGCCCCAAAGGGAAGATACGCAAAGCCGATGTTGCGGTTGCCAAAAACTACCTGAGCGAAGACGAATTGGATGCTTACAATCGCATTGTCGAGATGTATCTGAACTTTGCAGAGATGCAGGCAAAAAACAAAAAAGTGATGTACCAAAAGGACTGGATCGAGAAGCTCAATGCTTTTTTGACGCTCAATGACAGAGAGATTCTTCAAGACAAGGGGAAAGTGAGTGCCACGATAGCTAAGAAACTGGCGGAGAGTGAGTTTGAAAAGTACAGAGAACGGGAAAACAGTACCTATGTTTCGGACTTTGACAAGATGGTTGCGAAGTTGGAGAAGAAGTGATGGGTGTGACTGTGCCTGAAGGGTATAAGCAGACTAAGGTTGGGGTGATTCCTGAGGAGTGGAAGGTTGTACGGTTGGGGGATGTTTTTGAAAAGTCATTTTATGGTACATCGAAACCAACTTCCGGTAAAGGAAAGTACCCTGTTTTAAGAATGGGAAATATGCAAGATGGCTTTTTGGTGTATGATGATTTGGTATATATTGATCTTGATGAAAAAGATTTTAAAAAGTTGCGATTACAAGAGGGGGATATCCTTTTAAACAGAACAAACAGCTATGATTTAGTTGGTAAAATATCATTATTTAATCGAAGTGAAAATTTTATAACAGCCTCTTACATAGTTGCCTATCGACCTAATTTAAAGAAAATGTGTCCTGTTTTCATTAATAATCTTTTAAATACAAGTTATTTTCAAGATCGAATAAAAGCCATTGCAACAAAAGGCGTAAGTCAGGCTAATATTAACCCAACATCATTTAAAACTGTTATTAAAATCCCTTTTCCACCCCTAAAAGAACAACAAAAAATAGCTCAAATCCTCACCACTTGGGACAAAGCCATCGAAAAGCTCGAAGCACTCATCACCGCCAAAGAGCAACTCAAAAAAGGGTTGATGCAGAAGCTTTTGAGTGGGGAGGTTCGCTTCGGGGCAGCGACTTTAGTCGCTGAAGAGAACGCGACTGAAGTCGCGACCCCGGAGTGGGAAGAGGTTAGGTTGGGGGATATTGCAAAAATAACAACAGGCAATTCTAATCGTGAAGATTCTACAGAAGAGGGTGGAGATTATACTTTTTTTGATAGATCTGAAGATATCAGAACAAGT
>JALVGO010000235.1:0-6967 GCA_027029065.1 Sulfurovum sp.
CTACAGGCTGAAAGTTGTTTGCTTCATTCAGGTTGAGATAGACCACTTCCGCACGGCTCGCTTTCGCTGCCCCCTCATAGATCTGATAAAAGGGGTTGGGGAAAAGCATCAACGGTGCTTCAACATCATGCAGCAGAAACTGCGGGAAGTTGAAAAGTACCTCTCTGGTACCGAACGTTGGGATGATCTGCGCATCTGACAATGTCAAACCGAAACGGTTTTTCAGATAGGTCAGCATCCCTTCACGAAGTACCGCTTCTCCTGAGGTTTTCGGATATTTGTTCAGTTTTGGCGCATTGGTATTGAGTGTGTCGAGAATAAACTGCGGTGTCTCAAACTGCGGCTCGCCTATGGTCAGTGACAGTGGTGCATAATCACTGTTTGGCAGCAGGTCTTTCAGTAGGTTGTTAAGTTTTTCAAAGGGGTAGGTTTCAAACTGCATAATAACCCTGTTTTTTGTAGAGATTATAGCGAAGATGGGGTTAAATCCTAGTAGAGCCTTGCCCCCTCTGCATCGAGTTTTTCTTTAGGGCACCTCTAACAACCCCAGACGCTCATAATGGGTTTTGCAGATGTGAGGTTTTGCAAGAGGCTTTCAAGTCCTAGCCAAAGCTAAGATGAAGGAAGCATCTTGTGAAAGATCGCGTCTGCAAAGCCCACCCTTTGGGCAAAGCTGGCAATGTTATGAGCATCTGGGGTTGTTAGAGGTGCCCTTTAGTCAGGAATGCACCCTTGCCAACACTACGGCGTACCTTTGCAAGTACTTCTCTGGCACGCATTTCTGTTGCATAGGGTCCTACGAGTACTTTAAACTCTTTTCCCGGCACAATACGATACGGCAGAGAAGCCTTTTTGAGTTTCTGCAAGTAGGATGCTTTTGGATAGTGCCTGAATGATCCGGTCTGGATATAGTAGCGGCCGTTGGCATCTTTGGGTGCGGGTTGCGTAAAGTGTGCTGCCGGTTTTTCGATAGGCTTTGGTTTATGGACTGTTTTGGCTGGAGGAACAAAGGCTTTGGGCTTTTGTGTAGCAGTGGAGCCTCTTCCCCGGTACTGTACCAGCCATGTAATGATCGCATCTTGCATTTTGGCGGCTTTCCAGCGGGCATGTTTGCTGTTGACAAGGATGACTGCCGTATAGTACCTGCCGTTTTTGCTTTTGACATACCCGGCAATGTTCTTGACATGCTTGAGCGTGCCGGTCTTCATCCATGCTCTGTTGCGTACCACCGTACCGCGGAAACGCTTTTTGATCGTACCGTCCCTTCCGGCAATGGAGAGTGTCTGCATCCAGCGCATACCGTATCGACTGTAGGCGTTGTCCAGTACACTTGCAAGTATTTTGGCAGTGATCTTTGATGTACGCGAAAGTCCTGAACCATTGTCAACATGCGGCAGAGATCTACCCAGTGCCCCGTTGGCACGCAATATGATCCGTACCGCTTTACGTCCCTTCTCCTCTGTCGCCGGGGCACCATACATTTTGGCACCAAGCAGCAGAAGCAAATGTCTTGCGTAGAGGTTGTTAGACTTCTTTGCCGTCTTGGAGACGATCTTTTCAAGCGGCACGGAGTAGTGCGTAAAAAGCACTTTTGCACCTTTGGAAAGAGGCTGCAGACGCAGTCTTCCGCCTACCGCTACACCCTCCTCCTGCAGTGCCGCTTTGAGTGCATAGTAGAAGGATTTGTAAGGCTTGGTCAAAACCTGACAGATATTGCGTTTCCCGCAGCGTTTAGAGATCTTTCCTTTCAGCCACACTTCCGGCACAGCCTTGGAGTCGTCTATCTTGACATGCGGCCAGGAGTAGCGTCCGCGGCAGGGTTTGTTGACACGCTGCAGCTGGTTGTGTACGACAAAGCTTTTATCTGGTGTTTTCTTTGTTACGCTGTTTAGCTTTGGAATAACACAGATGGTACTGACACGTTCATTGAACATCATCACATCGGGCATCGCATTGTAGGGGCTGTGCGGATGGCCGTCAAAGCCTGATGTATTGCGGCTGCCGACTTTGAAATAGCTGCGGTCGATGACAATATTGCCAGTGATCCGTTCAATACCGGCGTCTTTGATGCGGGAAACGATCTTGGGAAGATCCTCGTCACTGAGTGTCGGATCGCCATACCCTTTGACAATGAGATCGCCATGCAGCACACCGTTTGCAATGCGCCCTCTGCGGTAAAATACGGTTGGCCACCGGTAGTCAAACCCCAGTTTCAGTACCGCCGCATAGGTTGTCAGCACTTTGATGACAGAAGCCGGCGTACGTACACGTCCGGCATTGAGCGAGGCAACCACACGGCTGTCTTTGCCCGCCTCTTTGATGTAGATGGAGATATCTTTTTTAGGAATGCCCGACTTGGCAATGGCACTCTCAATACCCGAGGGAAGCGCCCACACTGCCGCACTTAGCAGTAGTGTCAGCAATATACTTTTTTTTAGCAAAATATTCTTCCTAATATGGCAATTTGTTACAATCAAATGTTGAGAGAGGAAAACTCATCGGCGCTCCCAAACACTCATCTGCGCTACGGTATGCTGATGTTTGCGTGCCGTCTCCCGAATAACAAACGGCACATCACATGTATCGAGCAGTTTAAAGTCGCCGCCGAGTATCTCCTCAAGCCCCTGAAGTGTGGTCACATTCTCCCCGTCACGCTTGTAGCCACCAATCCACTTCTCTTTGGGGGTAGACTCCTCCTGCCATGTGTAGGGGGAGGTCAGCACAAGCAGCCCATTCTTTCTAATACGCGGTGCCATCGATTCAAGGAATTTTCGAGGATCATAAAGCCTGTCTATCAGATTGCCTGCAAAGACCAAGTCGAAATCGGTAAAGATCGGTTTGAGATTACAGGCATCCGCCTGCCAGAAGTTCACTTTCTTTGACGCATGCTCCAGCCCGAACTTGTTCAGCCTCACCTCATGGAACGCCTCAATCTCCCCTTCAACAGGCACAGCATAGCGCAGTACCCCGCTCTCTTTCAGGCGCAGCGCTTCCTGAATAAAGCGTGCAGAGAAGTCCACACCGATGACTTCATCAAACGCACGCGCCAGTTCAAAACTGCTGCGCCCGATGGCACACCCTACATCGAATGCCCGCTCTTTGGGACGATCTCCCATGTACTCCAGTGCCAGTTTGACACAGGTTTCAGGATAGTTAGGCACCCCAAACCGATTCTCTCCCCACCCGAAGTGGCAGTACCTGGCAAGCACATGCATATCATTCATCACACTATACATTGACGCAGCGTTAAAAATCAACCTTCTCTTTGGAGCTCTCGATCATAGAAACAATGATCGTATAGACATTGGCAATCACCGCACCGATGACAAGCCCGATAGCAATGTTTGTATTATGGTAGAACTGCAAAGCGAAAAATGCGGGAATCAGGTGCAGATCCGCCACCAGTGAGCCTGCAAGCAGCTCAGCTGAGAGGATGTTGCGCACACCGATCTTGAGGATGGTAGAGACCATGTTAACCGATCCGGCAATAAAGAGTGCTGTTACCGAATCTTCATAGAGAAACGCCGCCGATGTCGTCAGTGACATCAATGTAAAAAAGATATAAAAAACCTTACCCCACTGCATACCTGCTCCTTTAAGCTAAAATGCGTTTTATTCAAAAGAACCTACTCTTTTCAATAAAAAGCTTTTCTTGTCAAAGAAAAGCATACCAAAACTATTCACTATTCACTCTTAACTATTCACTTCTAAAATCGGCAAAGCCGATTTTAGATTTTAGAGCGTTCCGCCTTCGTACATCTGGCGCATTTTCTCTTTTTCCTTCTCCCGTTTGCGTTTTTCCGCCTCTTTTTCGCGGAAATCTTTGACAGAGAAACCAAGCCACATCAAAATAGGCGAGGCAACGAAGATCGATGAGTAGGTTCCTACAACCACACCCACCAGCAGGGTAAAGCTGAACCCTCTGATGATCTCCCCGCCAAAGAGGAAAAGTGTCAGGACAACAAAGAACGTGGTCAGTGACGTCAGTGTGGTACGGGAGAGTGTCTGAGTGACCGACTCATTGATGATCTTGTCAAGTGCCGTCTCCTTGCTCTCACTGATCCCCTCTCTAATACGGTCAAAGACGATAATGGTATCGTTGAGTGAATACCCCAGTATCGTCAGAAGGGCAGCCAAGGTATCGAGGTTGACCTCGATGTTGAAAAGAACGACTGCCCCCATCGCGATGGTCACATCATGCACCAGTGCCATGACCGATGCAACAGCAAACCGCCACTCGAAACGGAAAGAGACATAGATCAGAATACCCAAAATCGCCAGTACCAGCGACATGATCCCTTTCTCTCTCAGCTCCGAACCGACTTTCGCTCCTACCATATCGACCCTGCGCACCTTAAAGTTTCCGGTACCCTGAAGCAGTTGGCGCATCGTATCGCCCATATCCTTGCCCAGTGATTTGCTGCTGTTCTTGGTACGGATGATGATCTCATTGTCATCACCAAAGTAGGTGACACTGGCATTTTCATAGTTTTTGTCTTTGCCGATTGCTTTTCTGATCTTCTCAATAGGCGCTTTCTGGTCATAGTGTACCTGCACCAGTGTACCGCCCGCAAAATCAAGCCCGTAGTTGAACCCCTTGGTAAAGATCAGGATCAGTGATGCAAGTACCAGTACCACAGAGAGGATGCCAAAGCGTTTGCTCTGGCGCATCAGTGCGATCGGTTTGTCATACTTGAAGACTTCCATTATTTTGCCCCCTCTGTTTTAATACCGAACCAGAAACCAAGCCGTTTTCTGTCGATCTTTGGCATCAGCCACTGGTAGATACCGTGTGTTCCGACAATCGCAGTCAGCATCGAAGCAAGGATACCGATCCCCATTGTCAAGGCAAACCCTTTAAGCGGACCCGTACCGTATGCCCAGAGCACCACTGCGGCAATCAGCGTCGTCACGTTGGCATCAAGGATCGCTGTAAAGGCTCTGTCATACCCCTCCTCAATCGCTTTGGCAACCGACTTGCCCGAATGCAGCAGTTCTCGGATACGCTCGTTGATGATAACATTGGCATCAACCGCCATACCGACAGTAAGGACAATACCTGCCATACCCGGCAGGGTCAGTGTCGCACCAAAGAGTGACATGATCGCCAGGATCAAAAAGAGGTTTCCGATCAGGGCGACATCGGCAATGACACCTGCCATACCATAATAGAGCACCATAAAAATAACGACCAGCACAAAGCCCAAGATCAGTGCCATCATACTCGCCTTGATGTTGTCTGCTCCAAGACTTGGACCAACGGAGCGTTTCTCCATCACATAGACCGGTGCAAGCAGCGCACCAGAGCGCAGCGCAATGGCAAGGTCATGCGCTTCATCAAGCTTGAAGTTTCCCGATATCTGTACATGCCCGCCACCGATACGCTCACGGATCACCGGTGCGGAGTAGACTTTGTTATCGAGCACCACTGCCATACGCTTGCCCACCGCTTTGGCGGTAAAGTCTCCAAAGATCTTCGCACCCTGACCGTTAAGTGTAAAGTTGATCACCGGCTGGTTATTCTGGTCAAAACCGACTTTGGCATCGGTCAGCATGGAGCCGTCAAGTACAGGTATTTGACGCAGCAGATACTTCTGCTGCTCGTTATAGACATCCGGCAAGATTACATCGCCATAGCTTTTGGCTTCGTTGGGACTCATGGTCATCACACGTGCTGCACGGTCTTCATCGACCGCCATCAGCTGCAGGTGTGCCGCACGGGCGATCAGCTCTCTGATACGCTGCTCATCCTCCTGCGTTTTGATGCCCGGTACCTCGACAAGGATCTTGTCCTCTCCCTGCTTGGCAACGGTAGGCTCTGCAAGTCCAAACTCGTTCAGACGGTTACGGATGGTATCGACAGCCTGTTTGATGGCATTTTGCTTGGTACGTACCACCTCTTCGGGTGTCATCTGCAGCGTGAACTTCAACCCGTTTTGTGTCAGTACCGTACCGGGGATCTCTTTTTTCAAAAGTGCTTTTGCCTTGGCAACATCATCCTGATCGAGCAGTTCAAAGGTCACTTTATTGCCGTCAACCATACGAAGATCATCAAAAATGATCTCTTCGTCATCGAAAAGATACTTGACACTCGCGGCGATCGATTTGGTACGTGACTGGATAGCAACATCACTTTTGATGCCAAGAAGCATATGCAGCCCTCCCTGCAGGTCAAGCCCTAACGTTATTTTCGGAGGACATGTCTCGTTATTTTCTGTTTTTGTTTTTTCAACTTCAGATGTACATGTAAAACTTGGAATGGAAAAAACAACCCCGAAAATCAGAGCGAATGCAAAGAGTATAACTCTGAAATTAAGCGTTTTCATTACCGGTTTCGACCTTTCTGGCAACAAAGTTTCTATCGAGCTTTACGATCATCTCGTCATTTAGTTTGATTTTGATAAAATCCTCTTCAGGCTTGACAACCGTTGCGATCAGTCCGCCGTTGGTAACGATCTTGTCACCCTTTTGCAGTCCTGCGATCATCGCTTCATGCGCTTTGCGCTGCTTGTTCTGCGGTCTGATGATCAAAAAGTAGAAAATTGCAAATAATATGAGTAACGGAATAAATGATCCGACAATACTTCCCTGCTGTTCCATGAGGAGTCCTTTATGGTAAAATTGGACAATATTTTAGCACCTTTATATTAATAGGAGCCTTTTTGCCGACACCTAGACACCACACCCGTATCCCTTGTCAAATACATCCGCTGCTGTGTGGATTTGCCGCTGCACTGTCGGGTTCACTCTTTATCTATTTTGACTATTGGCATATCCGTTTTCCCACACTCGACACGCTCTTTGGACTCCTCTCGATAGCACTGCTTCTGTACGGAAATGCCCGTGTCTGGTTTTTTGCCGGGCTCTTCTTCGGACTCTTCTGGTTCTGGTGGATCGGACTGAGCTTCATCCACTACCGGATGTCATGGGCAATACCGTTTGCAGTGCTTTTCATCGCCCTCATCTA
>JALVGO010000235.1:7067-24176 GCA_027029065.1 Sulfurovum sp.
CCCGTGTCTGGTTTTTTGCCGGGCTCTTCTTCGGACTCTTCTGGTTCTGGTGGATCGGACTGAGCTTCATCCACTACCGGATGTCATGGGCAATACCGTTTGCAGTGCTTTTCATCGCCCTCATCTATGCCACACTCTTTTGGGCCATCGCCAAACTTTCAGAGATAGTAGAAAAGCGTTTACAAAACTATACCTACTCCCTACTCCCTACTCCCTACTCCCTATCTTCTCTCATACTCAAAAGCCTCGGGCTTTTGAGTATGAGCTACATCCATCCGCTCTCGTTTGACTGGTTCAAACCCGAACTGATGTTTGTGCAGAGCTATCTGGGCATCGAGAAGTGGCAGTTTGCCCTGATCCTTGCTGTTTTGGTACTTTCTTTCTACCGGCGTACCCTTGTTTTTCTGCCGTTGCTGCTGCTTGCATGGCAGCCGACCTCCAAAGATGTATCCCAAGCCTCTGACAGGAAGATCGTTTTGGTCACTACACATACCCCGGTAGAGGCAAAATGGGATCGGACGCAGCAGCCGGCACAGTTTCACAGACTACTCCAAGAGATCGACCGTGCCATCGATACCCACGCCTCTACGGTTATACTGCCTGAAACCGCATTTCCCGTCTATCTTGAACGCACACCATGGCTCTATCTGGCACTGCAAAACCGTGCCCGCAACATCAACATCGTTACAGGAGCACTCTACTGGGAGGACGGCATCCCCCGAAACAGCACCTATATCTTCCATAAAAACGGCACTATCGAACGTGCCAACAAAGTACTGCTTGTACCTTTCGGAGAGAAAAACCCGCTTCCGGACTTTCTGAGTGACTGGGTCAACAAAGTCTTCTACGACGGTGCGGTCGATTACAAAGCCGACAGCAACATCACCGACTATATGCTCGGTAATGTGCGTTACCGCAACGCCATCTGCTTCGAGGCAACCAGCGAAAAGCTCTACGAAGGACGACCAAAACATATGATCGTTCTCAGCAACAACGGCTGGTTCGTACCCTCCATCGAACCGACCCTTCAGCGTCTGCTGCTGCAGTACTATGCAAAAAAATACGGTACAATCATCTACCATGCCGTCAATATGGCACCATCCTATGTCATTCAAAATGGGCACGTTATATCTGAAGCACATTGACATCCCTATCTCTTTCCACTATAATTGACAAAATCTTGTACAAAAGGATTGTTATGCAAGTGGTTAACTACTCTCACGCAAGAAACAACCTCAAATCAATCATCGATGATGTCTGTGACAACAATGAAGAGGTGATCATTACCACCAAAAATGACAAAACAGTCGTCATGCTTTCGATGGATGCATACAATCGTACGCATGCCCAGATCAAAAGAGATGTCGAGATCTCGCTGGCAGAAATAGAACGCGGGGAGATTATGAGTATCGATGAAGCTTTTGACAAAGTTTTAGAAAAATATGAAAATTAATTTTTCTCAAAAAGCTTATCAGAATCTTGATGAGATCGCCAGCTACATCTATACACAAAGCAAATCAAAAACGATTACTGCAAAGCATATGCAAAAACTCAAAAAATATATCCACTTCGCACTATCGAATTTTCCCAATATAGGAAGACCTGCTGAAGAGTTTGGAAAAGGTATCCGAAAGCTGATTTTTCAAAGATATAGCATATTGTATATCATTCAGACAACACACATCGATATTGTTGCTATCTATAGAGAAAACCTTCCAGATCTATGAAGCTGAAAAATTTTTACACAGCCCCTATCAAAGGCTACCAGTACATTTCCAAAATGCTGCCTGCTAACTGCCGCTACTACCCTACCTGCTCAGAGTATGCCAAGTGGCAGTTTGAGTGCAATGCTCCGCACAAAGCATTTGCTGCAAGCACCCTGCGTATTCTGCGCTGCAACCAGCTCTTTCCCGGGGGCATAGACTACCCTGTTGTCACATTTGAACCACCGAAGATGACATTGTCGCCCGATATTAATGATATTTGTGGCAAAATCAACATTATCTATTGGTTCGTTCCCAAAGAGATGGAGCGTTCACACTACTATGTCATAAAGGATTTCAATGCCATCAGCAAGCACAATCACCCTTAACTCCCCACTCGATATGCACCTACACCTGCGTGACGGCGATATGCTCCAAAATATTACCAAAGAGAGTGCAAAAACCTTTTCAGGGGCAATCATCATGCCCAACCTTGTTCCGCCTGTCTGCACCAAAGAGGAAGTTGTCGCCTACCTGGCACGTATCAGAGACGCTATTGGTGATGAGACATTCACCCCCTATATGACACTCTTTTTCAAGCCCGAATATGACCATGCCTTTTTGGAAAGCCTTCGTGAAGAGATCACTGCGATCAAACTCTACCCTGCAGGCATTACAACAAACTCCGAAGGGGGTGTCAGCGGGTTTGACATCGAAACACTGCACCCTGCCCTTGAAGCGATGAGTGACCTTGACATACCGCTCTGTATCCATGGGGAGACCAACGGCTTTGTCATGGACAGAGAGGCGGAGTTTGTACCCATCTATGAGAAGCTGGCAGAGGCATTCCCAAAACTCAAGATCATCATGGAACACATCACCACCAAAGCAAGTCTCCACGCACTTGAACGGTTTGAAAACCTCTATGCCACCATCACCCTGCACCATCTGCTCATTACCCTTGACGATGTTGCCGGAGGCATGCTTCAGCCGCACCTCTTCTGCAAACCTATCGCCAAACGTCCCGAAGACAGGGAAGCACTGCTGCAGGCAGCCCTCAGTGCCCACCCCAAAGTGATGTTCGGTTCCGACTCCGCACCGCACCCACGAGAAGCCAAAGAGGCATGCGGATGTGCCGCCGGAGTCTTCACCGCTCCCATCGCCCTGCAGGTACTTGCACAGCTCTTTGATAAGCATCATGCGCTTGACAAGCTGCCTGCATTCATCAGCGAAAATGCACAGCGCATTTACGGTATCACGCCACCTGCCAAAAAGATCATTCTCGAGAAAAGCCCTTTTGCCGTTCCGTCATCTTACGGCGGTGTAGTACCCATGTATGCCGGAGAGACCATTGAATACACTATCAGGGAGGTCATAGATGGATAACTCTATCAAAGCCTTTGAAAGCGGTCACGAAAACTTTAAGAAGGTAAAATTCAATCAGAACAAAGAGCGTTTCAAAAAACTGGTAGAGGAGGGGCAGAGTCCCAAAGCACTCTTTATCGGATGCAGCGATTCACGCGTCATGCCTGCCATGATCACCGGAAGCAAAGCTGGGGATCTTTTTATTGTCCGAAATATCGGTAACTTTGTTGCACCATTCAGACCCGATGCAGACTACCATGCTACCGCATCTGCCATTGAGTATGCGGTCAGTGTTTTGGATATCTCCGACATCATCGTCTGCGGACATTCCCACTGTGGTGCGATCGCAGCTCTTTACAAAGATATAGAAGCGACTCCCGAGAATATCCATACCATCAAATGGCTCGAACTGGGACATGCCGCCAAAAAAGTCGCGCTGCTTACCCACAAAGATCGTTCACATGAAGAGCTGTTGCGTTATACCGAAAAGGTATCGGTCATTCACCAAATTGACAATCTTCTGACCTATCCTGCCGTAAAAAAGCGTGTCGATGAGGGGAAACTCTACCTGCATGGATGGTATTATCACATTAAGAATGGTGACATTGAATACTATGATGATGAGGATTACGAGTTTAAACCACTTAGTCAAAAGTAATATTGATGTATAATTATAAATATACTTATAATCATAAAAATTCTTAATATTAAAGGATAGGCAATGATCGCACAGAATATTGAAGAACTCATTGGCAATACGCCGCTTGTCAGGATCAACTCACTCTCCGAAGAGACCGGTACAACCATTTTGGGCAAATGTGAATTTATGAACCCCACTTCGTCGGTAAAAGACAGGATCGCCTACAGTATGATCAACGAGGCAATGAAAAAGGGGCGTATCGGGAAGCATACCACCATTATCGAACCTACCAGCGGCAATACCGGTATCGGTCTGGCAGCGATCTGTGCAGCAAAAGGGCTCAACCTTATTTTAACCATGCCAGACTCCATGAGTATGGAACGGCGTAAGCTCTTCAGCCATCTTGGTGCAGAACTGGTACTGACACCTGCAGCAGAAGGGATGAACGGTGCCATTGACAAAGCAAATGAACTGCTTGAAACACTCGATGATGCCATTGTACTGCAGCAGTTTGGCAACCCTGACAACCCCCAAATTCACCGCACGACAACCGCTGTAGAGATACTGCGAGATACACAAAACCGTCTCGATCTTTTTGTAGCAGCTGTCGGTACCGGCGGTACACTGACAGGCACAGCAGAAGTACTTAAAGAGAAGATCCCCAACCTGCATGTCACAGCTGTCGAACCGACCACTTCTGCCGTACTCGAAGGCAAACCTGCCGGTCCCCACAAAATACAGGGCATTGGTGCCGGTTTTATTCCGGAAATCCTCAATACCGAGATCTATGACGAGGTGATTGCTGTGTCCAATGAAGCATCATTCAGCATGGCATCCAAAATGGCGAAGGAGGAGGGGCTGCTTGTCGGCATCTCTTCCGGAGCCAACCTTGAGGCTGCCTACCGTCTTGCACAACGCCCCGAGAACAAGGGAAAAACCATTGTGACCATTCTTTGTGATACCGCAGAGCGGTATCTCTCCACAGAGCTGTTTGACGTGTAACCATGGAAAATCTGACACCACTGCTGCTTGAAACTGTCAGGATAGAGGGTGGAGAAGCGTACAATCTTCCCTACCATCAATCCCGTTTCGACAGAAGCCGCCGTGAACTCTTCGGTGATACCGCACCAATCGACCTAGCATCACATATAGAGGCACCTTCCGAAGGGCTCTACCGATGCCGTATCCTCTATGCCGACCGTATCCGGCATGTCGAATATCTTCCCTATACTCCCAAACCTGTATACCGCCTCAAAGTCATTGCCTCCACCATCGACTACCCCTATAAGTATGCAAACCGTGAAGCCTTGGATAGACTGCTTCTGAAAAAGGGAGACGCTGATGAGATCATCATTGAAAAAGAGGGGTTACTGACCGATACAACCATTGCCAACATCGCATTTTTTGACGGAAATAGATGGGTCACTCCGGAGAAACCGCTTCTTGAAGGCACCATGAGGGCAAAATTTCTTGACAAAGGGCTCCTGTATACCGCAAACATTACCAAAAAAGATCTGCAAAACTATACACACGTGGCTTTAATGAATGCTATGTTAGGATTTAAGATTCTAAACCATATTACAATCGAATAGAACAAGTGAGCAAAACATAATGACAATCAATCTTTTCCAGACACCGGAGTACAGAGCCCTGATGCAGGAGCACATCAGCAAAACCATCGGATACCTTTTCAGCAAGGATCAGGACTTTGCCATTGCCTGTGAGGTAAAACATGTCACATTCGATCCTCCGCTTCCTGATGAGATCTTTGAAAGTTTTCATGACACTGTTCTCTTTGTCCTGAGCGGATATACCTACGAGAGTGCGAAACTGGAAGAGGATTATTTTGGTTTTGAAGCGGGGTTTGGCAGCGAAAACTTTGGTTCAACCGTCACCATGCCGCTGCTTGCTATTAAGCAGGTAGTTGTTGGAGAGCACCCCATTGTCCTGAACCTCGCTGAACCCGCTTCGCCAAAGAAACAGGCTACGAAGAGCTCTATGGAAGCACTGCTCAACAATCCGGAGAATCAAAAACTTCTCAAAAAAAAGAAGCGCTGATCTCTATCAGCACTGTCCTGCAAGAATATAGTCAACAACATTGTCAACATAAGCATTGTGCTTGTTCTCTTTGGAGTAAACAATATAGAATTTGCGTGTCATTGTATAGCCCCTAAGTCTTGCCTCAAACAGTTCTCCTGAAGCCACCTCATCTGCAATCGCATGTTTGGAAATGATGGAAACGACCGGATGCTCAGGGTCTCTTTTCGCCCTTTTGATCGTCTGCAGTACCGCTGTAGTATTGCTCACTTCGGAAAGCACATTGAAGCTTTTACAGGAAACCCCCAAATCTTCAAATACCTCTGAGACAACACGTCTTGTATGGGAACCCTCTTCACGGCAGATCCACTGGAACTCATAAAGCTCTTCAGTCTTGACCGTTTTTGGGATCGGTGCATTGCTTACCAGTACCAGCTCATCCTCCAGCCACTCACGGTAGATGAGATCACTGTCCATGACAGGTGACTCTATCAGCCCAACATCAAGCTTTCTGTCTTTGAGTTTGGCAACAATATTGTCACTCACATCGATACTCAGATTGATATCGTTGTTGATCGCTTTTCCCATAGTATTGAGACACTCTCCGGGAATAATATAGGTTCCAATCGTATAGGAGGCCCCCAGACGGAATGTCATCTCTTTGTTAATGATCTTGAGCACATCTTTCTCTGCCGCATTGATCTCTTTTTCAAGACGGGTTGCAATCTTGTAGAGTTCTTCTCCCTCTGCCGTCAGCTTGATACCGTTCTTTTTTCGCTCAATAATCTTGACACCGAGGTACTTTTCGATGAACTTGATCTGCTGTGTAACTGCCGGCTGTGAAATACCAAGTTTGGCAGAGGCTCTTGAGAAGCTTCTCTCTCTTGCAACCGTCAAAAACGTTTCCAGTTTGACAAAATCTTTTAGCATTATGTTTCCCTTGTATGCAGTGCATATAAAAATTTAATTAATGGTATTATATCAAATTATACTTAAATGGACATAACCTAACCTTATCACTTTTTACTTTATTCTTTCTGCTTATGGGTCAAAAAGAACCAAAAATGTAATCTATTCACACACTTTGCAAGACCATGCTTTTCAACGCGGATTTCGGCTTTAATCATTAACTCGATATAATAATACCACTACAGGAGCATAATTTTACCTATGAAAGCAATACTCAACACTCTCAACCCTGCGCAGCGCGAAGCGGTTGAACACATAGACGGTGCCATGCTGATCCTTGCAGGCGCGGGAAGCGGAAAGACAAAAACTTTGACAACCCGTCTGGCATACCTTGTCGGAGAGGTCGGCATTGATCCCGCAAATACCCTGACACTGACCTTTACCAACAAAGCGGCAGCCGAGATGCGGGAACGTGCACTCAAGCTGATGCCACAAAAAGTCTCCTACCCGCCGCTGCTCTGTACCTTCCATAAGTTCGGACTGCTCTTTTTAAAGTTTCACATAGAAAAGCTCGGCCGCGACAACCGCTTTGTTATTATCGACAGCGATGACAAAAAGAGACTGCTGCGTACCATTGCCAAAGAGCTCAAGATCGACCTGAACCTCTCTTTTATCGCCTCTGAGATCTCCAAATACAAAAACTCCCTGCTCACCCCCGAAGTGGTCATTGCCAAAGCGGAACTGCCCGACTATAAAAAGGTCGCTTCGATCTATGAGAAGTATCAGGAGAACATTGTCGAGAACAATCTGGTCGATTTTGATGACCTGCTGATGCTCACCTATCAGATACTCGAAAGCAACGACGACCTCAGACGGGAGACCAGCAACCGCTACAGATACATCATGGTCGATGAGTATCAGGATACCAACGAACTGCAGTTCAGGCTGCTTGAGCTGCTCGCCAGCGAACATGAAAACCTCTGCGTAGTCGGTGATGATGACCAGAGTATCTACGGCTGGCGCGGTGCGAACATACGCAATATCCTTGAGTTTGCCGACAACTTCAAACAGTGCAAAACCGTCAAGCTTGAGACCAACTACCGCTCGACCGATCCCATTCTCAAAGCAGCGAACAGTCTGATTGAACACAATTCACAGCGCCTTGGCAAGAAGCTCGTCTCCGCCAAAGGTGACGGCCCGGAGATAAAACTGCTCCACTCTCTGGATGAATCGATGGAAGCAAAAGCGATAGCCCACCAGATCCATGACCTGCTTGATCAGGGAGTCGATCCAGACGAGATCGCCGTACTCTACCGTATCAATGCCCTTTCACGTTCTTTGGAAGAGGGTTTTGCCAAAGAGGGGCTCAACTTCAAACTCATCGGTGGTATGCGCTTCTATGAGCGTGCAGAGATCAAAGATATCATCTCCTATTTCCGCGTACTCGCCAACCCTCACGATGACTTCTCCCTGCTTCGCATCATCAACAAACCCAAACGAGGCATTGGCAAAGCCTCCATTGAAAAGCTGCAAAAAGCGGCATTTGAACAGCAGCTTTCACTCTATGAGTACATTGAACAGAGTGTAGAGGGGAAAGTACCGATGGTACTTAGCAAAAAGGTCGCTTCCGCTCTGGCACAGCTTGTTGAAGACATCAGAACACTGCAGCATGAAATCACACATGACCTTGGCAACTTCATTACCCTTTTTGAGGAGCGTATCAAGCTCAAAGACCACTATGCGGCAATGGTAGACGGCTTTGAGCGCATCATGAACATCGACGAGTTCTACGGATACTTCAGGGATGCCGTCAGCAAAAACCCGGAACTCACCCTCGATGAGTTCCTCAACGACATCTCACTGCAGAGCGATCAGGACCAGATAGAGGAGAATGCCATTACTATTATGAGTATCCATGCCGCCAAAGGGCTGGAGTTTGAGCATCTTTTCGTTATTGGGCTTGAAGAGGAGTTCTTTCCTCTGCTTGGAGAAGGCTGCAATATGGAAGAGGAGCGGCGGCTGGGCTATGTCGCCATCACCCGTGCCAAAAGCGATCTGACACTCTGCTATGTTGACAGCCGTTTCTACAAAGGTAGAAGAAAAATGATCGACAAAAGCCGCTTCCTTGGTGAAGCAGGACTCATACAGGATGCCTCACTCAAGATCACCAAACAGGCAGCCTTCAAAAAGGGTGACCTTGTCAAACACAAGATATTCGGCATCGGCCGTGTACAAGCCGCCAACAAATCGGGTAAAGAGTACAAACTCCTCATCAACTTCGGCGGAAACAAAAAAGAGATACTCAGTTCGTTTGTGCAGGCAATCTAACTGAATGAGGAATGAGGAATGCGCCCGAACGAAGTGACAAGTACCCTTGGGGTGAGGAATGAGGAATTGAGGTTTGCATTGCTTCACAATGCTTCCGTTCATATAGAAGTTTTCCGCAAGGAAAGCATACCACAACTCTTCACTCTTCACTCTTCACTCTTCACTAAAAATTCTCCCATGGAGAATTTGCATTGAACAGATTATTCGTCGTTAACAAACCCATCTTCGTCAGCTCCAACCGTTATATGGGGTATGTCAAGCGCAAGTACAACACCAAAAAGGTTGGTTTCTCCGGTACGCTTGACCCCTTTGCTACAGGGTGCCTCATTGTCGCCACAGGACAATACACCAAACTCTTTCAGTACCTTGACAAAACACCCAAGACCTACCGTGCCACGCTCTGGCTGGGTGCAAACTCTCCCAGTCTGGACATCGAAAATGTAGACACCATTCAAGAGGTAGCCCCCTTTGACAAAGAAGAGATTGCCGATGCCATCATGTCGCTTCAAGGTGAACTTACCTACTATCCACCAAAGTTCTGTGCCAAAAAGATAGACGGCAAGCGCGCCTACGAGCTGATGCGCGAGGGTAAAGAGGTAGCACTCAAAACCATCACGTCAACCATTCATACCATCAAACTCCTACACTACAACCACCCCTTTGTCCATTTTGAAGCGACTGTCAGCGAAGGTACCTACATCCGAAGTCTTGGTGCACTCATTGCCGACAGACTCGGTGTCGATGCCACACTCAGTTCACTGCACCGTGTCTGTGAGGGGAAGTTTCATTTCGACAATGAAAAAGCACTCAACCCCTTTGAACACCTTGCCATACCAAGCAATACCTACACCGGAGATGAAAGCTATCTGGAACTTGGCAAAAAGCTCTCACTTGACTATTTCCAAACCAAAGAGGACGGCACCTATCTTGTAGAGACCAAAAACTTCTACAGTATCATCGAAATTGCAGAGGGCACCATAACCTACAAACTCAACCGCTTAGAAAAACCAAAGGAGTTATAGATGTACCCTATCTACCCGCTACCCGCTACCCGCTACCCGCTCTTTCATAAGGCGGCTGCCCTATGAAAATCCACGCCCATGCAAAAGTCAATATCTTCCTGAAGATCACCGGACATGAGAACGGCTACCATACCCTTCTGTCCCGTTTTATGCGTGTTGAAGAGCTTTACGATACCATCTCTTTTGTTCCGGGCAGTTTTGAGCGTTTTACCATTGAGGGGTGTGACGGTGTGCCAAGAGAGTCCAACACCATCTACAAAGCCTTTGTCATGCTCAATAAGCATATAGAAAACCCTATGCTGCTGCACTTTTTCTACAACCACAAAGTAGTTGTCGAAAAACGCATCCCCTCACAGGCTGGTTTGGGTGGCGGCAGCTCCGATGCGGCAGCCTTTATGCGTCTTGCCAACGAAGTGTGCAACCTCAAGATCCCCACATCCACACTTGCCGAAATAGGCAGCAGTGTCGGTGCGGATCTGCCCTTTTTCATCCACAACTACCCCTCTGCCAATGTTTCGGGCTTTGGTGAGATTGTCGAACCGTTCGAGGAGGCACCGCTGGCACTGGAACTCTTTACACCCAATATCGGGTGCGATACGGCAGTGGTCTACAAAACCTTCAAAGAGAAGCTGTTTGATACGATTACCCCGTGCAGTTTTATGGGGTGGGAGAAGTACAAAAGCAGTGAACTGCTTGATCTTATAGGCGATCCGCTCATGCTCAACGACCTCTATGCCGCAGCACGTATCGCCTACCCTGAACTTGAAAGAGTCGCACCTGAGGGGTGGTTCTTTTCAGGCAGCGGGAGTACCTTTTTCAGACCAAAATCTTAGTGCTCTGCGGCATTTGCCATGATCTGCTTACGAATCTGTGCCGGGCTTGTCTCACTTTGTGCATCGAGCTCTCCGATAAGGTCTTTTCGGATATACACCGTCAGTTTCGCCAACGCTTCTGAAAGCATATCTTCGTCCTGTTCACTCACATGTTTGTCTTTGGCAACCTTCTGATGAAACACCTGTAAAAAACGCTGATACTCCTGAAGGACTGCGGGAGAGGCGACGATCGCCAGACGGTGGGTATGAAACTGCAGCTGGGTCAATGCATCTTCTGTAATATCCCGCTGCAATACGATCGATTCGATACGGTCAATGAGATCCTGATAGGTCTGGGTTTTCATCTCGATGAACTTGATACTCTGCTCTTTTTCAAGCTCTACCGAGGTTTGCTTGTTCAGCAGCATTGCCGTAATGAGGATGGTTGCCAGTGTACCGAGAATCACAAGGATGATCTCCTGTGTAAAAGGCATCTTGTCCGACATGTGGTAGGCAAGCCTCAAAAAGAAATAGCCTCCGACAAACAGAATGATACTCAGCAGCATCAGGACAATATTGTGTTTTACCGATTTATCCATAAAAAACCTTTATCCCTTTCTCTTTTTCCCAAATCTCGAAATAGGATTCTTTGAATTTGCGTTATGCTCGTATTTACGGGGTTTGCAGAAAACTTGAGTCGCACCCGTAGGTTCGGCGATGGTTTTATGCGAAGTCCGTGAATGCGATGATGATGCAAAAGTCATGAATTTCTATTTCGAGATTTGGGTTTTTACGTTATATGATTGCAAGATGATGTTATGGTATCATACTCTATGTCAAGCGGAGATGACAAACCGTATATAAAATGGGGAGAAAGCAAAATGGAATTTGCCGCTTATCTGAGAAGATGCCGTGAAGCGATCGGACTGACACAGGAAGCACTTGTATCTGAGCTTTACCGCTTCGATACCGAACACTTTGGAGGACTGGAGACTGTTACACTCAGCCGATGGGAACGCGGCAGTACAACACCGCACCTCTCCAGACAGGTAAGTGTCTTGAAGTATTTTCAGCAGCAGACACATATCGCACTCCCCTGCCTTGACCGCTACAGCCATGATGAAGTCGAACAGATGATCTGTGAAACGGGTATGCACAACCTGCTTGGCAGAAGCAAAAAGCTGATCCTCGACTTTCCGTCAAAAATGATCGGGGCGGATGAACTGCTTGTAAAACAGCTTAGAGAAAGCAGTGCACTTGACATTGTGGTTGATATTCACATGGCAATAGACAAAGGATTCCATCACAAGTTCAAAGAGATACCTGCTAAACAGATACGCGCATGGGCACTGCACCCCTCCAACACTTTCCTTGTATGTCACTACAAAAAACAGTTCTTTGGACTCCACTTTACACTAAGACTTAAACCTGAAATATTTGAGAAGATCATGTCACGGGAGATGACGGAAAAAGAGCTGACACTGGATGATTTTGCATCCTTTGAAGAAGCAGGGTCAAACTATGTCATCTCCTTCTTCTCCATGAATGACAAGGCTGCCACACTGCTTTTTATCCGATCATACGCACACCTGATAGCCAATCAGAAAGTGATAGAGGAGATCGGTACTTCTGTAATCATGGAAGATGCTGTCAAACTGCTCAAAAATATGAAACTCTCACTTTACAAAGAGCTTCCCTACAATGAAACACATACACTCAAGATGTATCGTGAGAAGATTGACGCATTTCTTGCCTCCGAGTATGTTCTGAAGATGATTTTGTCGGAGAAAAACTGCCCTGAAAGATAGCCATCTCCACTTCTCCAATAGACTTGTCTATGGGTCTGATCGCCTCAAGGTATGCCGTTTCATAAATCACCTCTCTGCAATATAGGCTGTACTGTTCTTCCAACGCTGCATGCAGCCTTTGCAGTGTAGCTTCCCATTTATAAACAGGCTCTGACATTTTCTCTTTCATATGCTCCCTTTATCTCTCGTGATACCGTTACAGTTTCAGTGTGCATGAAAAAGATATCCAAGTTGGGAACAATAGCATATATAACAAGGGGGAATAAGGGCATTTTGGTAGTTCTTTTTTTATGAAAATGCCTACCTGCTACATAGGCACAGTTTTTATAGAAGCATCGGACACAGGCAAACTGCCTGCACCGTTTTATTTGACTGCAATGCTTTTGGCTTTGCGTGACTCCTCTTTTTCAAGGGTGATATAGAGTCTTCCGTCTTCAAAGTGGGCATCGATCTTCTCTTTGTCAATGCCTTCAGGCAGGACAAAACTTCTGGAGATGAGCCCAAAGTTGCTTTCACAGAGGTAGTAATCCTCTTTTTTCACTTCATTTTTCATCTTTCTGACCGCCTTGACAGTCA
Source organism: Sulfurovum sp. (assembly GCA_027029065.1). The sequence goes on from JALVGO010000235.1 coordinate 20,268, forward strand.
AGATGTTGTCTTCGATCTGAAGCTCTATGTCCTCTTTTTTGACACCGGGCAGGTCGATCTCTATTGCAAAACCGTCACTGCCTTTTTTTGCCAGGTTTGCAAACGGAAGATGGCTTGCAACGTTGGCAAAAGTCTCTTTGGCTACCTCTAAGCCTTTTTCTACTTTTTCCTCAACAGTGTTGGCTACCTCTTTTGCAGTTTTTGCTACATCCATTTCAAACCTCCTTTGCTTTGCTTACTTGATTTCAATCTTGCGTGGTTTGTTCTCTTCCTCTTTGAGTTTTGGAATGACCACTTCAAGCACACCATCTTTGCTCTCTGCCTGAATCTTCTCTACATCGACCTTCTCAGGCAGGGTAAAGCTTCGGCTGAACTTGCCGTAGCGGCTCTCTACTTTATAGTAGTCATCCTCTTTTACCTCATCTTTGTACTTGCGCTCACCAGAGATGGTCAGTACATTGTCCTCTGTGGTGATCTCGATATCCTCTTTCTTGATACCGGGCAGATCCACCTCGATATAGTAGGCATCGTCACTCTCTCTTGTATTTACAGAGGGAACGAAAGAGGCAAGATTGCTCTCCTCTTTGACTGCCGGATCGAACTGGTTCATCAAAGAGTGAAGTACCTCGAAACCTTTTCTGATATCCGGATCACTGTAAGGGTTGTAGCGTGTTACTAACATCTTCGACTCCTTTTGCTTTCTTTTTTCTTATTATAGACCATAGCACACCTTTTGGCATGCTACTTAGGTTGCATTATTTGCTCTCTTTTGAAGAGATGATCTTCGATTTGAACTCTTTGAGTTTCGCAGCAAGCTCTTCAAAGAGTTTCTCAGCCTTGTTCTTCCCTTTGATCTCTTTCTCTACCGCTTTGATCTGATCATGCAGCATCTTGTAGGTGGTTGCACTCTCACTCACATAACCAAGTTTTTCTGCTACATCAAGTGCATCTGAAGCGGCGTCAAGATACTTCAGTGCTCTTGCTTTGTCCTCTTTGGCAATACGTGATGCCGCAGCGATCAGGTCTGTACTCTCAAGCAGTGGGATCGGCACAACCTCTGTTACCTGTGTAAAGGTGCTTAGTGCAATGTAGAGTACCTTTTTCGCCTCTTCGGTTTTGCCTTCATTGACATACTTCGCTGCCAGTTTCAGCGCATCGGGGTAAGAAGCAAGCGGCAGGTTTACTACCGTAATATCGATCTCGCTCACCAGAGGGATCAACAGTGCTCTTGCCTCCTGTACTTTCCCGTCATCCAAAAGCGACTTGGCATGTTTTACGATATTTTCCACATCCGAAGCGGTACCGATAAACTCCTGCACCTGTACAATATTGTCGATGGGCAGCAGTTTGGGTGCATCTTTGGAAGCGAGGATCACCTCCAGTTTACCCAGTGCTTTTTCCAGGTCTTCCTTGGCACTTTTTGTATTCTTGTGCTCCAGTGCAATCACTGCCTTTTGCGCAAGCTTCAGCGACTCAATCGCTTCACCCACTAGTTTGGCAGGATGGTTTCTCGCATCCTCTTTCGCATTGTTTACCGCAATTTTGTTCACCTGTGCCACAGTGGCATTTTTGGCTGCCTGCTCTTTGGCAACAGCACCGCAAGAGAGCAGCAGTGAGGCTGCTACCGCAGATAGGATCATTTTTTTCATGGTTGACTCCTTTTGTCAATGGTTTGTAGATATAAGGTTTAGTCTTGTAGGCTAAATCTGAAACGATTGTATAGGGAGTAGCTAAACAGAGAATGCAACCATGGTTGCATTTTTGAAAAAAATTTAGAAGAGATTGATCTTTTCAAGCAGTTTGTTTGCATCCAAAATCTGCACATCTTTGTTCTTGGTTGCGATAGTTCCGTCTGCTTTAAGCGCCTTGAGGTGGCGTTCGACCACATGTCGTACTGTACCGATCAGTTTGGCGATCTCTGTGTTGGAGAGCCCCTGAATGAGTTTGTACTTCAGGCGGTTGTTGGGGTCAAGATTTTGCAGCAGAAGTTTGATGAGACGTTCTGAAGTTGAGTAGAGCGAAAGATCAGTAGCCAGCTCTTCCATATGGCGCATCTGTTTGGCAAGGTAAGGGAAGAACATGCGGTTGAACGATTCATTGGTATATAGCAGGTGCCGCACCTCTTCAATGGGCAGCTGCAGCAGCTCGGAATCTTCCAATGCCTCATACATCACATCGTGCGGCTGTCTGTCAAGCAGCACGATCGTATCGAACATATCTCCCTCGCGATAGACAAAAATGGTCTGTTCCTTTCCATTGTCGAGGTTGAGCTGATAGCTTTTGATCTTCCCGCTGACAACAATGTAGAAATAACGCAGCAGTTCGTCTCCGCTAAAAAGGGTATCACCCTTTTTTACCAAAAGCCGCTTGGTGATCCGGCTGATCTCTCCCTGCGCCTGGGTATCGAGATTGTAAAACGGTACGCTCTGATCTGGCAGCACGTGACTCCTTTTGTTTTAATGCTTCAATTTTAGCCTAATATAACCAAATTTCCCGCGAAAAAGGTACGCTTTTTTGCTATAATGCCACAAATATATTACCGCAAAGGAGATGTGTGGGCATCAATATCATTGCACAGAACAAAAAAGCCAGACACGATTATGAGATACTCGAAAAGTTCGAAGCGGGTATTGTGCTTCAGGGAAGCGAGGTCAAGGCGCTGCGTGCCAAGCGTGCCAACCTCAACGATGCTTTCTGCCGTTTCATCAAGGGTGAACTCTACCTGATGAATGCCCATATCGCCGAACTGGAGACCACCAACCGCCACTTTGCACGTGACAGCCGTACACCGCGAAAGCTGCTGCTGCACAAAAAGGAGCTTCTCAAACTCTATAACAAGGTACACAAGGACGGACTGACCATCGTACCGCTGATGATCTACTTCAACGAACGCAACTTCGCCAAAGTGAGCATTGCCATTGCCAAAGGGAAAAAACTCCACGACAAGCGTGCCGATCTCAAGGCAAAAACCCTTGACAGGGAAGCCAAAGCCGCGATGAAAAACCGCTCCTACTGACCCTTTTTGGCTCTCCTCTGCATATAGCGTGAAACCCTTTTTCTGCGCCCTTCTTGACGCATCTTCCTTTTTGCCAGCAGTTTCTGGTGTCTGCTTGGCTGAAACCCTCTGAGTTCCTTTAGCTGATAGTAGGCCGATACACGCTTGTAACCGATAAAACGGTAGATCAGCCGTCTGGTCTGCAGCACCATCCACTTGAATATTCTGCGCATTGGTACATGAAACAGCTTTGCCAGTACCCAGTCAAGCATCTGGGAAAGCCGCAGCATCTGCCGGTAGAGCCAGCGTATCGAACCGGTCAGAAACGGTACCTTCTCCAACCATGAGAGCAGCCACGAGAAGAGCACCACCTCAACAATGGGCGCCAGCCAGCTGCCCCACAGATAGTCCGTCCAGAAGTAAACCACAGCACCGCCGGCTTTGAGCACAACTGCCAGCAGAAAGCTCCACACTTTGGCAATGAACACCTTTACCGCCAGCATCACCCCCATAAACTTGCCCACATAGCCAAGCGAGCCCAAGAATGCCAAAGCGGCGATCAGCTTTTTTGTAAGCGGGAAACGCATAAAGTTCTTTTTGACATGGGAGACAAGACGGGCAATATCTGCAGCGATATGGTCAAGAAAGTGTACTTTCAAATGGTGGGTAAAGACCTTCTCTATCAGGTAGCGTTTTCCCAGTCCGGTAGCTGAAAGCAGCACGACCTTCTTGAGAAAGAGTTTCAGTACAAACTTCCCTTTGACCAGAAAAAAAGCACTCAAAAGCGCAACGGTATGCTCTCTCAAAAACGCCCATCCGTCTCGCATCCATCCCCAGAGTGTCTCACGGACGGGGGTAAAGAGCATCGCAAGGAGCAGCAGCGACAGGAAAAGCCCGTTAAAGATCCAAAACCA
>JALVGO010000236.1 GCA_027029065.1 Sulfurovum sp.
TCAACAAAATCAACTGTATCAACCTTCGCCAGTTTTTCGATGAAAGGTTTGAGCAGAGCAGTATCGGCAGGCTTGTTAAACTTCACTGCCGCCTTTTCAATGCGCTGGTTGCCTTTTTCGATGAGTGTTTTACAGCGTCTAAGCGATACGATCGCTTCAATGGCAAGGTTGAACTGCTCAGCGATGGCTTCGTCTATCTCGGTGACCTTCGGATAAGCTGTAACCATGATGGAGGTGCTCTCCTCAAGTTCACTGCCGGAGAGTCTCTGGTAGAGGTTTTCGGTAATAAACGGCATGAAAGGATGCAGCAATTTCAAAGACTCTTTGAAGATACTTCCAAGCTCACCCACACTCTCTTTGCTCGCTTTGCTAAGCTCAATACCCCAGTCACAGAACTCACCCCACATAAAACGGTAAAGTGTCGTTGCCGCATCGTTGAAGCGGTAGACATCCATGAACTCACGGGTCTCTTTGACAGCCAGGTTGAAGCGTGAGAGCATGTAGCGCCCAAGCGGCGTTTTGATGTTCTCCTGTTTCAGGTCTTCAAACGTATCCTTATTCATCTGCAGGTAGTTGGCTGCATTGAAGAGTTTGTTGGTAAAGTTTCGGCTCTGTTCAAGCTTCTCTTCGCTGAGCTTAATGTCCCGTCCCTGAACTGCCAGTACCGCAAGGGTAAAGCGCAGCGCATCGGCAGAGTACTTCTCTATCATGATGAGCGGGTCGATGACATTGCCTTTGGATTTGCTCATCTTCTCGCCTTTTTCATCTTTGACGAGTGCATGCAGGTAAATGTCTTTAAACGGCAGTTCTCCGGTGATATTCTCACCCATCATCAGCATACGCGCAACCCAGAAGAAGAGGATGTCAAATCCGGTAATGAGCAGCTGATTGGGGTAGAAGGCATCCATATCTTCTTCAAACCACTTCTCACCCTTGAAGGCATTGCCGTTTCCCCATCCTAATGTTGAGAATGGCCAGAGTCCTGAGCTGAACCATGTATCGAGTACATCCTGATCCTGGTGAATGTTGCTTGATCCACATTTCTCACACTTAGTCGGTGTTTCACCCTCAAAGGCAAATTCAGCCCCACAATCATCACAGTACATGACAGGGATCTGATGTCCCCACCAGAGCTGACGGGAGATACACCAGTCGCGCAGATCGTTCATCCAGGCGTTGTAGGAGTTGATCCAGTGGCTTGGGAAGAAGGTTGCCTCACCGGCGTTGACCTTTTCAATGGAGGACTTGGCAAACTCTTTTTTGACGAACCACTGCTTGGAGATGTAGGGCTCGACAACATTCTTACAGCGGTAGCAGTGTCCGACTTGATGCTGATGCTCTTCTACTTTTTCTACAAAGCCTTCAGCTTCGAGTTTTTCCATGATCTTCTCACGTGCCTCAAGACGCTCCATTCCCTCAAACTCGCCGCAGTGCTCGTTGAGGATACCATTCTCATCGAAAATGGTGATAAATTCGAGATTATGCCGTTTACCCACTTCGTAGTCGTTGGGGTCGTGAGCCGGAGTTACTTTAACAAATCCTGTACCAAACTCCATATCGACATGCTCATCGGCGATGATCTCCACTTCACGGTCAATGAGCGGCAGTTTTACTTTTTTGCCAATGAGGTGCTTATAGCGCTCATCGGCAGGGTTGACCATGACCGCTGTGTCACCAAAGTAGGTCTCCGGACGTGTCGTCGCTACGACCACCACACCAGAGCCGTCTGTAAGCGGATAGCGGATATGGTAGAGTTTGCCAGCATGGTCTTCGTACTCCACCTCGATGTCTGAGAGCGCTCCGTCATGGGTACACCAGTTGATCATGTAGTTGCCACGGACAATGTAGCCGTTGTCGTACATCTGCTTGAAGGCTTTTTTGACCGCATTGGCAAGCCCCTCATCCATCGTAAAGCGTTCACGGCTCCATGCAGGGGAGACCCCAAGCTTTCTAAGCTGTGAGGTAATGGCATTGCCTGAGTTGTCTTTCTGCTGCCATGCACGCTCCAAAAAGGCTTCACGTCCGATTGCCTCTTTGGTGGTACCCTCTGCCAAGAGCTGCTTTTCTACGACATTTTGTGTTGCGATACCAGCATGGTCGGTTCCCGGCTGCCAGAGTGTCTTGTAGCCGTCCATTCGCTTGTAGCGGACAATGATATCCTGAAGCGTAAAGGTCAGCCCGTGCCCGATGTGCAGATGGCCTGTGACATTTGGTGGCGGCATCATGATACAGAAGGTTTTATCCTCTTGCTGTATCTGCTGATTGCCCTCTATCTCAAAATAGCCGCGCTCTTCCCAAATCTTGTAGTACTTCTCTTCAATCTCTTTGGGGGTGTATACGTTCTTTTTTGTTTCGCTCACAAACGATCCTTCTTAAGGTTCCTACATCGGAGTGCAGGAGATATATAATTGTCGCGATTATAGCGAAATGGTGCTTGGGGTTTTATGGAAGGGGTTTTGAGGAGGAGATCATGAGTATAAAATACTCTTGAATAACATTAGGTAGGTTGGAGGTGTTTACTCTCTTCTTTTAATCTTTCTGCAATCCATACTTTAATGATTGATTGTCTTGTAACACCGATTTTTTTTGCTTCTTGGTCCAAAGACTCTATGATCCATTCAGGAAAATCTACATTTACTTTTTTGGTTTCTGTTTTTAATTTTTTAATGTCTTTTAATCTCATAGCATTTGAAAAGTCTAAATACTCTGTTATATCTTCACCATTGTTAAACTTTTTATCAAACTCTTTAGCTGTTATTGTCTTCATAGCTTTTCTCCTCATTTTTTCTGCATCTTCTAACACTGATGATACGATAAATTTCATTTCTAAGTGTAAAAATTGCTACAAAGCATTTACCTTCAAATATTGAAATAAGTGCATATCGGACTTCCTCACCGACTATTTTAGCCGGAACAATAAGCCCATTTTCATTTTGCCACAAATTTTGAGCTTCAACAAAATCAATACCATGCTTTTCCTTATTGATCCTGCTCTTTTTCTCATCATATTCAAACTTCATAAAGAACCTCTATTGCAGTATAAAAAGTATACTTAAATTATATTTTATTTGTCAAGTATGAAATATTTCCCGAGTAGTGTTTCTCGTAGCCACCCTTAACACAACATACCCAGCAACCCCGGAAAAGAGTGACCCCAGCAGGATCGCGAGTTTGTCCGCGTAGGCAAAGAGGTCGGTATCGCCAAAGGCGAGGGTGTCGACAAAGAGACTCATGGTAAAGCCGATGCCGGTAAGCAGGGCAATACCGTAAAGCTGCAGCCATGTGCTCTCTTTGGGGAGTTTTGCCAATCCCATTTTGATGGCAATGAATGAAAAAGTAAAGACACCAAGCTGTTTACCGATGAAAAGCCCGGCCATGATACCAAGGGGGACTGTCTCTTTCATGCCACCCGGGGAGATACCGCCAAGATCGACACCGGCGTTGACAAAGGCAAAAAGCGGCAGTATCAGCAAGGCTACCCAGTAGTGCAGATCATGTTCGAGCTGGTGGGCGATGGAGAAGGTCTTGCCCTCACTGTCAGTGGATTTGAGCGGAATGAAAAAGGCAAGTGCCACTCCGGCAAGGGTGGCATGGACACCGGATTTGAGCACACTGACCCACAAAATGACCCCTACCATGATATAGGCAGCCTTGCGCACCACACCCATACGGTTCATAATAAAGAGTACAGCCAAAGAAACAGCCGCAACAAAGATGGAGAGGGTAGAGAGCTCCTGAGTGTAAAAGAGGGCAATGATCACAATAGCACCCAGATCATCGATGATCGCCAGTGCCATTAAGAAAATTTTGAGTGAAACCGGTACACGTTTGCCAAGCAAAGAGAGAATACCCAGTGCAAAAGCGATGTCTGTTGCTGTAGGGATTGCCCAGCCCTGCATGGTAAATGCATCCCCTTTGTTAAACGCGATGTAGACCAGCGCAGGCACCGCCATACCCCCAACAGCGGCAATACCCGGCAGTGCGATCTGTGAAAGTGAGGAGAGGTGCCCCTCGATCACCTCCCGCTTGATCTCCAAACCAACCAGTAAAAAGAAGATCGCCATCAGCCCGTCATTGACCCACAAAAGCAGCGGTTTGGCAATGTGCAGCGCCCCGATGCGTATCTCGACAGGCGTATGCAAAAAAACCATATAGTAGTGTGAAAGCGCGCTGTTTTGGAGTATCAGGGCAATTATGGTCACCACAATAAGCAGCATCCCCGGAAAGGAGTCCTTTTTGATGAAATCCTGTATATCATGCATATATCCTGTTTTCACGCTGTACTCCTTAAATTATATTTGAATCCTCTGGATAATGACTAACCAAGGTTTCACTCGATGGCGACAAAGGAGTGCCCAACCCCTGAAAGGGGCTCCTTTATGGCTTCGCTTTGCTCCGACCATTTCGGTTCCGAAGCTACGAAAGACAAGCAGTTGTCTTTCGCTTACGCTTCTCATGTTCACGACTGCCAGAGCTATCGAGTGAAACCTGTGATTTTTCAGAGAACTCATTTCGGGATTTGGGTTAAATATTTGGTATATTGTATCAAAAGAGCATAAATGGTTGACATTTGTGCCGGAATGAAATACAATTTGGTCAAAACATCAACCAAAAGGTATAGCATTATGAAAGAGAAAATAGAAAAAGTTATAGAGAAGATCGAAGCCTCCGAGAAGATCGATGCAGAAAAGAAGCCGCTTATCATCCAAAAGATCAACGAATGGAAAGAGGAGGATGATGCGATCAGTGAAGTGATCCTGAAACTGGAGAACTGGTGGATGGAGGTAGAGCCCTATTTTGCGGAGATGGGACTTGTCTAAAGGCAAACCGGTCATTCTGACACAGTTTATCCGCGAAAAACGGTGGGTGCCCACCAGCCGGGAAGAGGCACTGAAGATCATCGCCGATGAGATGCCCGAAACTGATCCTGAAGGCACGCTGGCATATCTGCTTTCAGAAGTCAAAAGGGTCTCTCAGGTGACACTTGGCGAGTGCCGCTTTAAAGCTTTGGAAACCCTGTAATGTTTTGCAAATATTAGTCATTAAGACTAAACTATTGTTACTAAAATGATTTAATTTTGGTTAAACTTACCCATTTATAATGCTCCTTAAGAAACCACTTTAAGGAGTAAACCATGTTGAAAAAACGACTTTCACTGCTGGCACTGCCACTTGTCGCAGCCGTTTCACTTCAGGCACAGGCACCGCTGAATGACCCGTTTAACGACCCTTTCTTTCAAGATCCGTTTGGAGATGACATCTTCAAAGAGATGATACAGATGCAACGTCAGATGGATGAGATGTTTGCACGTATGCAGCAGCGTATCAACCAGCGTACGGCACGTTTGGTGCATCCGACCATGGGGATGTACAAACTCTCTGCACAGAGTGACTTTGCGGACAAAGGCGACCACTATGAACTGGTCACCAATATTCCTGAGAGTAAAGAGAATCATATCGATATCCGCACAGAGAACGGCATGCTCTCCATCAGTGCGAAGATCGTCCATGAAGAGCAGCAAAAAACCAACGGAATGGTCAGCATCTCAAAATCTGTACAGTCTTTCCAGCAATCCACCTCTCTGCCTGCCGATGCAGACCCGGCTGCAATTGAGAGCACATTTAAAAACGGCAGACTGGTTATTACAGTAGGTAAGAAGAAGGGCAGCACACAACAGGCTGTGACTACTTCAACTGCAAAAAACACACAGGGTATAACAGTATCTGCACAACAGAATACCACTGCACCAAAGGCAGCAAAACTGACCCCAAAAAAGGAAGAGACACTTCCAAAGGTCGATGAGAAACTAAAAACTGTACAGCCTGAAGCTGCAAAATAACACTTTTATGAGAAGATAGGTTCGCCTCTCTTCTCATACCACGCAGTAATCGCCTCCCACGCCTCATCAGCATTTTCAGCATAAACAAACAGTTCTTTGTCATCAGGTACGATAGTGCCTTCTTCCACAAGAAAATCGATATTCAGTACATTGTCCCAGAAGTAGCGTGAAACAAGCACAACAGGAATGTGCGGGTTTTTCCCTGTCTGTACAAGCGTCAGAATGTCAAACAGTTCATCAAGCGTACCAAAACCGCCGGGGAAGACCACCAGTGCCTTGGCGCGCTGCATAAAGTGGAGTTTTCTAATACCGAAGTAGTAAAAACTGAATGACAACTCTGGCGTAATGTAGGGGTTTGGATGCTGCTCATGAGGGAGTTTGATGTTCAGCCCGATAGACTTGGCACCCACATCATGCGCTCCACGGTTTGCCGCCTCCATAATGCCCGGTCCGCCGCCGGTCATGAGGGTCACTTTGCAATCTTCAGGGCCTTTGCCGCTTTTACCTACCAACTGCCCAAACCGACGCGCCTCTTCATAGTAGATACTCTGACGCAGTGCAACCTGCGCTTTGTTGAACTCTTTGAGGAGAGATTCGTTGACCGCATCTTCTTTGAGCGCCTTCTCGATGCGCTCTATCTCCTTTTGCGCTTCATCTGTCGGACGTATGCGTGCACTGCCAAAGACTACGATAGTATGTTCGATACCCGCCTCTTTGATCTTCACTTCGGCTTTTTCATAATCAAACTGCAGCCGTATCCCGCGTGCGGCATCGGAGGTAAAAAAGTCCGCTGACTCTTCAAAAAACCCGTATTTGTCCAACATTATGCAAAGCTCCTCAATTCATTTTCTAAATTGTATAACATGAAGATGGTATAATTGATAAAAAAGAGAGTTATCATGCAAAAAATGGCGATCCTCTGTTCCGGCGGTGATGTTTCAGGCATGAATGCCGCACTCAAACGCTTTGTCGAGTACACCAAACAGCACCATATCAGACCCTATTTCGTCTTTGGCGGCTATGAGGGGCTGATTGACGGCAGGATCAAAGAGGCTGACTACAGCGATGTTTCCGGTATCATCACACGCGGTGGCACCATCATAGGTTCAGCACGCTCCAAGCGTTTTATGGATCCCCACTACCGTGCACAGGCGGCTGCCAATCTTGAAAAGCACGGTATTGAGGCGCTTGTGGTGCTGGGAGGGGAGGGCTCTTTCAAAGGGATGCAGAAACTGAGTCAAGAGAGCAGCCTCGCTTTTGCAGGCATCCCCGCAACCATCGACAACGACATTGCCGGTACGGAATACTCCCTCGGTGTCGATACGGCACTCAATGTCATCAAGTGTGCCATCGATGCCGTGCGTGACACCGCCTCATCCTTTGAGCGTGCCTTTGTCATCGAGACGATGGGACGCGACTGCGGCTATCTTGCACTTGTCTCCGCACTGACAAGCGGTGCGGAGATGTGCCTTATCCCTGAAGTGCCGTACGATCTTAACACCTATGCTTCCCGTTTCCTCAAAGAGAAAAAGGAGGGCAGAAGCTACTTTTTGGCGGTTGTCTCGGAAGCACTGCACAACACAGAAGCGATTGGGCACTGGTTTGAAGAGACCATAGGCATCGAAGCAAGAAGTGTGGTACTCGGACATACCCAGCGCGGTGGCAACCCTACAGTGCATGACCGGCTGATGGCATCACGCTTTGTCACCCATGCCATTGATGGGCTGCTTGCCGGAAAGAAGAGAAGCGTTGTCTGCTACAACGACGGTGGCTTCAACCACAAATCCATCGACAAGATCGCCTTTCAGCCCTACAGGCTCAATGCCGACCTGCTCAGAATGGCACAGGAGTACAACCGGGCATAACCACGCATCTGATAGAATACGCCAAAGCAAACTCTAAAAGGTCACCATGAAACCCGTCTATCCGCTCAATGTCAAAAACAGCTTTGTCTTCAACCCTTCGCCCCGTGATTTTACCGTCGAGGAGATTCCTCTGTATGATTTCAGCGGTGAAGGGGAGCATCTGATTCTCAAGGTACGCAAAAAAGAGATGACCACATGGGAGATGCTCGATGCTATCTCCAACCATGTCGGTATCCGCCGCAGAGATATTGGGTATGCGGGGCTGAAAGACAAACATGCCATGACCATGCAGTACATCTCCTTGCCGGCAAAACTTGAAGAGCGTATCGGCACATTTGCGCACGAGAAGATCAAGATCCTTGAAACCACCCGCCACAACAACAAGATACGGGTAGGGCACCTCAAAGGAAACCGTTTCGAGATACGCCTCAAAAAGGTGCTTGGTGTCCAGAAAGACAAACTCGACTCGGTACTCAAGTGGATCAAAACCAACGGGGTACCCAACTACTTTGGCAACCAGCGCTTCGGCACCAATGGCAACAACTGGGAAGATGGCAAAAAGCTGCTTGAAGGCACACTGAAGATGCGTGACAGAAAAACGCGTGAATTTCTCATGGGCTCCTACCAGAGCTACCTTTTCAACAAATGGCTTGCCAAAAGGATGGAGCTTAACCTCCTGCTGCAGGAGTTTAGCGAAACGGAGACCGAAAAGCTGATGCAACTGCCGCAAGGCACACTTTCCGGTACCAAAGCACAGCCCAATTTCTACAAACTTTTAGAGGGAGAGCTGATGATGCACTACCCCTACGGCAAACTCTTTGCCGCAGAAGATACCGATAAGGAGGCAGCACGCTTTGCCACCAAAGATACCGCTCCCACCGGACTCATCCCCGGTACAAAGACCAGACGTACCAAGGGGAATGCCGGTATCATCGAGCAGATGTTCGATGAACCTGTCAAACTCTACGGTGCCAGACGCTACGCATGGGTGCAGGTGACTGAGATAGAGAAACGCTACATTGAAGAGAGAGCGCACTATGAACTTGGGTTTGTCCTTCCCAAAGGGTCGTATGCAACGAATGTGCTTGATGTACTCAGGGGACATAACTCCATATCAAACTTAGGATGAGAAAAAAATGGAATCAAGTGCTTTAGCTTCGTTTTTAGGTCCTTAGTATAACCAATATTTAGCGAGGCTAAAGCCACCGATTCCTCAACTATTTTGTATCACATGGTAGGACTGAGACATTTGATTAGTGTTACCAGGTCTGAAACGGATGCATGACAAGATAAGCATTGCGGTAGCGGGGATCATGTGAAACCTCTTCTGTTACCCAGTCAGGTTTGGCATAGGGCTCCGTTTCGCTCTCAAGTTCGATCTCCGCGACAATCAATCCCTTGTTTTCCCCCTCAAATATATCAAGCTCCCAAACATGCCCCTCATGTTCGATCAGGTAGCGTTTTTTACTAATGAAAGGATGGAGGCAAAGCTCGGAAAGCATCGCTTTGGCATCAGTAATGGGAATGGGGTACTCAAACTCTGAGCGGGTCAAGCCCTTTGCTTTGCCTTTGAGTGTCAAAAATGCTTCACTGTTTCGGATGCGCACCCGTACCGTTGCACCTGAAGCGGCAATATAGCCCTGCTTGATGGTGTAGCAGGAGGAGAGTTTGGGAAGTTTGGAAGGGTCAACAAGAAATTTGCGTTCTATCTCCTGCGCCATTGGGGCTACTTCTGCTCTTTTTTTCGGACAATGTCGGCACCAAGGGCAGCAAATTTGCCCTCAAGGTCATCATAGCCGCGGTCAAGATGATAGATGCGGTGTACATTGGTTGTACCTTCGGCAACGAGTGCCGCCAATACCAATGCAGAAGATGCACGAAGATCCGTTGCCATCACATCGGCACCGTAGAGTTTCTCTACCCCTTTGACTGCCGCAGTCGAGCCCTTGAGCCAAATATCCGCACCAAGGCGGTTGAGTTCGCTCACATGCATGAAACGGTTTTCAAACAGACGCTCTTCTATGAGACTCTCACCCTCTGCCACACAGGCTACCGCCATAAACTGTGCCTGCATATCGGTAGGAAATCCCGGATACTCTACGGTAATGATGTTGACCGGACGGATCACCTCGGCAGGATGGATGGTGATGGTATCATCTTTGATGTCAAACGAAAACCCCATCGACTCAAGCTTATCTATGGAGGCGCGGATATGCTCGGTATCAACCTTTTTTAAGGTAATGGAGGAGTTGGTAATCGCTCCCGCACAGAGGTAGGTACCTGCCTCAATGCGGTCAGGGATGATCTCCGTTTCCGGGAACACAAGCGGTTTGCCTCCGGTACCCTCGATAATCAGTTCACTTGTGCCGATACCCTCTATGGCAACTCCGGCAGAGGCGAGCATCTGGCATAGCTGGACGATCTCAGGTTCTTTGGCGGCATTGATGATGGTGGTGGTGCCGTGCGCGAGTGCGGCAGCCATGAGGGTATTTTCCGTACCGCCGACGGTAATTTTGTCAAAGATGATCTTTGCGCCCTTCAGCCCATGCGGCGCCATGGCATGCACATATCCGCTTTTGATCTCAATGGTTGCTCCCATCGCTTCGAGTGCCTTGAGATGTAGGTCGATAGGGCGCTGTCCGATGGCACAGCCGCCTGGCAGACTCACTTCACATTCGCCAAAACGTGCAAGAAGAGGACCAAGTACCAAAATAGAGGCACGCATCTGCGCAACGATCTCATAAACCGCTTTATGGGAGTTGATGGTGCTGTTGTCAATGTGTGCCACCGTACCCTCATGCTTCACTGTGCCGCCAAGCATTCCAAGCAGTTTAAGCAGCGTACGGATATCTACAACATTTGGCAGGTTGGTCAGTGTCACAGGCTGGTCACTCAAAATAGTAGCGGCTATGACGGGCAGGGCGGCATTTTTCGCACCGCTGATCGTCACACTTCCGCTAAGCCTGTTTCCGCCCTGTATCTGTAGATAATCCATATATGCTTCCTCAATGTATATAATGGTTGTGATTTTATCCAAACATTGGTTAATCTGTCCTCAAAAGAATATATATTTAAAAATATTAATTTTTTTCTGATTTTACATTAAAAAATAGAAAAATTGATATTATTCACTATAAATTTAAAGAAACTGTTAGTTGATGTAGTGTACTATATTTTCTAATATCTAAATGCAGCGCCTTGTCCAGCGTGATTTTGAAGGGGAGTATATGTCAAGCAGTTTAGAGAAGCTCAAGGCACTGACCAGCAAACTGGAAGAGAAGCTTGAGCAGAAGCAGAGTCAAACAGCCACGCCTGCCACACAAACGGCTGAAGTCAAACAAACGCCTGCAACACCTGAAAAACCTGCCGAAACAGAGCCCATTTCCCCTCTTGATACGGTTCCCCAGACAAAGCCAATACCTGTAAAAAAAGCAGAATCGGAAAATGTACGGCAGGAGAATATCGACAGGGTCAAGGCACTCTACGAGAAGCTCAAAATCTTCGAGAAGTCTCCAGACTTTGACAATATTTTCCACTATAAGGCGATGAACCTCTCCGGTATCGGACTCAAAGAGGAGGATTTCGCACAGGTACGCGAGGGAAAATATATCCAGATCATCGCCATTACCTACGAACCGGACAAAAACGGCAAGAAAAAAGCAAAAAACATCTCGCTTGGCTACTTTGGCAAAGCCGAAACACTCGACCCGAAACTGAAAAACGAGATCATAGAGTTTGTGCTGCGCTGGCGTTACGAGAAAGCGTTTCAGAACGTAGAGCACTACAAAGCGCTGATCGAAAAGATCGATATTTCCACAGATACCCTTTTCTAAACAAGAGGCTCTGCCAAGCCTAATTAAAAATTTGCTACAATCGCCTTTCAATACTACACAACTACATAATCAAGGTTATATTGTATGCATTTAGAACTCACCCCGGAAGCCCTTTTGAAACAGCTGGGTTACTCTGTCACAGAACAGACCCTCAAACAGATCAAAACAATCCTCAGCGCTACAGAGGGACTGGAAAAGTTTCTGCCTCATATTCCTTCGTTTGCAGACGCATTGGCGATAGAAAAAGGCTACATTGCCATGTCAAACTCCGTCGATCACCTCAAAATCAAATGTGATGCAGATACCAACGCAGACAACCTTGCCGCTTTTACCCAACTGGTAGAACACTGGGCGGACAAATACAGACTGAAACTCCAAAAAGTCCCCAACAAAAACACTTACTACATCATCGGTCACGCGTAAGTGCCGCTCTCAGCCCTCAATGATGAGCAGCTGAGTGCTGCCACTGCGCCGCTTGGACACAACCTTATCATCGCCTCTGCCGGTACGGGAAAAACCTCTACTATCGTAGGGCGTATTGCCCATCTGCTACAAAGCGGTATGGAGCCGCAAAAGATTTTGCTGCTGACATTTACCAACAAGGCAGCCGGAGAGATGATTGCCCGTCTGGAGCGTTTTTTCCCAAAAAAGGTTGTCTCCAAGATTGAGTCTGGCACTTTCCATGCTGTCAGCTACCGATGGCTCAAAGAACTACACCCGAATCTTGCACTCAAACAACCGGGAGAGCTGAAAACCCTTTTTAGAAGTATTTATGAAAAGCGTAACTTTGAACGTATGAACCTTGCCGTTGCACCATTCTCGGCAACCTACCTGTATGAGATGTACTCACTCTACCAAAACGCTTCTCTTGAGGGCTTTGATGTCTGGTTTCTGGAGAAGTATCCGGAACATGAAGTGCTTATGGATGCCTATATGCACATTATAGAAGAGTTTGAAGCAGAGAAGGAGTCGTACGGCTTTGCCTCATTCAACGACCTGCTGCTGCGGATGAAAGCACATGCCGAGCAGTCACAGATCCCGTTTGATGAAGTACTTGTCGATGAGTATCAGGATACCAATACACTCCAGAGTGCGCTCATAGATGCACTCAAACCCCGTTCACTTTTCTGTGTCGGTGACTATGACCAGAGTATTTACGCTTTTAACGGTGCAAACATCGAGAACATCGCCACCTTTGCCAAACGTTACCCCGATGCAAAGGTCTTTACCCTCAAGACCAATTACCGATCCACCGCGCCCATACTCTCTTTGGCAAACCGTGTCATCGAACGAAACGAACGCATCTACCCCAAAAAGCTTGAAGTGGGCAGACACGGCAAGACCCATCCGCCCCGCCTGCTGATGTACAATGACCTCTTTGAACAGTATCAGGCGATTGCCCACTCCATCAAGCATACCCATGTGCCAAACAACGACATAGCCGTCATTTTCCGAAATAACTCCTCCGCAGACGGCATTGAGGCAAGTCTGCGTGAAATGGGTATCAGCTGCAAACGCAAGGGGGGTACCAGCTTTTTTGATGCCAAAGAGATCAAATTCCTGCTCGATCTACTCTCACTTCTGGTCAATCCCAAAGATATGATGGCATTCATCCACATTTTCGAGTATGCCGGCGGTGTGGGAAGTGCACTCTCCAAAGAGATGTTTCAGTGCTTTTTGCACTTTGGACGAGGCAGCCTGAGGCAGGGGATACTCTCTCCTGTTGAAAAAGAGCTGCCAAAACTCAACCCTACAAAAAATGTCCAGCTTGGGCTCTTCGATGATGATTTCGAGATCGGTACGGCAACCCGTTTCAAACACCTTGACCTTTTGCCGGAAGTCTATGCCCACCCAATACTCAAACACCCAAGGCTGACACAGGATGGGGTCAAGTTCTTTGACCGATTCTACCGCTTCCTCTCCAACATTGAGTATGAAGAAGCACCGGCAAGCGTACTGCGCAAGGCACTCTCTTCAAAACTCTATGAAGGCATTGTTGAGATGCTTTCTGCACAGAGAGGGCGGTTGAAAAACGGAGAGATAGACGAAGAGAAGAAAAAAACAGCACGTGAGCGGATCGTCACCAAAGCCAACCTGCTGCTAAACCTTGCACGCCCCTACCGGGAACTGGGACGGTTTGTCAATGCCATGGTGCTTGGCGGAGGAGAGCTGAGTGAAGGGGAGGGAGTCAACCTGCTGACCGTACATGCAAGCAAAGGACTCGAATTTCCGGAAGTCTATGTGGTCGATCTGGTAGACGGCCGTTTCCCAAACCGCAGAATGATGAGCTCTATCGAAGAGGAGCGACGCCTTTTCTATGTAGCGGTAACCCGTGCAAAAGATAAGCTCTATCTCTCTTTGGCAAAGTATGACAAGGTCAAAAAGGTAGAGTATGTACCTTCACAGTTTTTGCATGAAGCCGGTCTGATAAAAGGTGAGTTCGTAGAACCTGAACCCAAAAAACGCAGAAAAGAAGCAAGCTGACCCAAGAAGGTCAGCTATCCAATCCATATTTTGCAATAATTTTTACACGGCGTACCTCTTCTGTTCTTTCAAGTACCCGCTCAAGCCGCTGCACGGCACGTGTCTTATAGGTCATACCTATTACAAAAAGGACACCGACACCCTGTCCGTAGGGTTCTCCGACAAGACGCATAATGATGTATCCCGCCATTACAAATATTGTCATTTCCATCAAAAAGTAGATCCACGGTTTCAACTTTGAACAGCTTCTTCTCTCTTCTTTTCTTGCCATCTCCCAATTCCCCCTCGTATTAATTTTATTGTAGTCAAATTTATTTTATCAAACTAATATTAAAAATTTATTGAAATTATCTTGAAAAAATTATATATTAATCAATATTTATTTCCATTTTTTATCACGGATACTCATCTGTTTGCTGATTTCATCATAAGCGATATCAAAAAGATCAATCTCTTTAATTAGAGAACTGAGCTTTTTGTAGCCATAATTGAGGGGAGAAAAGGAGGATTTGTTGTTGATGTACTGTCCGACTTCAGAGAGGTTCGCCCATCCGTAGTCATCTGCGGTCTGTTCCACAGCCGTGCGTAGCAGGTTGACCAGCCAGCTGTCCTGTCGCAGCTCTTTACCGCTTTTTCTGCGCTTCTCTTTCTCTACAGGGGTCTGAGCGGCATCTTCGCTGTTGCCTGTAAGGTTTTCGGTAAAGATAAACTGGGAACAGGCTGCCATAAAGGGTTTGGGGGTTTTCTTCTCGCCAAATCCAAATACCTTGATACCTTCTGCCTGTACACGCATCACAACCGGAGTAAAGTCGCTATCACTCGTTGCAAAAGCAAAGGCATCGATATCTTTGGTATGGAGCAGGTCGATCGCATCGATGGTCATAAGAATGTCGGTAGCGTTCTTGTTCTTGGAGTAGTCAAACTGCTGAATGGGTTTGATAGCGAACTCAAGAAGTTTCTCTTCCCAGTTCTTCAGATTCTCTTTCGTCCAGTTGCCGTATGCCTGCCGAATATTGACGACACCGTACTTACTCAATTCATTGATAATACCCTCGATCGAACGGTGCGAAATATTGTCACAGTCGATGAAGAGGGCAATATGGTCTTCTTTTTTTGTCATGTTGCTTCTTTTTTATCTGCATTATAGCAGATATCACTTACCGAGTGTAAACAGCCCCAAATAGTTCTTAATGCTTTTTCCCGACTGTACCCAGTTTTCAATACCCCCTTTGAGGTTGACAACATGTTTAAAACCGAGTTCTTTGAGTATCATCGCCGCCATCAGCCCCCGCGCGCCTTTCAGACAGTAACAGACAATGGTATGATCACTCAAATCAACAAGTTTCTCATCTACAGCAAACTCCAGCTTGCCTCTGGGAATCGTAAATACCGTCTTTGCGGGGATAACCCCTGAAGCAAACTCGTCAGCTTCACGTACATCTATCAGCACCATATTCTCAAGATCTATTTCATCGACCCCGATCTCGGCAATCTCTTCCTGCGCTTTTAAAAGCAGTGCTTTGAGCCGCCCTTTGATCTGATCCATATCACAGCGTTCATAGTAGCGTTGCATCTGTGCATTGTGATCCATGCATTCTCCTTTCTATGCAGATACTACAAGTATAGCACGCATACAGAAGAATGTAAATAAAATCTGCTACAGGAAAATCAGGATAAAGGTTTATAGTAGGTTAGAGTGCTGCGCCCAAACTTTTTCTTTTTGGTCTTTTCAAGTACACCGATCCTCTCAGGCATCGTCAGGTTTGTCATGTGTTCTACGGCAACCATTTCACACACTTCCGGCTCTATCTGTTCAATAAGTGCGATGGTCTTGTCGTAAATCTCATCCATTCCGTCACGGGTAGAGAAGGGTGGATCGAAATAGAAGTAGGTTTTGCCTCCCTGCCGCTTGACAAGCCCGTATACATTGGCGAAGTTCTCGAAACTGTCACCAAAAAAGGCATGGCATCGCGAAGGGTCAGTCTGTCGGATGTTATTCTCAAGCGAACGGAACGCGATTTTATTGTACTCCATAAAGTAGCACTGTGCCGCACCGCGGCTGAGTGCCTCAAGCCCTACAGAGCCGCTTCCGGCAAAAACCTCTACGAAGTTACGGTCCATGATCTCAAATTGAATCGTGTTGAAAAACGATTCACGCAGGATCGACTTGGAACTTCTTGTGGTAGCGATGTCAGGTATCTCGATACGTTTGCCTTTGAATTCCCCGGCAATGATGGTGGTCGTGAAGAGTTTGATCTTCTCTTTGTGTCTTCTCTCTGTTTTCATAGCGCGTATTGTACCCAAATCCCTAAAATTTGACAATCGTTTTAAGCGTATTGATCAGTTTGCTGCTCTCTTTGATGTCACGCCGCTCTTTGCCCGGTTCGGTTGTTGTAATGATGGTACGACCGGTGATCAGTTTGCTACCGTCTTTTTTCCGAATGCCCCAATAGGTATGCATAATGACCGGTTCTCCTTTGTATTGTCCAAGATAGAGCACAATATGTCCGGGAACATAGAGCAGGGAACGGAACGGTTCGGCTTCACGAATGATCTTTTTCTTTTTTGCCTGCTTTGGCAGCCCTTTGATGTAGACAGACTTTCCGTCTGCAGCCTGTTTGCTTGAATTTCTGCGCAAAAAGATGCCAAACACACCCAGAAAGTCACGTGTGGTTGCAGAGCAGTCACGGCAGCCGTAGCCTCCGCCCCAGCCGTACGGTTCACCGTAAAACTCTTTGGCAATCCGTGCTGCGTTTCGTGCGGTAAAGGGCAGCGGCTTTCTGGCAATAAGTCCTTTTTCGACAACCCGCACCTTTTTCAGTCTTACCTGTCCGTTCACTGTTCTTCCCGCACACAGGTACCGTACACCGTCTTTGGCGACAGGGAAGAGAGTACCCAGTTTTACAAGACTGATCGCTTTGCCCCGTTCATTGTAGATGCGCAGATTGTCTTTGATTGTTATGGCATACTTTCCGTTTTCAAACGCCTTCATAAACTTTTTGTCCACAAATGCAATATCTCTTACCCTCACCCACCCAAAAGAGTAGGATGCCCGGACAAATGCCCACTTGCCGTCTTTGGAGAAATGGGAAACATACAGCGGTACATTCATGTGCAGTGCCGAGTTTTGGTTGTAGTTGAACGGAAATCCTTCACCCACACGCCGTGGATCGAGATAGAAAGCTTGTGTTGTAGGCAGGGCACGGACATTGGCACGTTCTGTCGTAATGGCATAGTAGCGTTTGCTGTCTTTGGCTTTGTAGTTGGCATTGGCTATCCAGCGTTTATATACAGAAGCGGGAATCTTTTTGCCGTGTTCCGTGTAGATGGTGTTTTTGGTTACAAAACGTATCTCCCATCCAAAGTCTTTGGCGGGGATGTCAAGCTTTTTGAGTCTCCAAGGTTTGAAATATTTTTGGTTGAACAGCTTGTCCGCACGTTTCTGTTTCCACTTTGGCCACGGCTTGATCTGTTTGGCATAATAGGCGGGGTTTTGCGGGATTTTCCACATATCTGCCACCTTACCTTTGGGCATGTGGTCAATGCGGCTTGGATGTCGTTTGCCCAGTTTGAGTGTATAGTCGGCGTAAAGGGGCATAAGGAGTACCAGACCGGCAAGAAAAAAGATGCATCGCTTCAACATGTGGATTTCCCTGTTTTTTCTCACAATATTAGTATATATTGGTTAACCATTGGTGTATTTGCTTGTTGAAACAGCAATCTACATAAAGTAATGTAACTTAAACTACTGATGCGCTTCCTGCCAGATAGCCGCTTGAGAACGACCATTGCAGGTTATACCCGCCACAGGGGCCATCAAGGTTGATCACCTCTCCACAGAAGTAGAGCCCTTTGAGCCTTTTGCTTTCCATCGTATAGGGGTCTATCTCTTTGAGGTGGATGCCGCCGCGTGTGATCATCGCCATCTTAAAGCCATCATGTCCGTTGACTGTTAGCGGTGTCCAGACAAGCAGTTTGAAGAGTCTGTCTCTTGCCGCACCTTCTTGTTTGGCAGGGGTCTTATCTGGGTCTGTACCGGCGAGTATGCAGAGCTGACGGCTCAAAGACTCGGGGAGCAGGGTGGTCATGATCTCCAGCAGGGTACTTTCGGAGTGAGCGCTCACATGCTTTTTGAAGTGTGCGCGCAGCTGCTCTTCGTTCATCCCTTTGGTGAAGTTGGCAAGCAGCGGTACCTCCTCAAACTTTGAGAGCAAAGGTGTGATCTCTCGGGAGAAATCAAGCACGACCGGACCGCGTATACCATCCTTGGTAAAGATGAGATCCCCTTTGGCATGGAGCTTTTTATATTTTTTCATATCAACACGCAGCTCCACCTTTGCGATGGTGTCGGCACGGCAGTGTGTCACCCATGTCTCTTTGAGTTTCAGCGGCATCATGGCAGGGTAGAGCGGTGTGACTTTGTGTCCTGTTGCTTTGGCGATCTCGTAGCCGTCTCCCTCCGCACCTAGCATCGGATACCCCTTGCCGCCGGTGGCAATGACAACCGATGCGGCTGAGTAGCTTCTTTTCTCTGTCTTGACACCGGTAACCTGCATACCGTCATGTTCGAGTGTTACGACCTTCTCCCCGCACACGATCTCAATGCCCACTCTTGCCATCTCATCTGCCATTGCGTTGATGATGGTCTGGGAACTGTGTGTTACAGGGAAAACACGGTAGCCGTCAGGTGCATGGCTCTTTACACCTATCTCTTCGAAAAAAGCACGTAAAGCGGTATGGTCAAGCGCATCAAGAGCCGGCATCATAAACTTGCCGTCACGTCCAAAACGCTGCATGAAGGTTTCGTTGTCAAGCGTATTGGTTAGGTTACAGCGTCCACCGCCCGTGGCTTTGAGCTTTGCACCTATTTTGGAGAGTTTTTCAAGCAGCAGAACCCGGCTGCCACGTCGTGCTGCTGTAATAGCAGCCATCATTCCAGCAGCACCGGAACCTACCACAATCAGGTCATATTGCATCATTTCTCCACATAAAAATTCTTTTGCAATCATAGCGTATGCAAAATATAGCGTCAATTAACGTTCAATTAACTTTTCTTTTGTATAATTCGCCTAGTCCCTTCCGAGACAGATTGTTTCTTCCCCAAGAGCAATTTCTTCTCCCTCCCCATGTCCGGAAGGGCTACCTGACTCTAACGAAAACAATCGTATAATACTTCACACTTTACCGACGCAGGATCTGTATGAAAATCCAAAAAGAGTTCTCCCGCAATGCCAAAGCCTATAACCGTGTCAATATGATTCAGCAAAAAGTCATTCAGGCGCTTGTTGCAAAGATCGATGATGCACCAAAGAGGGTACTCGATATCGGCTGTGGAAACGGTGGTGTTTACCGTGCCATCGGCTGGGAGATGGAGCACTTTACCGGAGTGGACTTTGCCGAGGGGATGCTGGCACTGCACCCGAAGGAAGCGCATGTCTCACTCATACAGGGGGACTTTAACGACGCTGCGCTCTTTAAGCGTCTTGCTAAAACGCCCTATGAGCGCATCATCTCCGCTTCAGCACTCCAGTGGGCTGACGATCTTGATGCTGTCCTTGGCAACATCGCCTCTCTCAGAGCCCCTGTCTCACTGGCAATCTTCACCGCCAATACCTTCAAAACCCTCTACCAAACCGCCAACCTGCCGCCACTGCTGCACAGCAGGGAAGAGACCGTAAAACTGCTTGAAAAACACTTTCAGAGTGACATAGAGGTACTGGAGTACGCACGCACCTTCTCTTCAGTCAGGGAGATGTTTCGCTACATGAAACAAAGCGGCGTCGGGGCAGGGCGCAACGTGCTTGGCTACAAAGCGATGAAACAGCTCATGCAGACCTACCCGCTTGACTATCTGGAGTATGAGATCGTACTCCTTCACGAAAAGCAGCCAAGATGACTTTTACCAACGAACCCCTACAGACCATCCTTGCAGATTTTGAAGATGCATTGCAGAGTGAGCGGTACATCTCTTTTGAGGTACTCAACCCAGACTCGCACCGCGGGGTTTACGCCGGTACGCTTGTCGAGGCGGAGGGGAGGGCGTACCGCTACCGCAGTCTGCGTGCGTGGGATGAGCTGGCACAACTGCTTGGCTGTCGCATGCTGACCCCTGAGCGTGTAGCAGGTACACCGCATATCAGAGTGACATTTGAGAAGATCACCAAACGTGCATCGTTTCATGATGCGCCGGTATTGGAGAAGGAGGAGAAGTACGGCACCGACTCCCCCTTTGCACAGATACACAAGATGGAGGAACCGGACTTTTTCTACTACTTCCGCCAGGCACTGCACAATGTTACTCTGCTACGCCGAAAGCGCATCCTTGATCTTGGCATCAACCGTGCCGATGAGTTTGAAGTGATCCGAAATATGCTTGATAGTAAACAATATCAATCCATGGAACTTATCGGTATCGACCACTCCCAAAGTGCCATAGAAGCCGCACGTGCAGCCTTTCCTGAACCAAACGTCCGCTTCTACACCCACGACATCAACAACCTTGACACACTAAACCTTGGGCGCTTCGACCTGCTCATCTCCATTGGCACACTGCAAAGCCCCGGCATTGCCTTCAAACCGCTGCTGATGGAGCTGGTACAGACCTACCTAAGCGATGAGAGCGCCCTCATCCTCGGCTTCCCCAACGCCAGGTGGCGAGATGGAGAACTCCTCTACGGTGCCAAAGCCCCCAACTACACGATGAGCGAGATGAGTCTGGTACTCAACGACCTCATGTTCGCCAAACGCTACCTCCAGCAAAAACGCTACCGCGTCACAGTCACGGGGAGGGGGTATCTTTTTTTAACGGCGACGAAGATAGAGGTGAATAGGGAGTAGGTTTTTAGGGAGTAGGGAGTAGTTTGAACTTTTCTCGTTACCATGCTCCTGCGTGGCAATGCAGACTTCAACTTTTTATAGACGATCTACGCCATCATATCCAACGGGCTCATGACCTTAGCCTTGTTCATCTCTGCGACTACATGCGTGTAGACCATCGTGGTTTCTACCGACTTGTGACCCAGTAACTCTTGAATAGAGCGTAAATCTATACCACTTTGCAGCAGGTGGGTAGCATAGGAGTGTCGGAAGATGTGGGAGGTGACGCGCTTGTTGAGTTGTGCTTTTTTGGCTGCCTCTTTGATGTTTCTACCTAATGTTTGAGGATGGAGATGGTGCCTTCTTCTTGCTTTGGTGCGTGGGTCGATAGAGATATTTTTCATAGGAAAAAGATACTGCCATTTGGTCTCATATGTGGCATTGGGGTACTTCTTGCTCAACGCATACGGAATATACACACCGCCATACCCGGCTTTCAGATCCTCCTGATGGAGCTGTGTGATCTTGTTGACCTGCTCTAAAAGTTTGGCTTTTAGACTTTGCGGTAACGGTACAGTTCTGTCTTTTAGCGATTTGGAGTCCCAAATGTATATCTTGTCAAATCCAAAGTCAATGTCTTTGACGCGAAGGTTCAGGGCTTCATTCATCCTCAGTCCACACCCGTACATCAGGTGCGTTATGAGGCTATACTCACTTGGAATGTGCAGCAGTATCTTTCGCACCTCCTCTTTGGTCAACACTACAGGGATACGCTTCCTCTCCTGTGCCCTCAATGCCTGAATATCCCACCCACCTATATCTACCCCTAACACTTCTCTATACAAAAACAGCAGAGCACTAAAGGCTTGATTCTGTGTGGTAGGTGACACCCTGTCTTTGACTGCCAATTTGGTCAGAAACTGCTCGATGTGTATTTTCTCCAGCTTGATTGGATGTGTTTTGTTGTGAAAAAAGATGTAATGTTTGATCCAATGCACATATGTACGTTCGGTTGAGTAACTGTAGTGTTTCAATCGTATTTTTTCTCGTACGATATCTAAGAGTTTTTTCTTTTTTTCACCCATTTCGCTTCTCCTCCTTTAAGTAACATTTTGTATGTTATTGCCAGATTTTCCAATTAACACACAAACTTATGTGTTAAATATGCTATTTCAAAATAACACACGCGATTCTTGTAAGAATTGTATGAAATTTTTTCGATAGTGTTTAAAAATATTTCAAAATGACATACTTTTTTATATTTAACACACAAACAGATATGATATTAATACTGGATTTTTCAGGAGTTTGGTGTAAAATGTGTGTATATAAATAGTTATACTAGGAAAATAATGAATAATCTCATCTACGAAATTAAATATAAAAAAGATCCTGAGAAAAATGTTTTGTTATCGTTTAATATACAGTTATTTCTTTTTTTATATTTGATAGGTGCTGGCAGCTCACTGTTTTTTAATGATGATACTCCTGGTTTCATAATGATGAGTATTATATTTATTCCGATTATTTTGGTAATTTTATATTGGTATTTACCTGTTTTTGAGAGTTTATCTTTGTATAGATCTCTAAGATTGTATGGAGATAAAATCATTATCAATAATAATAAAGAGTTTGATATTAAACAAGTTTCTACTGAAATAAAGCATATTCGTAAAGGGCATAGACTTATTAGTGCTTCATGGACAAGTCTTGTTTTATATGATGACAATAATGGTAAAATTGGTGAATTTTTCTTTGCAATTGACACAAAAAACAGTTTTTTTAACACAACTGAAAAAAGTATAGCCGAAATTATAGAAGATATTAAAAAGGGAAAGGACTATGATTTTAAAAATAAAATTATTAATGACCATAAGCAAGTTGAAGAAGAAAAAAAGAGTTTCAACAAAGGTGTTGTCCTCTTGATATTGGTTTTTATTATACCTGCTATCATAGGATTGATTTTTGTATTCTAAACATCTATGTTATAATTCAAATAAAAAGGAGGTACAATATGGTTGCCATAAAACAAGAAGCGCAAAAAATAATTCAAAATCTTCCTGATGACTGCACTTACGAAGATATACAATATCATCTCTATGTTGTTGAAAAAATCAAAAATGGTATAAGCCGTGCTGAAAATGGTGAAGTTTCTTCACACGAAAAAGCAAAACAAAGAATGGCTAAATGGCTTTCACTCTAAAGTGGTCAGAGGAGGCTCTTGAAGATATCGAATCAATCGCAACATATATAAAAAAGGATTCTCCGATTTACGCAAAATCGGTTGTTTCAAAATTTTTTGAAAAAGCAGAAATGCTACAGGAATTTTCGGAATTAGGTAGAAAAGTTCCAGAATTCAACGACCCATTGATTCGCGAAATATTTGTTTATAGCTACAGACTAATCTATAAAGTAAATGCACAGGAAATTTTATTTGTAGCTGTAGTGCATGGCAAAAAACTTCTTGAAAACCATCAAAAGAGTATAACAAGTCAGAGTAGCCAATAAATTACCTACGGCAATTTATTGGCTATCTTCAACCGTTATATCTGGTAGTATTGCATTGCCTTCAATAAGACTATGGTGAAAAATAATAAAATTTTATAGACAATTTTGTTATAATATTCTGCATCCAAAACAGGAGTTAGCTATGTTGGCATTAAAACAAAAAGAACTTTTTGATGAAATAGATATTTTACCGATAGATTTAAAAACTAAATTAGTTGATAAGATACTATCAAGTATTACACCTATAGATAACTCCATAGATGCACTTTGGATAAAAGAGGCAAACAAAAGAAAAAGAGAGATTGAAACTAACTCCGTTGCCCTTGTCGATGGAGATGAAGTATTTCAAAAAATAGCAAAAAGATTACAATCTTAAATGACTTATTCGTTTCACCCTGAGGCTGAAATTGAGTTAAATGTTGCAGTTGATTATTATGAAGAATGCAAAGTGGGACTTGGTGCCGAGTTTGCTTATGAAGTTCAAAAAACGATTCAAAGAGTTTTAGAGTTTCCAACTGCTTGGCAAAAAATTGATGAAGATATACGAAGATGCTTGACAAATCGTTTTCCGTTTGGAATCATTTACTACCAAAGGAATGACGAGATTATTGTTCTAGCTGTCATGCAACTTCAAAGAGAACCTTACTATTGGAAGGAAAGATATAACAAATCATTGGAGAGAAATATTTGACCCTAACGGCTCAAATATTTCTCAATTCAGTCGTTAGATGCAAAGGAGAACAAATAAATGTTCTATATTTTGATAATAATTGCAATTCTTTTGATTGGATTAGAGTTTTACAGTTCAAAACAGAATAAAAAATTATACT
>JALVGO010000237.1 GCA_027029065.1 Sulfurovum sp.
CTTTTGTACCGTTACAATATGCATACCGGTATCTTTGGCACTCTGTGTGGCGGTGTTACCCTCAACAAAAAGTTTCCACAAAAGGGATTTTCTCTCTTGCTTTGCCGGAGAGAATCTGCGTTTGCAGCGGCTGCATTTTCGCTGTTTATTGCCAAGCAGATAGGTATAGGGGTGGTTACAGTAGAGACAATGCATAGAGTATAATAGCATTTAGTCCCTAAAATAGAGTAGAAATTATTTTTTTAATGCCATCTTAAATTTAAATGACTACTATTACTGAATATTCATTCACTTTAAAGGCTGATTATGGAAATTTCACTGCTGCTTATTTTTTGGTATGGCATACTGCACGCATTTGGACCAGACCATTTAACGGCTATTGCAGATTTCTCAATCGGGAAAGAGAAGTCCAAAACACTGCTGATCACTGTTTTGTTTGCCGTTGGGCATGGGTTGAGTCTTTTTCTTTTTGCCAAAGTACTGGAGATGTTTCCCTTGTCGCATCATATATTGGAGTGGGGCGATCTCATCTCTGCAACGGTTATTATCGGTATGGGGGTATATTTGCTTTTCATGGTGGCAACAGATCGTATCCACCTCAATAAACACATGCATGAGGGCAAAGAACATCTTCACATCTGGTTTGGAAAATCGCATGAACATGAAGAGGCAATCGTAGAAAGCTCTTCATTTACGATGGGACTTCTCATGGGGGCGGGCGGTGTAAGAGGGATGCTCATTACCCTTGGCGCCGTAGGAAGCGGACATGTAGATTTTACGCTTGTGGCGGCATTTACGGCAGGAGTGATGCTTATTTTTGTCAGTTTTGGTTTTGTTATTCTTTATATCAATGAGCATCTACTGGATTCACTAAGCAATGTGCGGCGTGTCTTTGCAACGGCTGGTGTGATTTCGCTGATCGTCGGTAGCAATATACTATTAGGATAAAGGAGAGAAGAATGTGTACAGAGTGCGGATGTAGTATCGGTGGAGCGGAGCATACCCGTCACCACGAGCATCATCATCAAGAGAGTGAAGAGCATCAAAAGGCTCACGAACATTTGCATCACAACCCGCAGTTGAATGATGCCAAGACCATTTCGGTTATTCAAAAAATATTGGACAAGAATGACCATGAGGCAGATCACAACAGAGCCCATCTTGAAAAAGCAGGGGTGCTGGGGATCAACCTCATGAGCAGTCCCGGAAGCGGAAAAACCACACTATTGGAATACCTTGCCGATGTGGCGCCGTTCAGCTTCGGTGTGGTCGAAGGGGACTTGGAGACCAACCGTGATGCGGACAGGCTCAAAGCCAAAGGGATCCCTGCCATGCAGATACAGACAGGGAGTGCTTGTCATCTTGATGCTTTTATGGTGCACAAAGGGTTGCACGATATGCCGCTTGAGGAGATGGATGTCTGTTTTGTAGAGAATGTCGGTAACCTTGTCTGCCCCGCAAGCTATGATGTCGGCACACACCTGAACATCGTACTGGTATCGGTACCCGAAGGGGAAGATAAGATCGCCAAATATCCTGTGATGTTCAGGCAAGCCGATCTGGTACTCATCACCAAAACAGATCTTCTGCCCTACTTCAAGTATGATATAGAGGCGGAGAAAAAAGAGGCAAGACGCATCAAACCCAATGTAGATATTCTTGAAGTCAATATCAACGATATAGACTCTATTAAAGCAGTAGCCGAGTGGATAGAATTTAAAAGAAAGATGCGATAACATTTTTTGTTGATTGAAAATTGAAAATGAATGTAGGGTGCGTAATCACGCACCAAAAACAATAAAGGATTATGTATGTGTTTATCAATTCCTAGCAAAGTTGTGAAAGTCTCGGAAGATAAAACGATGTGTACTGTTGATACGATGGGTGTGCAGCGAGAAGCCAATTTGATGATGATGGCGGATGATGAGGTGAAAGTGGGTGATTATGTATTGCTTCATATCGGTTTTGTGATGAACAAGATCGATGAAGCCGAAGCGCTTGCCTCCATAGAAACCTACAAAGAGATACTGGAACTGATGGATGAAGAGGAGCGCAGGCAGGCAATCCTTGAAGATGACAACTGTCCAAACCGCGGAAGTAGCGAGCAGGTAGTAGGTAGCGGTGAGCAGTGAAATGGCTGAACTTGAACTCAAAAACCTCTATGATGATTTTCGCGACGGTAAAACACTGCAGGCCTATGCCAAAATCATCGCCGAAGATGCAGCAAAGCTAAGCCGCACCATCAATATCATGGAGGTGTGCGGCGGGCATACCCATTCGATCATGAAGTACGGTATCCCGCAGCTGATGCCCAAAAACATCAACTTCATTCATGGTCCTGGATGTCCGGTCTGCATCATGCCAAAAGAGCGCATCGACCACGCCTATGTGTTGGCAATGCAGCCTGATGTCATCTTGGTAACCCTTGGGGATATGATCAAAGTGCCAGGAAGCAACGGCAGCTTGCAGGATGCGCGTGCCAAGGGGGCGGATGTGCGGTTCGTCTATTCGCCGATGGAGTGTCTCAAGATCGCCAAGGAGAACCCCGATAAAACGGTGATCTTCTTTGCGATCGGTTTTGAAACCACGACACCCATGACAGCCGTGCTACTCGATCAGGTGATCAAACAGGGGATCGATAATATCCTCTTTCATATCAACCATGTCACTGTACCCGAAGTGATGGTTGAACTCATCGACAGCAGAGATGAGCATGTAGACAGTTACAACAACCAGATCGATGCCTTTTTGGGGCCGAGTCATGTGAGCGTAATTGCCGGCAGCAAGATCTATGAGAAGTTCCCCAAAGAGTATGGTCGTCCGGTGGTTGTCAGTGGCTTTGAACCGGTAGATGTGATGGAGGGCATCAGTATGATCGTCAAGCAGTTTGTAGAGAACCGCTGTGCGCTTGAAGTGCAGTACAAAAGGGTGGTCAGCTATGAGGGTAACCTCAATGCCCAAAGGCTTATCAATACCTATTTTGACAAAGTTGATCTCTTTAGATGGCGTGGGCTTGGCAATGTACCCAAGAGTGGATTGAAGCTCAAAGATGCCTACGCCAACTATGATGTCGAGGTGCTTTACAAAGAGGTTCTGCCTCTGGCAGAGATAGAGGATCACAAGCTCTGTATCTGCGGCGATATCCTCAGAGGTATGGCAAAACCGCCTGAGTGTACCATTTTTGGTACGGCATGCAAGCCGACAACGCCTGTTGGCTCTTGTATGGTGAGCAGCGAAGGGGCGTGTGCGGCGTATTACAAGTATGGAAACCTTATCACTTCGTGAAGAGTGAATAGTTTATGTATGCATTGCTGTGCAATGCTTTTATTTATTAAGGGTGTGAACCACACATTAGGGAGAGAAAATGAACAAAACAATCACCATAGCCCACGGTAACGGCGGTGAAGAGAACAATGAACTCATCGCCGGTATCTTCTACAAACACTTTAAGAACGATATTCTCTCCAAGAGCGAGGATGCGGCAGTGCTGAATGTGGCTCATGAGAATATCGTAATGTCAACAGACTCCTTTACTGTTTCGCCACTCTTCTTCCCAGGAGGCGACATCGGCAAATTGGCGGTCTGCGGCACCTGCAATGACATAGCAATGATGGGGGCAAAACCTAAGTACTTAACCTGTTCCGTGATCATCGAAGAGGGTTTCTCGACACGCGAACTTGAAAAGATCGTCCGTTCCATGAAAAAGGAGTTGGAGATCAACGGCGCCATCATTGTCAGTGGCGATACCAAAGTCGTCCCCAAAGGCAGTGTGGACAAACTCTTTATCAATACGACGGGTATAGGAGAGATCATGCAGCCGAGTATCTCCGCACACAATCTTAAAGAGGGGATGCGTGTTATCGTCAGCCGTGACATTGGCAGACACGGAGCAGCGATCTTTGCCACAAGGGAGGGCATCACCCTTGAGAGCACTCTGGAGACTGACTGCGCCTCGCTCTACCCGCAAGTCAAAGCCCTCATCGATGCGGGGGTAAAGATTGCAGCCATGCGTGATGCAACCCGAGGGGGCGTGGCAGCAGTACTGAACGAATGGGCAAAGACAAGTGAAGTCTGCATCGAGATCGATGAGGAGAAGATCCCAGTATCCGAGGAGGTGAGAGGCATTTGCGAAATGCTCGGCTTTGAGGCGGTCAATCTCGCCAATGAAGGCACATTTGTACTGGCTATCTTGCCAGAGGATGAACCCAAAGCCATAGAGGTACTGCAACAGTTCCATGCAGATGCAACCGCTATAGGTACCGTAACGCATCAGCATGATGGCAAAGTGATCCTAAACTCCTCATGGGGAACCAAACGCTTTTTGGATCTGCCAACAGGCGAGTTGCTGCCTCGGATTTGCTAATTTTGTCTGAATATGATATTATACATACAATATTATATGTATAAAAGGATATATAATGACGATACGCAAGAACTTCCTGTTTGAAGAAGAGGTGGCAAAGCACCTTGAGGAGTTGGCTAAAGTGGAGGGAAAAACACAAACCCAGATCGTGCAAGAGATGACCGAAGAGAGATATGGGCAGATACGCAAAAAAAAGAAGTTAGAAGCACTTGAGGCGCTCAAAGGCTCTCTTAGCGGTATGATTGGTGATGTTGACATCAAGAAAGCCAGAATGGATTATTTGACGGAAAAACATGGATACTAAAGTATATTTGGATACCAATATTATTTTGGATCTGTTTGACACAAAACGACATTTTAGCAAATCATCTATTGGACTGATTGATGAGCTGCTTCAGGAAGGATCGGATTTTTATATCAATTCCGACACATTGACCAACACCTTTTTTATACTAAAAAGTCGCAAAAAAGTATCACAAGAGGTAGCACTGGATGCACTCGAAAAGATCACAGCATTCTGTGAGGTTGTACCTGTGGAAAAAAGTGATGCACAAAAGGCGATCAACTTATGCAAAGATAGCAAAATGCCCTATATGGATTATGAAGATACTTTGCAATATGTATGTGCAAAGAAAATGGGGGCTGATTTGATTGTAACTAACGATAAAGGGTTTGTTAGTTTGGATATTGAGACAAAGTGTACCCAATAAAGCCATGAAAATCCTCCTACTTGTTACTGCCTTCAACTCACTGACACAAGCAGTCTATGTTTCCCTCAAGGATAGAGGCGAAGAGGTGGCTGTTGCGTATGCGGTCACCGAAGAACAGATGCTACAGGAGGTAGAGGCATTTGCACCTGATATGATTCTCTGCCCCTTTTTGAAGCGTTATTTGCCGCCAAGTATCTATGATGTCTATCCTGCATTCATCTTTCATCCTGGTCCCAGAGGCGACAGAGGACCCAATGCGTTAGAGCATGCCTTGCAGAGCAAGAGCAAACAGTGGGGCGTCACCATACTTAGAGCCAATAAGGCATATGACGGGGGCGATATTTACGCTGAGATGAACTTTGCAGTGCGTACGACCTACAAGGCATCGCTTTATCGAAGAGAGATTGTAACGGCATCGCTTGAGGCACTGGAGCATTTTTTTGCACATTTTCAAAACAGTGAGAGTATTCCGCAGATACTCAACCCGCTTCATACGCAATTTACCCAGCAGATGCGTGCCATAGACTGGGAGCATGACACTACAGAGATAATCATCCAAAAGATTTACCTCTCCGATTCGCATCCGGGTGTGCTTGATGAGATACTGGGGGTGCCGTGCTATCTCTACGGCGCACACAAAGAGGCGAAGTTTCGCGGCAAGCCTAAAGAGGTACTTGCCAAACGAGATGGGGCGATCTGTCTGGGCACGATAGATGGCGCAGTGTGGATCAGTCACCTTAAGGAGGTGGGGAAGTTCAAATTGCCTGCTACCTATGTGCTTAAAGAGAGGCTCAAAGGCATCAAAGAGGAGCGCCTACCGCTCATATTTGACCGCAGCTACGATACCTTCCATGAAGTGTGGGTGGCGCAAAAAGAGGAAGTGGCATACCTGCACTTCAACTTTCATAACGGTGCGATGAGTACCGCGCAGTGCATACGGCTCAAGTATGCTGTAGAGTATCTATCTGATGCGTGTGATGTACTGGTGTTGATGGGCGGCGAGGACTTCTTCTCCAACGGTATCCACCTCAACATCCTCGAAGATAGCCAAAAGCAAGGAGAGGATGGCTGGGCAAATATCAATGCGATGAATGACCTGATCCGTTCGATCCTCTTTGCTGAGGATGTGGTAACAATCGCTTCGTTTCATCGCAATGCGGGGGCAGGGGGTGTATTTCTTGGTTTGGCGTGTGATTTTGTCGTGGGTCGCCAAGGCGTGGTGCTCAACCCGCACTACAAAACACTGGGGCTTACAGGCAGCGAATACCACACCTACACACTGCCTAAAAGAGTGGGGCATGACAAAGCGCAGAAGCTACTCGATGCGTGTCTGCCTATCTCTGCTCAGGAGGCACATACCATCGGTATGATTGATGCAGTATTTGAGACAAAGGCATATGATGCATCGCTGCATGCCTTTGCCAAGTCAAAGATCGATGATGACTATCTTTGGGAGAAGCAGGAGTATCTGGAGATACACGCAGAGGAGATTGAGCAGTGCAAAGAGCGGGAGATCGAGGTGATGTATCCGGAGTTTTGGGAAGAAGATAGTCCCTTTCATACGCTCAGACGAGAGTTTGTCTATAAAATCTGTCCAAGAGAGACTCCAAAACGGTTAAAATCTATAGGGTGTTGTCCCTTTGCAACACCAACAAACAAGGATAAAGCATATGCATGAATACAGTGTGGTACAGGCGCTGCTCAACCAATGTGAAGCGGTCGCGCAAGAGAACAGCGCCCAGAAGATCACCAAAGTGGTCTGCAAAATAGGAGTGATGAGCGGCATCGAGATACATCTACTTAAAGTGGCGTTCGATACCTTTAAAGAGGGAACAATGTGTACAGATGCGGAGTTTATCATCAATGAGCAGAGACTCAAGCTAGAGTGCCGCGACTGCGGGCATGTTTTTGAGACGGATGAGGTGCGTTACTTCTGCATCAAGTGCGAGAGTCTAAAAGTCAAGGTGCTTGATGGGGAAGAGATGTACCTCATGAGTTTGGAAATGGAATAGAGCCCTCCAAACAACTTTATGGAGGTTTCATTCGGTGGCGACAAAGGAGCACCAAACCCGTAGGGCGGCTTTGCCGTTTGCGACTGCTAGAGCTATCGAATGAAACCGATGGTTTTTGGGAAAATAAATAAGGAGAAGATAATGCAAGAATACTGGGAACTTTATATGAAGAGTATCGACGGTAAACCCGCTTCGGTACTCTTTAATGCCGGAATTTCAATGGAAGTAGAGGCGATCCGATATATCTATCCCATTATCGCTTTTGTTAAAGTCAAACTCAAAGAACCCAACGAACGGGGAATGCTAAGCGCATCAGAAGAGCCCGAAATTGCCTATCTTGAGGACAAGCTTGAAGCATCGCTTATTAAGTTTCGTATCGGGAAGTATGTCGGGCGTGTCATTAGCGATGGGCATGTAACCTTTTTGTATTATCTTCAGTTTACCTATAACTGGCAGGATTTTCTCAACTTTGCACTCGATGAGTTTGGCAGCTATGAGATCAGTAGCGGATATCAGGATGATGAGGCGTGGGCATACTACCAAAACCTTCTCTATCCGACAGCCAAAGAGTGGCAGATCATCCAAAACCATAAAGCATGCGATGCGATGCGCCTTAAAGAAGACAACCTCCATCTTCCCCGTGCGATTGAACACAAACTCTTCTTTAGCGAAGATGAGGCACAAAAAGAGGTGTTGGTAGCAAAGCTTGAAGCCGAGGGCTTTAGGGTGCAAAATGAGATTGAAAATGAAGAGGGTATCAAAGGGCTGAGCTTCTATCGTATCGATAAGCCCTTTTATCATGACATTGATGCATTGACGCTTACCCTGATCGATCTGCTCGAAGCGCACGGTGCAAGCTATGACGGCTGGGAGACAAGCATCGTCAAATCATAACTCCGCTAGTGCCCTTCATTAAATCTAGGTTCGCATGGTGTGAATGGCGCTTGGATCATTGGCGCGGTCGATGATCTCTTGCAACGATACTTTAGAAGACCTTGGCGCAGCTTCGATCCCTTTTTTCTTCAGGTACTGTAATACCACCGAAATATACCCTTCAAAGGCATCCTCAATCATTTTGCTTAAAGCAATTTCAAATGTTACATGGTGCGGCACAATACCTATGAGCATCGTCTCCGGCGTTTCATAGCCTTGCAGTTCAAGCATATCAAGTGCCTGTATCACTCCGATCTCATGCGCGCCGCCACTGTTGAGTCCATACCCAGAAAGCTCTTGCGCCGGTATCGCATAGATCGCAGCAGGCGCATCATCCAGCTCGATGGTATCAAGGATCAAGATAGGATCCCCCTCAAGAAAGTAGTTGAATAGATTGATCCCCTGTACACCACCGTTTACAATATTTACAGTAGGGTCAAAGGTAAAGTTCTGTGATAGATAGCTTGCTGCATAGAC
>JALVGO010000238.1 GCA_027029065.1 Sulfurovum sp.
GCTCCACGTTTTCCCCACAGAGGTTTTTTGGCAGGCATCCTTAAAAACAGACTGTGGCATATTGGGATGCATGTGGGCACAGTGGGGAGATCCGATGATTTGTTCTTTTGTATAGCCGCTGATCTCCATAAATCTGCGGTTTGCATAGGTAATAACACCATCCATATCTGTTTCGAGCAACAGGGGTTTTCCCTCGTAGATAAACTCCTCCTCTTTGGTATCTTCTCTTGTAACCTTCTCTCTGCTTTTTACATTTGTAAATGTAATCATATTTATTCTCCTACTATAAATAGATAATATATAGTAATAAATCTAAGCAATTATAGGAAAACCTCATTTAAAGTTTACTTTATCCATCTATTCAGTCAGGTTTTGCCTATGTGCGCCATACAATGGCACACGTATCGATATAAATATTGGTCTTTCTCGGTTTAATCTTTACTTCAGTAATTTCATATTTTTCCAGTGAATACCGTTCATCCAACTGATCTATTTTGCTTTCCATCTCTATTTCAAGCGCTTCAATATCATCCATAATATCCTCAACCCTTGCCTCCGCACGGCTCATTTCATCACGCTCTTTCAGTATTTTGCCACCTTTGTTTACCGCACGTCCTATCTTTGTAATGCTGGTCTTTCCAAAGAGTGCCCCCAGAACGGATATACCTGCTTCAATGAGAGAACTTGTTGAATCTGCCGACTCCTTCTCAACACGTGCCTGTGCCCGCTCCAAACGCTCTTTGAGTACCTTCTCTTTTTTCGCAAAGCGCTCTTTGAGCTTCTCAATGGCGTCCTCTTTTTTCTCCTGCAGAACATCTTCTACCCGAACAACAAAATCTCCTCTGCTCTCTTCTGGTCTGGACTCCATCTTTAAGGCTGCACATTTCCAAAGCACTATACTTTCTGTCCGGTAGAGAAATGCTTTGAGCTCTCTTATGCTTTTGCGAAGCCCTTTGTCTTCCAGAACACACTCTGGCAAAAGAGAAAACTGCGCCTCTTTGGGTGCTGTACTTGGAAAGTTCTCAAAGTCCATCTCCTCTTCATAGGACTGATCCCACACAACACGCTCCATTGTTTCATCCAACGGCAAAGAGAGAATAAGGGATTTGCTTTGGTCAATACTTCTGCGCTGATTGAAAAAGTGAACATTGCATTTTGCACCTATCGTTGCAGAAAAGACATTGCGTCCGCCAACGTCCGGCTCATAATACTGAGGGATAGACGCATCGATATGCTGAATGGTTATGGTGGAAGCTGACAGATTGTTGTTCGATCGCTGCCCTGCCCCTGCCGGCATATGATTTGAAAGTGATGCTTTTTTCTCTGTCATCAATGCGGCTATCTCATCACGCTTTAATGGGCCTTTTAGATAACTCATCACCCACCGTGTTGTAAAAAGTCTAATATCTTCAAGGTGTGCACTCTTTAAGAAGAAGGTACGTTTTTTCAAGTTTGAAAGCAGTTTTCGTATCTCCTGCTTTCCAAATGTAGATCCAACCTGTCCCCCGAGTCCATCAATGACACGGTCGACATCCTGAGTGGTTTGAAGACGACCGATAAACCATGTACCTATGTTGGAGAGCCCTTTGTAGTCAAGATCTACAGGATTTTGTGTACTGAGTACCACACCGATACCGAAGGCACGTGCCTGCTTTAGCAGCAGCAGCATCGGCTCTTTGCTGGGTGGATTTTTGGTGGGAGGGAAGAAACCGTATATCTCATCCATATACAACAGTGTTCGTAACCTCGATGTTCCGCTCTGTCTGCGCATCCATGCAATATACCGGTTCAACAGAAGGGTAACGAAGAACATTCTCTCCTCATCATTGAGGTGGGCGATCGAAAAGATCGATATCTTCGCCTTCCCCTCTTCATCATACAAGAGTTTTTGTATATCAAGTCCGTGCCCCTGCATCCAGAGTGCGAAATTTGGACTGGCAAGAAGTGCATTGAACTTGGTCGCCAGCTTGAACCGTTTCTCTTGCGGGAAGAAATCATCCAGAGGCAATACCCCTACGGTACCAAATGGCGGAGTGATGATCTGGGCAATGATCTTCTCTATACCCATTCCCTCTCCGCGAAGCCATGCCTGCTTGAAGATCTGGGCAAGCAGAATAAATTCAGGAGAGTCCAGCGCATCTGTATCTTCACCGACAAGGGCAAGCAGACTTACCGCCGTACTTTTCAAATAGGCGGCGAAGAGATCGCTGTCCTGAAGAATTTCCCGGGGTGGGGCATCCATCGAAGCAAGGATATTGACCGGTACCCCAGAGGCGCTTCCAGGGGTATAGATCGTTTTTTCTACACCGTCAAAGCGTGCAACACGCTCACGGCTCTGTCCCCAGCTTTCAATCCCGTTTTCCCATGTTTTTGCCATCTGCTGCGCATATGCGTCAACATCTTCTCCTTTTGCCTCCGCTTCCTCTTTTACCCACGGTACAAAGTGTTCGGAACGAAATGCAGGATCGGTCAGGCAAAGGTCGCCCATATCACCTTTGGGATCAATGACAATGGCAGGGATATTATCCATAGCCGCCTCTTCAATGATCCCGATACCAAGACCGGTTTTCCCTGATCCGGTCATACCGATAATTGCAGCATGGGTTGTAAAGTGCTTATTTTTAAGAAGCGTCAGTGCTTCTGTAGCCTCCTGGCTGCTTTTGTCCACATCTTTTCCCAGATAGAAAAGCCCCAGTTTCTCATACGTTTCCTGTATTGCCATATCTTCTTCCTCTAATGATATATGGAAATATTGTAGCACTTTTTCACTGACTAACAAAATACAGGATTGGCTTCAAAGCCTGTTTTGGCAAGTATGCTTTTACCTAAAGAGTATTTTGTTTTACCGGAGAGGAACCCGTACCTTTTTTCTGCTTTCCCTTGGCACGCTTTTTGGGTACTTTTGGCTTG
>JALVGO010000239.1 GCA_027029065.1 Sulfurovum sp.
GTAGCTACGGCAACTGTATGGGTGTACCTACCATCGGCGGCGAGGTGAGCTTCGATGAGAGCTACAACGGCAATATCCTTGTCAACGCCTTCTCTCTCGGGTTGGTGAAGCAGGATGAGATCTTCCTCGGGGTTGCTTCGGGTGTGGGCAATCCTGTGATGTATGTCGGCTCCAAAACCGGACGTGACGGACTGGGTGGTGCGGTGATGAGTTCTGACTCCTTTACCGAAGAGTCCAAGTCACTCAGACCAACCGTACAGGTAGGTGACCCGTTTACTGAAAAACTGCTGCTTGAGGCGTGTCTTGAACTCTTCAAGACCGATGCGATTGTAGGGATTCAGGACATGGGTGCTGCAGGGCTTACTTCAAGCTCTTTTGAAATGGCGGGCAAGACCGGTGCGGGGCTTAGAATGGATCTTGACAAAGTGCCTGCACGTGAAGAGGGGATGACCCCGTATGACTTTATGCTCTCTGAGTCGCAGGAGCGTATGCTCATCTGTGCCAAAAAGGGACGCGAACAGGAGATCATCGATATCTTCGAGAAGTGGGAGTTGGATGTCGCGGTCATCGGTGAAGTGACCGATACAGCACGTATGGAGCTCTTCTGGCATGGAGAGAAGGTGTGTGATATGCCGATCGCCCCGGTGAGTGAAGAGGCACCGATTCTGGACAGACCTACAGCGAGACCCAAATACCTTGACGAGGTCAATGCCAAAAGTGTCGATGACTTCAAACCTGTCAACGATCAGGAGGCGTACGAGAAGCTCCTTGCTTCACTTGAGGTGGTGGACAAGGCGTGGGTCTACAACCAGTATGACTCTATGGTGCAGACCAACACCGCCAAGCACCCCGGAAGCCTTGATGCCTCTGCCATCCGTGTCAAAGCCAACGGCAAGGCGCTTGCGATGAGCTCGGACTGTAACCCGCGCTACTGCTACATCGACCCCAAAGGCGGTGCGGCACTGGCGGTTGTGGAGTCTGGTCGTAACGTAGCGATGACAGGTGCGAGACCGCTTTCTATCACCGACTGTCTCAACTATGGTAACCCGGAAAACCCTGAAGTGATGTGGCAGTTCGCCCAGGGGTGTGAGGGGATCAAAGAGGCGTGCAGTGCGCTCAATACCCCTGTTGTCTCGGGCAATGTCTCTCTCTACAACGAAACCAACGGCATCTCCGTATTCCCGACCCCTGCCATTGCGATGGTAGGACTCAATGAGGATGAGAAGAGCGTACTCCCTTCGGCATTTCAACAAGAGGAGAGCCACATCATCCTCATCGGTGAGACCAAAGGAGAGTTTGGCGGATCACTCTACATCAAAGAGCTCTACGGTGAGACGGTAGGGAAACTACCAAGCTTTGACTACAAACAAGAGCTTGCCCTCTGGGAGCTTGTGATCGAAGCCAACAAAAAGGGACTGCTCCTTGCTGCCAAAGATGTCAACCTCGGCGGTATCGCCATCGCACTGAGCAAGATGGCAGCAGTAGGCAACAAAGGGGTCGTCGCAGGACTCAAAGTGACACAAAGCCGTGATATCTTCGACGAGTCACAAAGCCGTGCGATTCTTGAAGTGACCAAAGAGAACCTCGATGCGGTTGTAGCGATGGCTCAAAAGCTGGGATTGAAAGCGGATATCATCGGTAAGGTCGGCGGTGATGTGGTGAAGGTCAATGATGTAGCAATGCCACTTGAGAAAGTGAAAGATGTTTACTTCAATACCTTTGCACGGACGATTGAGCAAGATCTGTAATGTTTAAGATGGTACGAATGTAGGGTGCGTATTTACGCACCTTATTTGGAAATAGCGTTTTCTGAAAAATTCCGGTTTCATCCGATAGCTCTGGCAGTCGCAAACGGCAGAGCCGCCCTTCGGGTTGGGTGCTCCTTTGTCGCCATCGAATGAAACCTCAGTGTTTAATGATTCAGAGGCATCAATTAGAAATTTAGAAAAAGCGAGAAAAAAATGAGAGCATTACTAAGTGTAAGTGACAAGAGCGGTATCGTAGCGTTTGCCCAGGGGTTAGAGAGGCTGGGTTGGGAGATCATCTCGACAGGGGGTACCTACAAGAAGCTTAGCGATGCGGGTGTCAAAGTGATCGAGATCGATGAAGTGACGAAGTTTCCCGAGTGTTTTGAGGGGCGAGTGAAGACGCTCAACCCTTATGTACACGGCGGGATTCTGCACAAGCGGGGCGATGAAGCCCATGTTGCACAGGCCAAAGAGCTTGGGGTTGAGGGGATCGATCTGGTATGTGTCAACCTCTATCCGTTTAAAGCGACCATCGAACGCACCGATGATTTTGATGAGATCATCGAAAATATCGATATCGGCGGTCCGACGATGGTTCGATCGGCTGCGAAGAACTTCAATGATGTTCTCATTGTCACTGACACAGCAGACTATATCCCTGTGATTGAAGCGTTGGAAAAAGGTGAGGATAGCTTCGCGTTCAGACGCGACTTGATGATCAAAGCCTTTGAGCATACCGCTGCCTATGACAGCATGATCGCCAACTACATGAACCGCCGTTTCAACGAGGGCTTTGGGGAGTACCAGTTCATCACTGGGAAAAAGGTCTTCCAGACAAGATATGGAGAGAACCCGCATCAAGATGGCGCTCTCTATGAGTTCGATGCACACTTCACCAACCACTTCAAGCAGCTCAAAAGCGAAGCGAGTTTCAACAACATCAACGATGTCAACGGTGCACTCAAGATCGCTTCGAGCTTTGGAGATGAGAATGCCGTCTGTATCGTCAAGCACGGCAACCCTTGCGGCTTTGCCATCAAAGATACGCTGCTTGAGAGTTATACTGAAGCACTCAAGTGTGACCCAGTATCCGCTTTTGGCGGTGTGGTAGCAGTTAACGGTGTGGTGGACAAGCCTTTAGCAGAGAAGA
>JALVGO010000240.1 GCA_027029065.1 Sulfurovum sp.
ATCAAACTTATTTGTTCAGATTAACCGTTAATTTAGCCCTTTTTATGTAAAATACAGCAAATTATTTCAAGAGGATGTTTCATGGAAGGTGTATTTACTTACCTTGGCGGTATTTTGGGAGAGCATAACCACAGTGCCGTACTGATCGCACACTTGCTGCTGGTAGCAATTATTGCTGTGCTGATCGCAAAATCTGCTACAAAGAGTCTCAGAGCGGTACCTACCGGTACACAGAATGTTATGGAAGCCTATCTTGGCGGTGTGATTGCAATGGGTAAAGATGTGATCGGTGAAGCGCTGGCACGCAAATATCTGCCGCTTGTCGCTGCTGTGGGTATTTTTATTTTTGTATCGAATGTGATCGGTATTATCCCCGGTTTTGAGTCTCCTACATCGAACATCAACGTGACACTTCCGCTGGCACTGATGGTCTTTTTCTACTACAACTATGAGGGGATCAAAAAGAATGGTGTGGTACACTACTTTGCACACTTTGCCGGACCGGTAAAACTGCTTGCACCGTTGATGTTTCCTATTGAGATCGTATCACACATCTCACGTATCATTTCTCTGAGCTTCCGTCTTTTTGGTAACATCAAGGGGGATGATCTTTTCCTGTGGGTACTGCTGA
This sequence comes from Sulfurovum sp., assembly GCA_027029065.1. The sequence goes on from JALVGO010000240.1 coordinate 632, forward strand.
TGCTCGTTCCTTTCATTGCGCCGCTGCCTGCATACCTGCTGCTGACATTCTCTGCACTGCTTCAGACATTTGTCTTCATGATTCTGATCTATGTATACCTTGCTGGTGCAGTTGCAATAGACGAAGAGCATGAAAAAGCGCCGGATCCTGTCATCGACACGATGGGAGCTGTGTAAGCTTTATGCGCTTTGGCAGCAAGTCTCTGGGCTTTGTTATCAACTTTCTTCTTGGCGTCTCATGGGCACTTATGCTCATAGGGGCGATAACCTCATTTCTCTCTTTCTATCATACCAGTTTTCTGTTTGCCGCGCTGTCAGCTGCTGTAGGGGCTATTCCCGGTCTTGTCGGTGTGCTGCTGCTTGAGTATTTCATTACAAATAAAGAGAAGCTGCATGAACTGAAAAAACAGACCGCTCTGCTTAAAGAACTCACCAAAGAGCGTTAGCAGCTTCAGCACGTACAAATAACCAAAACGCTATAATATTTACCACTATAACCTCCACCATTTCTTAAGGAAAAATACCATGTTTGAAACCGTTATCGGTCTTGAAGTACATGTTCAGCTAAATACCAAAACCAAACTTTTCTGCGGGTGTCCAACTTCATTTGCCCAGCATCAGAACAGCAACACCTGTCCTACCTGTCTTGCACTGCCTGGTGCGCTGCCTGTGGTCAACAAAGAAGCCGTTGTCAAAGCGATGCGTTTTGCCAATGCTGTCAATGCCACCATCAACGAAGCAAGCCGTTTTGACAGAAAATCCTACTTCTATCCCGATTCGCCAAGCGCCTATCAGATCACACAGTTTTATGAACCTGTGCTAAGAGATGGTGTGATCACTATTGATCTGGAGGATGGTTCACAGAAAGATATCCGTATCGGTGAGGCACACCTTGAGGCGGATGCGGGTAAAAATATGCATGAAGGAAATCACTCCAAAGTCGATCTCAACCGTGCGGGCACACCGCTGCTGGAGATTGTCTCGGCACCCGATCTGCGCAGCAGTGAGGAAACGGTTGCCTACCTCAAAAAGCTCCATGCACTGGTGCGTTACCTTGACATCAGTGATGCCAATATGCAGGAGGGCTCCTTCCGCTGTGATGTCAATGTCTCCGTGCGCCCCAAAGGGCAGGAGGCGTTTGGTACCCGTGTAGAGATCAAAAACATGAACTCTTTCAAGTTTATCGCACAAGCAATCGGCTATGAGGTGCAGCGACAGATAGAGGCGTACGAAGACGGAGTCTATGAGCAGGAGGTGGTGCAGGAGACGCGGCTTTTTGATGTAGAGAAGTGTGAGACCCGTTCTATGCGAGGTAAAGAGGAGGCAGCAGACTACCGCTACTTCCCTGAGCCGGACATCCGTCCTGTAGTGGTAACCGAGGAGATGAAAGAGGCGGCAAGACACATCCCCGAACTACCGGATGAAAAAGTGACCCGCTATGTAGAGACCCTTGGCATCAAACGCGCAGATGCACTTGTCATTACCGCCACCAAAGAGCTGGCTGCCTACTTTGAAGCGATGCTTGAAGAGGGGGCTGCTGCAAAAATGGCAGTGACATGGCTGACCTCCGAGCTGCTTGGGCGTTTGAACAAAAGCGGTCACAGCATAGAGAACTCTCCTGTCGATGCGAAAGCACTCGGTATGCTGGTTGTCAAGATCGGTGAAGATAAGGTTTCCGGAAAAGGTGCCAAAGAGGTACTTGACTACATGATGGAGCATGACAGCAGGGATATTGACGCGATCATCGATGAACTTGGACTTGCACAGGTGAGTGACGACGGTGCGATCTTGGCGATCATCGATGAGATACTGGCGGCAAATGCAGATAAGGTAGAGGAGTACAAAGCGGGTAAAGAGAAGCTTTTTGGTTTCTTTGTCGGACAGACAATGAAAGCGAGTAAAGGGGCTGCCAATCCTGCCAAAGTCAACGAACTGCTTAAACAGAGACTTTCATAAGTGAGGAGCGGGCAAAGATGAATGAACTGATCCTCTCTTTTGCCCAAAAGCTTCATACCTCCTCCTCTTACAGAGCGATCAAGTCTTTTGTCAGAGACCTGCTTGAAAATGATAAAAGCCCCTATAAAAAATATTTTGATCTGACAATTATCTTTCTGATTTTTACCTCTATTTTTATTCTTGTCTATGAGGTAAAACAGCCGGTTCCCCACTGGATGGACACGTATGACATTTATGTCGTTTCGGTACTCTTTGGGCTTGAATATCTTGTCCGTATATGGGTAGTGAATGATCTCTCCGTGATCATACTTGAAGCCTATCAGGATGCAAAATTTCTTGAAAAACCGTTCAGTGTAACCACACCGTTGAAAAAAGGGTTGAAAGAGAAACTCTATTTTATGATAACCCCTTCGGCGATTATTGATCTTTTGGCGATCTTCCCGACCTACCGCCCTTTGAGGCTGTTTCGGGTGCTGAAGCTGCTGCGTTATGCCAAAAGCATCAACCAGTTTATAGAGGTACTCTCCAACAAGCGTTTTGAACTGCTGACACTCCTGCTTTTGCTGCTTTTTATCGTCTTTACAGCAGGTATCGCGATTTATGTGCTTGAGGAGAAGATCAATCCCAATATCAATTCGCTTTTCGATGCTTTCTACTGGTCACTTGTAACCATCTCAACAGTCGGTTTCGGTGATATCGCACCGGTGACTCCGGAGGGGCGTGGGATCTCTATGGTTATTATCGTCAGTGGGATTGCGATGATCTCCTTTGCGACTTCTGTCATCGTATCAGCTTTTTCCGAAAAACTCCATGAGGTTAAAGAACACCGTACGATCGAGAAGATAAACAAAAGCGATGCTTTTCTGATCATCTGCGGATACGGTCAGTTGGCGAAGATGTTTTTACGCAAAGAGAGGCTCTCTTCAGATGAGTATATTATTCTTGAAAAGGATGCCCAGCGGGTTGAAGCGGCGAAACGGGAAGGGTATAATGTTATTCAGGAGGATGCAAGCCGGACAGAAGTGCTCAAACGGTTCAATACGAAAAGTGCCAAAGTCACGGTATTGTGTCTGATTGCTGATGATATTGAAAATATCTATATTACACTGACTGCAAAGGCGATCTCCCGCAAGATCAAGGTGATCACCCGTGCCAATGACAGCAGCATGGTCAAGAAACTTGAGTATGCCGGGGCGGATCACATTCTTCTGCCCCATGAGGTTGCAAACAATATGATCCATATCGCTATCACCCAGCCAACAATGTACAAGGCTCTCCATGCGGTCTTGACCGGGAAAGACGTGGCGCAGATTTATGAGATTCACGTGGGGATGCATGAGGGGCTTGTAGGCGCCGATATCGCATCGATAGAGTTTACTACATACAAACTGCTCTTTATGGGAATACACCGTAATGGCGAGTTTCTTTTTAATCCTCCAAAAGAGACAGTGTTGCAACCGCATGATGTATTACTGGTGATTGGCAGACAGATCAGTCTGGAGCATTTTAGAAATATGCATAAAGGGGTGGTATCATGGGGATGAAAAAGATCTTGATCTTTGGATACGGCCATCACGGAAGGCATATTGCCAACGGTTTGAAAGAGGATGGCTATATACTGACGGTTGTCGAGCAGGAGGAGAACTACTGCCAGCAGGCACAAAAAGACGGTTTTGACTGCGTTCTGATCGATATGGAGGAGGATGCAGAGATTCTAAAACTGGGACTTGAGCAGTACGACCAGATCGTCTGTGTAATGGATGATGAACACTACAATGTCTTTTTGACGCTTTCACTTAATGCACTGGTGGAGGGACTCAATATTGTGGCTATTTCCGATTCGGTACATGTGACGAACAAACTGCGTCTTGCCGGTGCCAAGCGGGTGATCGATATGTATGAGGTGAGTGCAAACCGTATCCACAACATGCTGCACCGTCCTATCGCTACGGAACTGCTTAAAGAGTTTGTAACAAGCAAAGAGGGGATCAGCTTTATGGAGATGGAGATTCCAGAGGGGTCATTTCTGCATGGGAAGATGAGTGACGAGGTCAATTTCGGTCACTATGATGTGCTGCTTGTCGGACTTGTCGATTTTGAACGGCATAAAGGATTCGAGTTTGTAACCGCAGGACACAAACATCACCTTGATGCAGGTGATATTATTGTCTGTATGGGGGAAGTGGAGAAGCTTCGTATCTTTAAAAAAATGATTGCAAAAAAGGATGTGTAGATGAATATGGCAGTCATAGGCGCAGGAAAGTGGGGGCAGGCGCTCTATCATGCCTACTCACAAAAAAATGATGTGGTCATCAGTTCCAGAACGAAACGGGATATCGAACATTTCGTACCGCTTGATGAGGCGCTTTCAAAAGAGTATCTTGTGATGGCGATACCGGCACAGTTTGTCCGAGGGTGGCTCAAGGAGCATTTTGTGGACAGAGGACAGAAGATACTGGTTGCCGCAAAAGGGATAGAGACAAGCACCGGAGCCTTTCTCAATGAGATATACGGAGAGTTTGTACCCGAAAACAGACTGGCGTACATTTCAGGCCCCTCTTTTGCCGCGGAGGTGATGCAGTCGCTTCCGACGGCGCTGATGATCAGCTCTACCAACCTGCCGCTTGCAGAGACATTTGCCGATGCACTGCCAGATTTTATCAAAGGGTATGTCAGTGACGATGTGGTTGGTGCAGAAGTCTCCGGTGCCTACAAAAATGTCATCGCCATTGCCGGCGGGGTCAGTGACGGACTGGGACTTGGCAACAATGCCAGAGCAGCACTTATCTCGCGTGGACTTGTTGAGATGACCCGTTTTGGTGAAGCCTTTGGTGCGAAAGCGGAGACCTTTCTCTCACTGGGGGGTGCGGGTGACCTCTTTTTGACCGCAAGCTCTACACTGTCAAGAAACTACCGTGTCGGGCTCGGACTGGCAAAAGGACAGAGTATGGAAGAGATACTCGATACGCTGGGTGAGGTAGCCGAGGGGGTACCTACCGCCAAGGCTCTGCACATGATCGCAAAAGAAAAGGGGCTCTATCTGCCTATTGCAGAGGAGGTTTATGCTATGATAGAAGAGGGGAAAGACCCTCGTAAAAGTGTGCAGGATCTTTTGTCTTGAGTGTTGTATATTGATTTTAGATATGCTATTTGTGCTTATGTGTGTATGCGATCATCGATCACCTGACCCCTCTATTTTATTTTGGAAATTTAGATGCTGGATCAAAATTTTGTTTTAGGTATGATAGTGGTGCTCAAACAAGGGAGGATGACTGCATAGAACAGTTATCAAAGCAGGGGTATTCATGTCATTTACCTTGTGAAAATGATTGTGAAGAAAAAATAGCTGGTGTTATAGTGCAATCTAAATGACTAGAAGGAGTTACTTCTAAAGTTTGTGCTAACGATGGTGGTCTTAGAGCTAGCAGAAATACTGCTTGTTTGAAAGGGGATAAAATAGATGAGAGTAAATATACAAAATGGGTCTCTATTTCATGTTTGAAAGATGATTGTCAAAAATATTTTGATGCTTTAAAAAAGAAAAAAAACTGATCAGATTCTTGTACTTATAAATTAGTTTATAAAGAATATGATAGGGTTGATGATAAAAAATCCAAATTCTGAATTTACACAGATAAAGAAACTTGTAAATAAAAAATATAAAAAATACACGACTTAGTAGTCGTGTTTTTTATAGTGCGGCATAGTAAATTTCTTCACCATAACCACCAAATTCATTAAAGTTTTCTACCTCGGTCCAAGAGTTATCTCTAACTATGAATTGAATTTTTGGTGGTGGGGTTGCAATTCCTGAAACAGCAAGAACACTATCTTTTTTCCAGGAGTATTGCATAAACTTTATATACCTGTTCTCGGAATAATTATAGTTTTTAAAGTAGACGATTACATAGTTGTAATCTCTACCATCGGTATCTTGTTCGATGCCTTTGTCTATAATTTTACCTCTAATGCTTCCATAATACCCTTTTATTTCTAGAAATTCATTACCTGGATGCCATTGGTACATCATTATTTCATGTCCGATTTCTTGCTCTACAATATTTTTTGTAGGAGCATTTTTTACTTGAATAATTTCTTCCAAGCTGTAATCTTTTACAGCTTCAGCTCCAGCAAAAGAAGCTAAGAAACCAAATACTAAAATTAATACTACAAATAACTTTTTCATCTTAACTCCTTTCTTTTAGTTTTTAGATGAAAATATCATAAGCTTCCTTGCCTCAAAAGGCAAAAAGCACCAAAATCCTTTATTAAACTAACTAAATTATGACATATTTTTTATATAAGTCAAACAAGTATTTAACTATTTGTGGATAAGTTTTGTGTAGTTCTTTTATTTTCATTTTTTTCTTTTTATGTAGTATAATAATTTTATGTTAAAAAGAGTTTTTATATTTTCATTAATTTTTGGCTTTATATTTTCGGTAAATGTTTTTGCTACAGGAACTACAGTAAACAGTAATGACGGCTCAATTTTTCTAGAAAAACTACCAGGAATGAAAAACCTAGAAGAAGCAACAAGGACTGCTTTTCAAGATAAAAATGGTGATATCAATAAACCATTAAAAATTTATTTAGATTGATTAATTCAAACATCGGTAGTTTTAGGTTCTATCTTAGCAGTAGGATTAATAATCGCAGGTGGAGTAGAATACATGACCACAGGAACTTTTACAGGAAAATCAGAAGGAAAAGAAAGAGTAACAAATGCAGTTTTAAGGCATAGGGGTCAGGTGATCGGTGATCGTACGATTGCGATCACCTGACTCCTCTACCCCTGGGCGGTGCCAGTGACCTCTTTTTGACCGCAAGCTCTACGCTGTCAAGAAACTACCGTGTCGGGCTCGGACTGGCAAAAGGGCAGAGCATGGAAGAGATACTCGATGCACTGGGTGAGGTAGCCGAAGGGGTGCCTACAACAAAAGCGCTGCATATGATCGCAAAGGAGAAAGGACTCTACCTGCCTATTGCAGAGGAGGTGTATGCTATGATAGAGGAGGGGAAAGACCCTCGCAAAAGTGTGCAGGATCTTTTGTCTTGAGTGTTGTATATTGATTTTAGATATGCTATTTGTGCTTATGTGTGTATGCAATCACCGATCACCTGACCTCTATATCTCCTATATCTCTATATTCCGTTGTACGTGGTAATCTATACTTCAATTTCTTGCACCGGATAGAATGAAAAACGAATAGCTCAAGGCTCTGGTATGCATTCCCACGAACATCGTGGGAACGAGGACAGTATTTGTCAATTTGACAAATACACTCAAATTGGTTAAAATGACAACTATGAAAATAGATCATAAAGCATTCGAGACATTACTCAAAGCCAAAGGGATTAGCAAAAAAGCTTTCTCCACCTACAGCGGCATTCCCTACTACACCGTTGCCGGCTGGAAAAAGTCGGGGGAGGTACCCAACTATGCGATGATCCTGCTTCGCAATATGCCCACAGCAAAAGCCTATATCACTGCCGGTGAGTTGATCGAAGCCGGCTTGCCCAAAGCGATTCTCTGGAATAACGACCCCGACAAAAAAGTACCGGTAGATATCTTCATCGTTGCCACGCTCCAGAGAGCTTATAATGATTTTGTCGTGCAAAAGCTTGCCGATTTTTTCGGCGGTGAGCGGATCCTTGCCGCATTGCTAAAGCATAAAGAGCGTGTGAGCGACAAACTCATAGAACATGTTACAGCCTATCTGCAAGAGTATCAGAGTGCTGCATGATCAATCCTCAGACTCAAACGCTACTGGAGCAGTTTTCCTGTATTGATTTATTTGCCGAGCATCAAGCCATTTTAATGGGTGGTACGGCACTGGCATATCATTTGAAACATCGAGAGAGCTTCGACTTGGATATCTGCTTTCCATATGCCGAGAAACTGCCTTCCCTGGACTTTCTGGAGACTTTTGAAGAGGTTATACCTTTGGAGTTTGACAGAGCCATTATCGATACCGCCATCAACGAAGGCGGTGATATTCACGAGATGATGCAGCGATACATCATCAACGGTGTCAAAGTCGATTTTGTGATCAACCCCTCCAGCAATATCTATGAGAGTGAAATTCTGCAAAACGATGAGGGCACCAAACTGGGAACATTGAGGATCGCTTCGGTGGAGAGTATCTTCAGACTCAAAGTGCTTTTGCTGCTTGATAGAAACAAAATCCGTGATCTGTACGATGTAGTCTATATGCTCAAACATTGCGGATTTAGCGGAGAAGATCTTCTTCAAACGATCATGCACTATCGCATTACCTATCGACCTGAACATATCATCGATCTGCTCAAAGCCAAAAAGGAGGATCCTTTCGATTTTGAGGGGATTGAGAACGGTGTAATTGAGTTAAGGAAATATAATAGTTTAAAAAGTGAGTTGTTAAATCTTATTGTATGATAAGGGAACAACAGAAGACCCTTCTACTTCAAAGGATGAGGATAAACAGATTACAAAAAGTCAGCAAATCATTGACAAACACCACTCATTGTCGTATAATAAAACAAATAATATACGACAAAGGAACAGAAGGTGACTTCCAAAATAACGCTCTATTCTGACAAGGAACTCATTGAACAGATCAAAGCTTATGCCAAAGCGCATAACACTTCAGTCTCCAAAATTGTCAATACCTTTTTTACCAATCTTTTACAGGCACAAGAACCCAACGGTAGCAAAAGCACCATAACAGACAGACTGCAGGGAAAGCTGAAAGGTAAAGAGATCGATGAGAAGCAGTATCGCAGATATTTGGAAGAAAAATATTTATGAAAGTATTGTTCGATACCAATGTCGTACTCGATCTGCTTTTGGAGCGTACACCTTTTGTGGAGGATGCACGGGCGTTGTTTGTCTTGGTGGAAAACGGGAAGATAGAGGGGTATCTCTGTGCTACTACCGTGACGACACTGCACAATCTTGTAGAAAAAGAGACAGACAAAACAGAAGCGGACGAGGTTATTGCAATGTTATTGGGGCTTTTTGAGGTTGCACCGGTGACACATGAAGTTTTGTCTGATGCCTGTACCCATAACGGCAGTGACTATGAGGATAGCGTCATCTATACATCTGCTGGGAAAATGCATATAGATTATATTGTGACCCGAGACAAAAAAGGGTTTTCTGCCTCCAAGGTTTCCGTCTTAAACCCTAAAGCATTTCTGGCTTTTTTTGAAACGAAACAAAATATACTTTAAATTTTGGCAAGGCTACTCTCAACATAGTATTGCTAAAGTATACAACAGAGTATCAACAGAATGGTAAACATGAACAACTATAGCAACACGGCTACATATATACTGATCTTTATATCTGTTCTACTTATGCAAAGCAGCACTCTCTTTGCACAGGCACAGAAACCTGTAGCCCTTCCAACAAAAAAAATTGTCGTAGAGGGTACGGAACACTTCGATCCTTCTGACATCTATGAGGCGGTCAGTGCGGATGCGCCCGGATTTTTCTCTTTTGGGCAAAAAGAAGCAACCATCAAAGAGAAACTTATCCCCTCCATTGAACCCTCTCTGCGTGCCTTTTTTGATTCGGAAGGGTACTACGATGCAACATTTTCGATCAAAGAGAACAATGACACAGTATCGATCTTTGTCAAAGAGGGAGAACCCGTCAGGGTAGGGGATATCAATATCACTTCGGATTTTGATATAGGTGATCTTGTCAGCTTCCAAACGGGGGATATCTTTCAGGCAAAAACCTTTATCGCAACAAAAAGCAGGATCATTGAAGCACTGCTGCATGAGGGGTATTGCAGTTATGACCTTGATACCAAAGCCTATGTCGATCTGGAGAAGCACGTAGCAAACCTTGTGTTTAAACTTAAAAAAGGGGGCGTATGTACGTTTGGCAAAGTGACGGTCAAGGGGCTTGAAACCATCGATGAACGTATTGTCAAATCGCGTGTGCGTGCCAAAGAGGGAGCACGGTTCAATACCGAACTGGTGCAGAACACTTCATCGGCACTCTATGGACTGCATGCGTTTGATTCGGTACTGGTCGATGTCGATAAAAAATTCTACAATGTCGTACCGGTCGATATTACCGTCAAGGAGATGGAAGAACCTTACCATGTCGAGCTTGGTGCGGGGTACGATACCTATGTCGGACCGCGTGTTCACGGTATATTTACAAAACACAACTTTCTTGGCAATGCGCAGCAGCTTTCGCTTACACTCTCATGGTCGTCACTGGAACAGGTGGCGATTTTGGACTTTTACAAACCGGTGATTGCATCGATCTATGGTATCGATGTGGATCTTGGTGCGAGTATAGGCTATTCCAATCTTGAGTTTGACGGTTTCCGTGAAACGAAAACATTTGCCAAAGCCTATCTGCAGTATGAAGATGAGGTGTGGAGAGTTGTCGGAGGGTTTGCACTGGAAAACATAGAGATCTCCGAACTCTCTGACGGAGAAAAACTGCTGCCTGAATACGCATATGATACCTTTTTGCTGGCATACCCCTATCTTGATATCACCTACGACAAAAGAGATTCCAAACTCAATCCCAAATACGGCTACTACCTCTCCGGATATTTTGAGATGGGTGTGCCTACCGACAGCGAAGCGAGTCTTTACCTCAAAAGCCAGTTGGAAGCCAGAGCGATCTACACAGTCTCACAGCTGACCATGGCAGTGGTTGGGAAGATTGGTGCGATCGATATCCAGACCGATTCGCTTCGCGGCATACCGGAGTCAAAAAAGTTTTTTGCCGGTGGTGCCTACTTCAACCGTGCCTATGGATATCGGGAGATCGGTGTGATCGTTTCGCCTACTGAAGACCTGATCAATGGTGCTTTGAGTATGGCAAACCTCTCTGTAGAGATGGATTACCCTATCTGGGGGGATGCTTTTTACGGTGCTGTTTTCAGTGACAATACCATGCTGACAGACAAAAGCTATGACTACAGTGGCAAGATCATCTCCTCTGCCGGTGTGGGGGTACGCTACATGACACCGGTAGGACCGTTCAAGCTTGATATCGGGTTCAATACACACGATCCATCTATATACGGTATCTCATTTCAGATAGGGCAGTCATTCTGATGAAAAAGTTTATCTATATACTCCTGGCCCTCTTTGTGCTGCTGATTGCCATCATTGTCGTTGGCGCAAACTCATCCTATGTGATCAAAAAGATCGCAGATATCTATGCACCCGGTTACAACATCTCCTATGATGCGATTGAGGGAAATGTTTTGACAGGTGTGAAGGTTGCCGGACCAAAGTATGAAGGTGCTCTGCTTGCAGATGAGATACGCTTTTCATGGAACCCCTCAAAGCTGCTCTATAAACGTATCGCTATCAATGCGATAGATGTAAAAAATATAGATGTTGATACCGTAAAAGCATTAGTAGCACATTTTGGTGGTGATACCCAAAGTACAAAGGTGCAGGAGGAAAAGGAGAATGATGCATCAGCGCCTCTTGATGTTTCACTTGCAGTAAAACAGGCATCGGTTTCCTTTAAACCTTTTGAGATAGAGGGGGTTTCTCTGTCAACGCTTTCTTTGAAAGCATCTGGGATTCTCTATCGTACCGACGGGCTGGAAGTGAAGCAAGCCGAGTTGGAGTCTGTCAGTAATCTCGGAGAGGTTTTACTGTCAGCATCATTAAAGAACCGGACACTCTCCTTTGAGACGATCAGGCTTGCAAAGGTCGATACCAAAGCCATTGAGACATTCATTGCCAAGAGAGCAAAGGCATCTTCACAGGAGGAGGCACAAAGCAATCCTCAAAAGCAAGAGACCAAAAGTCCGTTGATACCCAAAGTGGTTACGGCGCGGTTGCTTCATGTTGATCTGCTTCCTGCGGTGTTTGATCCGGTGCATTTGCATACTGCCGTACTCGATGCAGAAGCCATACAACTGGATATGGAGAGCTTGATGCTAAGCAGCAGGAAGGTCGATCTTAACGTGACAACCAACTTGAGCAATGTGACAGAACACGGTACTATTGAGGCAAACCATTTTGGAGGCAATATTGTCATCACGCCGCATCAGAGACTCTACAAACTCTACCGGCTCCCACTGCGCAAAAAAGCAATAGGCAATGTCCAGGTTGATTTCAATGCAAGCCGTGAAAAAATCAGTGCAGATATCCGCTCCAAAGCGAAAAATATTTTGGAACTGCCAAACAGCGGAGAGGGCAACCGTACAGAAGTTCGTATCGATATAGACTCACTTGCAAGCCATGTTGTGTTTGATTTTCCGGGCAAACAGCTAAAAGCCGATACAAGGGTGTCTGTAACAACCCTTTATACCGAAAAGATGATACTTGGCAACCATTTTGAGATGGAGAAAAACAAAGAGGTACGCTATAGTGGGGAGGTTGTTATACCGCAGCTTAAAGGTCTGGATGCAAACCTGACCAAGCCGCTTAACAACCTTCAACTGCACTATCGTGGTACACTGCACAGGGTATCTGCCACACTGAATGCAGATGCGCTGGAAGGCAGTTTTGTCTCCAATGATATGAAAAAAGGGATGCTGCATTTGCAGACCAAGGCTCCTCTTTTACTTAAAGACCTTGTCTCTGTTCCTGAAAAACTCTCAGAAGGTGCTGTGGAAGCAGCCATTGACTTGCCTGTTGATTTTGCCAAACCGCTGCCTCTTGAGGCAAATGCGACACTCACCTCCAATCTTGCCAATGTCAAGGCAAAGGCACTCTATGGCGACCATGCCGACCTTTTGCTGGTTGCAACTGTGCCGGAAGGTGCTTTGTTAAGAGAGTTGGCACCCAAAGTAAAATGGGATACGCTCTCACCCATGCATGCCGATGTGACACTAAAAGAGCATGCCTACCGTCTGAGTCTGAAAACGCATACACTCAATGCAGAGGTTTTGGTACCGACAAAAGAGGGTAAGGTTTCGGGAAAAGTGATACTCCCCGGAATGCAGGCAGACATCAAAGGGAAGCTTGGCGGCGATATTGTGCTGCACAGTGAAGTAGATTCTGCCAAACAGCTTTTTGATGCTGCAAACAGCATCTATACGCTTGAGCAGCTTCCCAATGTAAAAGGTGCGCTCTTGCTCGATGCTACTCTTGATGCCAAGCAGAACGTCACACTGCGTTTGCAGTCCCCCCAAATACGTTATTATGCAGATAGGGAGACGGAACATACGATCGATGATATTAATATTGTCCTGGCAAAGCATGGCTCACGTATGATGCTTGATGCATACCGTTTTGTCTATAACGGTACGAAACTGTATGCGAACAAACCCTCTGTTATTGTATTGCAAGATGATACTCTCTCCATTGAACAGTTCTGGCTGAATGATCAGCTTAACATATCGGGAGGACTCGATCTGAAACAGATGAAAGGAGAGATCGATACCACAGCAGAGAAGTTCCATGTTTCTCATGAGTTTGCCGATATTGACAGCAACATAGACCTTAAAACAGTATTTGACGGAAACCGGACAGATATTAACGGAAAGATCACGCTGCTTGGTGGAAATATCCATTATGATCTGGCAACCAAAACCTTTCCAAGTGACAGTGATATTGTGATCGTACAACAGCAGAAAGAGGCAGATGAAAACAGCTTTGTAAATAACCTCAGTATGCTTGTCAATGTAGAGAGCCAAAAGCCGCTGGTCTACAAGGAAGGACCTATTGATGTAAAATCCAACCTCTCCCTTGTTGTTCACAAGGCACCGGGTACTGATCCTGTCGTTTTGGGATCTATAGATATCGTAGACGGCAGCAGCTATCGCTTTCAGGGGAAAAAATTTGTGCTTGAAAAGAGCCATATCTATCTGACAGGTGATCCGCTCAAGCCGCTGCTTGATCTTAAGGTAAAGTACAAAGGACTCAGGCATCTTATCACTGTGACTGTAACCGGGACTCCTGCCGTGCCAAACATCATGTTCTCCTCTGTACCGAGTCTAAGCAAGGAACAGATTCTTTCAATCATCCTGTTTGACTCTGAGGAGGGAGCAGGTACAAACGATGCTAATGCGATGATGAAGATGATGGGCGGTGCGATGGCAAAATCCGCATTGAATGACCTCGGTGTCAAGATAGACCACCTTGTGATCGGTGCGGGGAGTATTGAAGTAGGCAAAAAACTGACAGACAAGATCACAGTGATCTATATTAACGGAGAGATCCCCGAAATGAAAATGAAGTATGAATACAACCCGCATATTGAAGTGGTCATAGGTGCCAGTGAAAAATCGGAATCAGCAGATATTGTCTATAAAAAAGATTTTAATTTGAAAGACTCTGATATTGTGATTCAAAAATAGGTTTTGCTTTATGAGAGTCTTGCTTTAAAATCCTCATAGCCAAATTCTCTGAGAAGCTCTATCTCTCCATCGATTTTTTCTACAGCAATCGCGGGAAGTTTGATACCGTTAAAGGTTGTGGCTTTGACCATTGTGTAGTGCATCTGGTCTTCAAAGATAATCTTGTCACCTATCTGTAACGGTTTGTCGAAACTGTAGTCTCCCATGATATCTCCCGCAAGACAGGTATTGCCTCCCAGACGGTAGGTATAGGGTTTTTCTTCCGCTTCTCCGGCTCCGCGGACTTCGGCACGGTAGGGCATGATAATGGTGTCTGGCATATGTGCTTCTGCGGAAGTGTCGAGTATGGCTATGTTGATACCGTTTTGGACAATGTCAAGCACAGTTGCAACCAGTACACCTGTCTCCCACCCGACAGCTTCTCCCGGTTCAAGATAGACTTCAACACCGTATTTGGCTTTAAAGTCTCTAATGAGGGTGATCAGTTTTTCCAGATCATACCCTTTGCGTGTGATATGGTGTCCTCCGCCGAAGTTGATCCACTTCATTTTGTCAAGGTAGCGTCCAAATTTTTCTTCAAAACGGGAAAGAACCGCTTCAAGTGCGTCGCTTCCCTGTTCACAGAGTGCATGGAAATGGAGTCCGTCAAGATCAGGGAGTATGGTTTCGTCAAAATTCTCAAGTGTGGTACCCAGTCTGGAGTAGAGTCCGCACGGATTGTATATCTCTTTAGGAGAAGCGGAGTATTCGGGATTGATACGCAGGCCAATAGAGAGAGCGGGATTATACTGTTTTGCCTGTGTTGCAAACCGTTTACACTGTTGAGGTGTGTTAAAGACCATGTGATGGGAGATAGAGGCAATCTTATCAATCTCCTCCGCTTTGTAGGCAGGAGAATAGGTGTGTACCTCCTTGCCAAACTCCTCTGATGCCAGTTTTGCTTCGTGAAGTCCGCTGGCACAGCATCCGTCAAGGTAAGGGCGTATAGTATCAAAGCTTTTCCACAGGGCATACCCTTTGAGTGCAAGAAGCACTTTTGCACCGCTTCTCTCTTTTACGGTATGGAGTATCTCAAGATTGTGTATGAGCTTTTTTTCCTCAAGCAGCCAGCATGGAGAGGGGAGTGTTTCATATTTTTTTTCAGTCATTCCGAATTATATCAGGAGTATCCACAAAAATTTGATATAATTGTCCCATATTCTATTATATACGGAGAGAAGAGAATGATCAGACGGGAAAATGATAAGAGAAGAGAGTATATTCGTTTTGACGGGGATGACATTGCCCTAGCGTCAAAGATGATCGATGCTATGAGAACGACAATTGATATTGTCTATTATCTGATGAACAGAGGGGAAGAACGCTCTTTTGTACTGATGCTTGTCACTGCCAAAGAGGTGGATGTGGAAGCGATACTGAAAGTCCAAAAACGCAATACGGACATTCTTTTTAAGATAGACAAGGAGCATGGCATCTATGCTGTGATCTGTCAGGATACAAAAATAGACGGCGGATACCACTTTGCAGAGAGGGTGATGCGAAACCTCAAAAAGAATGATGCGGTAGAACCCTACTGTGTAGAGCTGGAGGTGCGCAGCACTTCTCATGATATCAAATATATTGTTTTTAAACTGATTGAAGAGTTTATACGTGCCAATGAAGAGAAGCAAAGCGGAGAGATTGTCTTCAAAACGCTTAATTAGAATCCTTTAAGCCGTTTTCAGGTAAAATCGCGTCCAAATAAAACCGTTCAGGTACGACTGTATGCCTGAACCAAACAGATGAAGGATCGTTAAGATGAAAAGAACATACCAACCGCATAACACACCAAGAAAAAGAACACACGGCTTCAGAACAAGAATGAAGACCAAGAACGGAAGAAAAGTCATCGCTGCAAGAAGAGCGAAAGGCAGAAAGAGACTGGCGGTATAATCCCATCGCTCACATAAAACATTTTACTCGTATTAAGACCAGTAAAGAGTTTAACGGCGTTTACAACAACGCCACAAAGACCTGGCACACTCCCTATTTCGTACTTTTTTATAAAAGCTCTGACAGCTTCAAAGTAGGGTTTGTCGCCAGTAAAAAAATAGGAAATGCAGTTCACAGAAACAGAGCAAAGCGTTTGCTAAGAGCACATTTCATTGAAAATATCGACAGACTGAAAAGCGGCTCCTATGTTTTGGTTGCCAAGCCGGCTCTATTGGATGAAAGCTATACAAAAACTCGCAAAGCCTATCTTCATGCACTGAAAAAGTGTACTGCATTCTCGCAACATTACAACAAAATTTAACATATTTGAGACTATACTGTCACTCTCTGATATAAAGGTATTATTTTGGAACAACAAGATCTGAACAAACGGTTACTTCTCGCACTGGCACTCTCCTTTTTGGTATTTGTGGGGTATAGCTATCTCTTTCAGCCTCAAGCAGGGACTGGGACAGAACAAAACCTGAGTACAAAATCTGCACCGGCACTTGCTGACAAAGCTGTACCGCATACGGCGGCGAAACAAGCATCAGCAGAAAACACAAAAACGGTCAATAGTGCACCGAAAACACATCAGGATGTTTTGACAACCATTGTCTCTCCGACATTCAAGATGTCTATAGATGCGCTTGGACGTATTGCACAGTTTGAACTTTTGGAGAAAAAGTATCAAAATGCTGAGGGGCATAACCTTCAGATTCTTGCGGCAGACAAACCAAAGCCGCTGGAAGTACGTTTTGCAGATCAGGTACTGAACGATGAAGCTTTCAAGGTACACTATACGGTTTCATCACAGGGTGAAATCAACCTGTCCAATAAACCTGTTACCTTGACACTGACGCAGAAACTTTCCAAAGTAACATTGACAAAAACATTGACCATTCAGCCAAATGGTGCCTACAGTGTTGATGTGGAAACATCTTCCAATGTACCGTACTTTATTACACCGGGTCACCGTCCTATGGCAGATACATCTATGTACATGATCGTGCGTGGTGCATTGATCAAGGGACCTGACGGTGTGATCACAACAATTGAAGACGGAGAAGCAAAAGGGGATGAGGTGGTCAAACATGCCAAGATCGCATCTGCCTTTGACCGTTATGTAGCTTCACTCTTCTACAACTTCAAAGAGGGGATGAATGTCTCTGTACTCAAAGAAGCAAATGGTGATCCGCTGCTCTTTGTAGAAGGTGCACAAAAACTGCACCTTGGCGGGTATATCGGTCCTAAAGAGTATCATACACTGGCTTCCATCAATCCGGAACTGACCGATGCGATTGAGTTTGGGTGGTTTACCTTCCTCTCAAAACCATTCTTTAAAGTGCTGCTTTGGATCAATGGTCTTATCGGGAACTGGGGATGGGCAATTATCCTCTTTACACTCTTGGTAAAGCTGGTACTCTTCCCGCTCTCTTACAAGGGTATGATGTCTATGCAGAAGCTCAAAGATCTTGCACCTAAAATGAAAGAGCTTCGTGAAAAGTATAAAGACGATCCGGCAAAACTCAATATGAAGATGATGGAGATGTACAAAAAGCATGGGGCCAACCCGATGGGCGGGTGTTTGCCGATGCTGCTGCAGATCCCTGTATTCTTCGCACTCTACCGGGTTCTGCTCAATGCCGACGAACTTCAGGGAGCAGTCTGGATTCCGGGATGGATCGAAAACCTCGCAGCAGCCGATCCGTACTATATCCTTCCGGTATTGATGGGTGTGAGTATGTGGTTCCAGCAAAAGATCACACCAAACAACTTTACCGATCCGATGCAGGAGAAGATCTTCCAGTTCTTCCCTGTGATCATGGCACTGATGTTCATCATTATGCCGTTCCCGTCAGGTTTGGTACTCTACTGGGTAGTGAACAACATCTTTACTATCGGTCAGCAGTATGTGATCAACAAGGCATACCAGAATCAGAAAGCGGCACTCGCACATAAGAAAGGCAAGGATACCAAATGACCAAAGTAGAAGCACCTACCCTTGAAAAGGCGTATGAGCTTGCTGCTGCGGAACTCTCCTGTTCAGTAACAGAACTTCAGTATGAGGTCATACAGTACCCATCCAAAGGGGTTCTTGGACTTTTTAAAAAACAGGCGATCATTGTTGCTACCAGAGCAAATGTTCCAGCAGCACAAGAGGATACTCCCCAAAGAGCACAGAGTATTGAAGAGGCTGTAGCAGAAGAGATCGTCACAACACTTCAGGAAGAGGAGGTGCAACCTGCCCCTATAGAAGAGGAGAAAGATGTAAACCTCTCTTCTGACAGTGTTGTAGAAGGCTTTTTCGAATCTGGTAACAAAACTGAAGAGCCCTATGTTGACAGAGAGCTTTCCCAATCAATCGAAGAGAGCCTGCAGCATCTTTTTGAAGTCTCCTGTTTCGATATTGATGTTGTGGAAGTGGATGTTGTGGACAATACTGCGCTTATCTTTATTGATGGTGAAGATGCAGCGTTGCTGATCGGGAAAGAAGGCTACCGCTACAATGCACTCTCCTATATGCTCTTTAACTGGCTTCACAGCAAATATCAGCTCTATATCAAACTTGAAATTGCAGAATTTCTGACCTCTCAGCAGGAGATGATACGAAACTACATTCAGCCTGTCATTGAAAATGTAGAGAAGTACGGCAAGGCGAAGACACGATTTCTTGACGGTATTTTGGTACAGATCGCACTTGAACAGCTCAGGGAGGCATTTCCCAACAAGTACGTTGCCATCAAAACCGGAAAATCGGGCAAGAAGTTTGTTGTGATCAACGATTTCCACACAAAGCCTCATGCATAATACCATTACCGCCATTGCAACTGCACATGGTGTTGCTTCTATCTCCATTATCCGCATAAGCGGAAAAGGGGCACTGCAGATTGCACAAACGATCTCCAAGAAGGAGACGATTGCGCCCCGTTATGCCCATCTTGTTTCTCTTTATAATCAGGAAAATGCATTGATCGATCAGGCGATCATGATCTATTTTGCCGCACCCAACAGTTTTACAGGTGAGGAGATTGTCGAGTTCCAGTGTCACGGCGGAATGATCGTCGCACAGGAAGTACTCGATACTGTGGTTGCCTGCGGTGCACGTCTTGCAGAACCCGGCGAGTTCTCCAAACGGGCATTTTTGAACGGTAAGATCGATCTGAGTGAGGCCGAAGCGATCTCCAAACTTATTGAGGCGAAAAGTGTTGATGCTGCCAAAATTTTGGCAAAACAGATGAAAGGTGAACTAAAAGCATTTGTCGAAGAGAGCAGAGAAGCGCTGCTGCGCGCACTTGCCTATTCGGAGGTGATGATCGACTATGCCGAAGAGGATATTCCCGAAGATATCCTGCATAATATCCTTACACAGCTTGATGCGTTGACAGAGAAGATCACCCACATTGTTGATGCAAGTCACAGACGGCGTGGATTGATCGAAGGGTTTAAAGTAGCCATTATCGGTAAACCCAATGTAGGAAAGAGTTCGCTGCTCAATGCACTTCTCTCTTATGAGCGGGCGATTGTCAGTGATATTGCCGGTACCACCCGTGATACGATTGAGGAGCAGGTACGTATCGGTTCACACATTATCCGGCTTGTTGATACTGCCGGTATCCGTGAATCAAATGATACCATAGAGAAGATAGGGATTGAACGCTCTTTGAGTTCCATAGCAGATGCAGATGTGATTATCGCACTCTTTGACGGAAGTCGGGTATTTGATGAGGAAGACAGAAAAATTATTGAGATTATTGAAAAACTGGAAGATACCCATCTGATCACAGCGATTAACAAAAGTGACCTGCCCCAGAAAATTGATAGAAGTGTACTGAATCAGTTCGATCCTGTAGAGGTAAGTGCAAAGAGAGGATTTGCCAGATTGACCAATGCACTGGAAACGCTGCTGGATTCTGTGGGTGAAGACGAAGAGTTGATGCTGATCTCGGCAAGACAGATTGAGGCAGTGATACGTGCAAAAGAGGAGATCGTAGCAGCGAAACTTCCACTTCTCTCTGGTGAATTGGAGTTCTTCTCCTATCATCTTCAAGAAGCGGTTAAAGCGATATCTTCCATCTCAAGACCCTATGAC
This sequence comes from Sulfurovum sp., assembly GCA_027029065.1. The sequence continues at coordinate 20,935 of JALVGO010000240.1, forward strand.
AACGAAGAGATACTCGATAAAATGTTCGGAGAGTTCTGTCTTGGAAAGTAGTGAAAAGATTATAGCAAAGATTGGTGAATTCATGCAAAGCGGGAAAGCCGAGCTCTATCTTCTTGCCGTACTGTTTCTTTTTACGCTTTGGTTTATCCGCAGTACAGTACGATACTATTATGGTGAAAAACGAAAGCTGAAACATATGCACCGTTTTGCAAGAGAGGGAGATCTTGAGGCGCAACAGCATTTGGCAAAACGCTACCAAAAAGGGGACATTCTTCCCAAAAGCTGTGAACGCGCTGCATACTGGTACCAAAAGGCGGCATTGTCTGGTGATAAAGAGGCCAAAGGCTTTCTTGAAAAATTTCTTGAAAGTCACAGAAAGAAGTGTTAAGGTAATAAAGAGCATATATTCTCATGCTATAATATGAGCATTATTGAAAATAGACCTGAAAATTTAGACAAGGAAAAAAGATGATAAGAACAAATCGGATAATAGGACTGGTCGGCATTGTACTGCTCCTGCTTCTAACCGGATGTGTGCAGCGGGGGTTACCGGTGCTCCCTGGGGAGAGTGGCTATTCACATGGATGGAGCAGTGCGGAAGAGGATGAAAATATTGATATCTCCGATCTTGACCAGAATCTTACAGAGAGTGAAACGGTTATTACAGAAGAGGGGGATAAAGTAGCCCGTATTCCTTTCCCTGTGGAGGAGTATGCGCGCTTGCACCGTATTGGAAAGGGAACGATCAAGGGAAAAATATACTTGACAGACGGATATGACAGAAAGGTATTCGGAAAGGGTACACGCCTCTATCTGAACCCAAAAACAAGTTATTCTGATCAGTGGTATGAGGAGAGCTATATCGGTGGGCATAAAATGCAAAAGGCCGATAACAGACTCTTTAACTACCTGCGTTTTACCTCTTCTGACCAGAATGGAAACTTTGCCTTTTACGGTGTGCCCTCAGGAAGTTACTACCTGATAGGTACGGTAACATGCGGTACTGAGTGCGGCTATGATAGACCTACCCAAAGACGTATCGCAACACTGGTAACGGTCAGAGGAAATCAGATCGTACAGAAGGATCTCTCCGGACAGATCTACTGATGCAGATGCATTCTGCATTACATGTTATGCTTTACTGTTTCAAAGCTGAAACTTATGCTTTGGGATAATACTTCTCCAGTGCTTTGTAGAGTGCTTCGGGTGTAATAGCCGGTGTCTCATCAAGAATTCGCTGCATTGTGACATTGTCCTCTTCGCCGTTCCACTCTTTGATGTAGCTTCCCTCTTTGTATCCGTGATCCTGTCTGAACTGATTGAGGATGTTCTTGCCGATGTAGAGTTTGTAGAGGCTGTCAAGGTTAAGCCCTGACTGCATGGCAACATCGATAAACTGCATGACCAGTTTTTCGGTCGATCCGCCGCAAAGCAGGGTGCGCATCATCTCTTCTACGGTTTCGATCTGTTCATAATTGTCTTTTTCTGTTGGCACTGTTGGTTCCAGAAAGGTGTCAAAGTTGGGTAGGTTTACAATGTTGTCTGCTAACGCTTCTATGGTACCAAGCTCTTTGGTTTTGTAATCTGCAAGTGCCTGTGACATGATAAAGTGCCAGATATCCACCGCTTCAATTTTGATGTTTTCAAAGTCTGGATCGGCATCGATATTTTTCCAGTGTTTCCACGGATAGCTCTCTATCAGTTCGGCACACTCAAGATAGGCGCAGCGTTTCCAGTCGATCAGCTTTCCGTTTTTGGTGATACCGTTCTCCCACCCTTTGCCATTGGTGGCATCATTAAGCTGCTGCTGGAGTTTGAGCATCTGGATAAGTTCATTCATTTCTATTTGCCTTCATTTGAAAAATTCTTATCAAATCATACCACTTCTTGTTGAAAAAATGGGCGTATTGCCAAAAAGTACGACAGCGCGTCTTTAGCACTTTTTGAGTAAAATATAGCCCTTAATTCACCCCTTGCAAAGGACACATTTTATGTCACAACCAGTTGAAAATTTAGATGAAGTACTCAAGAGCCACAAGCTCTCCAAAGAGGAGTATGAAGATATTCTGCGTATTCTTGACGGTCGTCATCCCAACATTGTCGAGATCGGTATCTTCTCTGCGATGTGGTCGGAGCACTGTTCGTACAAATCAAGTAAAAAGTACCTTAACGGCTTCCCTACCAAGGCACCGTGGGTCATTCAGGGACCGGGTGAAAATGCCGGTGTTATCGATATCGGTGACGGTATGGCAGCGGTTTTCAAGATGGAGAGCCATAACCATCCGAGTTTTATTGAGCCTTTTCAGGGGGCTGCAACGGGTGTAGGCGGTATTTTGCGTGACATCTTTACGATGGGTGCACGACCGGTTGCCAACCTCAATGCGCTGCGTTTTGGAAAGGTAAGAGGCGATGACGAGACAGCCAAGTACCAGCGCCACCTTGTGCGTGGTGTAGTGGACGGCATAGGTAGCTACGGCAACTGTATGGGTGTACCTACCATCGGCGGCGAGGTGAGCTTCGATGAGAGCTACAACGGCAATATCCTTGTCAACGCCTTCTCTCTCGGGTTGGTGAAGCAGGATGAGATCTTCCT
>JALVGO010000241.1 GCA_027029065.1 Sulfurovum sp.
CGGCAAGCCCGATCGCGATCGAACCGATCAGCAGGGTAAACATATCCAGCGGGATATGTGCCACATACATGATCAGCAGTCCCAGAATGATCGGGGTCAGGTTGGGAATCATACTCAGCAGTCCCAACCGTACCGAACCAAGGATAAGCATCATCATGAACGAGATCAGCACAAATGCGATAATATAGCTGCGTACCGAAGAGCTGACCGCCTGTGCGAAGGTGTTGATCAGCAGCGGGATCATACCGGTCGCTTCGACTTTGTCATTGGGGAAGGTATTGGCAAGCTCTTTTTCCACATGTGCCAGTACCTGCGTCGCTTTGACCGCATCAGTCCACGGCAGCTTGATGGTGATACGTGCTTTGGAGAACTGGCTGTCGACCACATCCTCAAGGTCATCGCTACCAGAGTTTTCAAAAAGCAGCAGCTCCTGTGCCACAAGGTCTGCATCTTTTGGAATGGTATAGTAAGATTCGTTGTTCTCATGCAGTGCACGGTTGGTCTCTTTGACGATCGTCGCCAGTGATACCACTTTCCCTATGTGGGTATAGGCATCGACATACTTCTCAAGACGTGCGCTCATTTCGTTGAGTTTCTCAAGCCGTACGGGGTCACTCCAGCCATTCTCTTTGCCTGTATCTACTACCGCTTCAATGGTAACTGTTCCGTTCATGTTTTTGTCGATCACCTCTGTAGAGATACGGTTGGGATTGTCCGGCTGGAACCAGTAAAGCGGGTTGTGCGAAAGCTCTATTTTCGATGCGGCAAAGAGTGAGACCGCTACCAGTACCACACTGACGGCAATAATGCTTTTATAGTGACGTACCGGTACAGCAGCAAGGCTTCCCATCAGTCTGTCCAGTTTTCCCGGTTCCTGTTTTACACGCTGTTTGAGCTTTGTTACACTCAAGAGTGCCGGCAGCAGGGTCAGGGTCAAAAAGAGCGACACCATCACACCCAGTGAAGCAAAGATGCCCAGATCGGAAATGGGGGCAACTTCACTGCCGGAGAAAGAGCCGATCCCGATGGCAGTCGTGATGGATGTCATGGCAATGGCGAGTCCGGAGTGGCGCATGGTAAAGGCGATCGCCTCTTTTTTGTCACCGTTGGTATTGAAGCGGTCAAAGAAGATAGAGAGTACATGCACCGTCGCACCGACACTCACCGCAAGGATCAGCGATGGTACAATCTGTGTCGGCAGCTTGAACGCCACGCCTGCCCAACCCATTGTACCGACAGTCACAAGCAGAGAGAGGATGATAACAATCAGCGGATAGACCACCGCGGAGATCCGTCTAAACATCACAAACAAAAAGACCACAATGATCAGAAACGTCACACGGGTAAACTTCTGCATATCCGCCTGCATCTGGTGCTTCAGCGCATCCATCACAGCCGGTGATCCGGCAATATAGGCTTCGATGCCGTACTTTTTTCTGTACTTTTCAACGATCTGCCGTACACGTTCTACCAGCTTGGCGTTCTCCTGGTCGCTCAGGTAGGCGCGCTTTTGTGCTTTGGCATCTGAGGGTGCATCGCCAAAGGCATCCGCTTCATCAAACGCCGCTTCATCTGAGACCTCTTTCTCCCCCTCATGGGTATAGGTGTCTGTCTCTATGACCAGTCCGGTCATGGTACCGTCACGGGAGATGAGCAGGTCTTTGTAGAAGTGTGAGGCAAGCGCACGCTGTTTTATGGCATCGACTTCTGCCTCTGTTTTCGGGAAAGGTTCGAGCAGATCGTCTGTAATAAGCTGATCACCCTCTCCCCGTGTATTACGGACATTATAGAGTGATGTCACCTCATCGACATAGGGTACGCTGTTTTCCAGTTCCTCATGCAGACTGCGCAGCATTTTCAGAAAATCAAGCGTAAATATCTTGTCACTCTTGATAGCAACAGCGATCTTTTCATCCCGTCCAAACTGATCTCTAAAACGGTTGTAAGTCAGCAGTACAGGGTCTTTTTCGTGCATGAACCCCTCAGTAGAGGTATCAAATTTGATCAGAGGCAGATGCGATATGGGAAATGCCAGCAGTATGATCACCGCGATGATCACCTTGATCGGGTTGTTCGCGACAAAAGCACCGAACTGTCCCATTTTCTCTTCTAATTTCAAATGCATTTATACTTCCTTCTGTTTTACAAATTCAAAAAGGGTATCGACATAGCGTTCTATCTCTTCTTTAATGTCATCTATGCTGTTGGTGGTCTCAGAGGCGATGAACATCCCCTTCGCCATGGCAAAAAGCCCCTTTGCCATCTGACGTGTTTGAGGCACTGTTTCCCCACGCTCTACACCTTCATCGATCAAACGTTCAAACCAGTGATAGTAGTAGTCAAAACACTCTGTCTGAAATGCGATCATCTCCTCATGGGAAGAGAGCAGCGATATGCCGACAAACATCTTATAAAGCTGCCGAAGATCCTCCGTCTCACTGTCATAAAAAAAACTTGCAAAACATTTGAGTTTCTCCTGTGTCGTAAGGCACTCCGATAGTTTTGCCTCCTGTGATACGTTATAACGGTGCATAAGTATGTTGACCAGTTCAAAGAGCATCTCCTCCTTGCTGTGGAAGTACTCGTAAAATGTCCCTTTCCCAATACCCGCCTCTTTGGCGATGGTTGAGATGGTCAGATCGCTGATCCCTTTTTCCAGGATAATCGACTTGCAGGCAAGTGCAATATCCTTTTTCTTCTGCGCTTTGTCTATGATGATAGGCATATTTCCCCTTTTGACTGACTGTCGGTCAATAAAGAAAGTATAGTTATATTTTGCTTAGAAAACAACTATGCATCCTTCTTTTTTTCATATCTGACCCCATCAAAACAGGAGAGTAGTG
>JALVGO010000242.1 GCA_027029065.1 Sulfurovum sp.
CAAGTTTACGGATACCACCGCCTACCGTAAGAGGAATAAATACCTCCTGCGCAACCTTTTTTACCACATCGACAATGGTGTCACGCCCCTCATGGCTTGCACCGATGTCAAGAAAAGTAAGCTCATCTGCACCCTCTTCGTTGTAGCGGCGTGCCACCTCGACCGGATCACCCGCATCGCGAAGCCCAACAAAGTTGACCCCTTTGACAACACGCCCGCCATCGACATCGAGACAGGGAATAATACGTTTTGCAAAATAGTCCATAATTACTCCATAATCTTGCAGTACCATATCGCATTAACCTATTGTACCGCCAAATATGGTAAGATTATACAAAAATTATCCCAAATAGGGGTTGAGTGCCTGTATATAGGCAGTATAAAGGTTTATTATAGTATGATTATCGATAATTTGGCAGCATTCGCTTCAAAGAAGTTCGGACAGAACTTTCTAAAGAACGATATCTATCTGCATAAAATCATCCAAGCGATGCCCGACGATGACCTGAAGGTCGCTGAAATCGGGCCTGGCTTAGGTGATTTAACCAAAGAGCTTGTAAAAGCTCGAAATGTCACAGCATTTGAGGTTGATAAAAGATTATGCGAGCATCTTACCACAGAGTTTGAGACCCCTATCTCACAGGGGCGTTTCGAGCTTCGGTGCGGGGATGTGCTTGAGCGTTGGGGGGAAGGCGCTCTGCTGGATGAGCCTTATCATCTGGTAGCGAACCTCCCCTACTATATAGCAACCAATATCATTTTAAAAGCATTCAAAGATGAACAGTGCCGGTCCATACTGGTCATGGTTCAGAAGGAAGTTGCCGACAAGTTCGCTGCAAAACCGGGGGAGAAAGCATTTTCTGCACTCTCTGTACTGGCTTCCAGCGTAGGCAGAGCCACGCTCTGCTTCGAGGTGGAACCCGAAGCATTCGTACCTCCGCCAAACGTCACTTCCGCCGTGCTTTTAATTGAAAAAGACCGCAGCCTGGATGATGAGAAGTTCGAAGCGTTCCTCAAGATCGCTTTTGCGCAGCCGCGTAAAAAGCTTTTCAAAAACCTCACTGCCGCCTTTTCCAAAGATAGGGTTGCACAAACCTTCGCAACACTGGATCTCGATCCAAACTTGCGGCCTCATGAAGCTGTGACATCGATGTATCATCTGCTATATAATGAATTAAAGGATATGTTAGATGGAAAACAGCAAAACACAAAACGAAAACAGTCAAAATCAAGGGCAAAAAACGCAAGAAGGCAGTAAGCCGCAGCGCAACCGCCGTCCCAACCCGCACAGACAGCACAACAACCCCAGCCGACAGCCGCAGGAGAACCGTGAGAACAAAAATACGGAAACATCAGGAGGCGGTAATGCCACCAGCGGCAACAGAAACCGCAACCGCAACAGAAAACCCAATCCCAACCGTCAGGGCGGGCAGCAGCGACAAGAGGGGCAGAACAACCGCGCTCAGGGGCAGAACAACAGAAAACCAAACAACAATGGCAACCGCAATGGCGGAGGCAGCAAAGGGCGTGGCAACAAACGCAAAAATGTCACTACCGTCAACGATACCATGCGTGCTTCCATAGAGGAGAACAGACGGGTACAGGAAGCCCGTATGGCACCATGGAAGCAGATTGATCTCAACTCCAAGGGCAAAGTGCGCTTCACGCCGCTTGGAGGTCTTGGAGAGATCGGCGGAAACATGGCAGTGCTTGAGACAGAAACCACTGCGATCGTCATCGATGTAGGCATGAGCTTCCCCGATGAGACAATGCACGGTGTAGACATTCTCGTACCGGATTTCAGCTACCTGCATACCATCAAAGACAAGATCAAAGGTATTGTTATCACCCATGGTCATGAAGACCACATCGGTGCAATGCCCTACCTCTTCAAAGAGCTGAAGTTCCCGGTTTACGGTACACCGCTTGCACTGGCGATGATTGAGAACAAGTTCAATGAGCATGGTCTCAAAGCCGATGCAAAATACTTCCGCTTTGTTACCAAACGAAAGCAGTATGAGATTGGCGATATGAAGATCGAGTGGATCCACAACACCCACTCCATTATCGATGCCTGTTCCCTTGCCATTGAAACACCTGCGGGTATTTTGATGCACACTGCGGACTTCAAGATCGACCATACACCGGTAGACGGTTATACAATGGATCTGCGCCGCTACGCCTACTACGGTGAAAAAGGGGTACTCTGCCTCTTCTCTGACTCGACAAACTCCCACAACCCAGGCTTTACCAAAAGTGAAACCGTTGTCGGGAAGACCTTCGATCAGCTCTTTGAGATGGCAAAAGGACGTGTCATCATGTCCACTTTCTCCTCCAATGTCCACCGTATCTTCCAGGCGATGCAGCGTGGTGTCAAACATGGCAGAAAGATCTGTGTTATCGGACGTTCCATGGAAAGAAATGTAGAGACAAACCGTGCACTCGGCTTTGTAGATATTGATGACAGACACTTCATCGAAGTACACGAGGTACCAAAGTATGCCGACCATGAAGTACTCATTGTCACCACCGGTTCACAGGGAGAGACCATGGCGGCACTCAACCGTATGGCAACGGATGAGCACAGGCACATCAAGCTCAAGCCAAGCGATACCGTTATCATCTCCGCTTCCGCTATTCCGGGTAACGAAGCAAGTGTCTCCAAGCTGATGAACCTGCTCATGAAAGCAGGCGTAACAGTGCGATACAAAGAGTTCAGTGATATTCACGTCTCCGGACACGCCGCACAGGAAGAACAGAAGCTTATTCTTAGACTGGTGCAGCCAAAATTCTTCCTTCCGGTACACGGTGAGTACAACCACATTGCCAAGCATGCGCGTACTGCGGTAGAGTGTGGTGTAGATGAGCGTAACATTCTGCTTATGAGCGATGGTGACCAGGTAGAGATCACGCCAAAATACCTCAAGAAGGTCAAAACAGTCAAAACAGGCAAAACCTACATTGACAACCAGAACAACATGACCATCGAGAACGATGTTGTACTTGACAGACAGAAACTTGCCGAAGACGGTATTGTGACCATTGTCGCACAAGTTTCACAGAGTGAAGGCAGACTGGTAGGCAAACCGGTCGTCTATACCCATGGTCTTGTTCCGGACAAAGAGGACAAAAAGTTTGCCAAAGAGATCGAACAGCTGCTGGAGACCATGCTGCTGAACATGAAAGCCAAAGGGATCCCTGAGCATACGGTCATTGAAAATGAAATCCGCGCTGCTGTACGTAAACATGTGGTACGTACCAAGAAACGCTATCCGCTCATTATCCCTACCGTTTTTGTGGTATAACCTCTGGAGCACTCCCGCTCCAGTCCACTTCTATGCTATAATCACATACAACTATTCCAACAACAAAAGCAGTATTATGAATCTGATCGACATTGCAAAAGAGACCCTTCAAATCGAAATAGAAGCACTCAAACGCCTGCACACACGCATTGACGGCAACTTTCTCGATGCTGTGGCACTTATTGAAAATACAAAGGGAAAACTGATCATTACCGGTGTAGGAAAATCGGGACTTGTCGGAGCAAAAATGGCTGCCACTTTCGCCTCTACCGGTACTTCAAGCTTTTTTCTCCATCCTACCGAAGCGCTGCATGGCGACCTTGGGATGATCGGCAAGGAAGATACCCTGCTTGCCATCAGCAACAGCGGAGAGAGTGAGGAACTGACCAAAATCCTGCCACACATCAAACGTTTTGATATTCCGCTTATCGGCATGACAGGAAACAAAGACTCTTCCCTTGGACGCTATGCGGATGTCTGGCTCGATATCTCCGTAGAGAAAGAGGCATGTCCTCTCAACACTGCCCCAACCGCCTCAACCACCCTTACCATGGCACTGGGGGATGCTTTGGCTGTGGCACTGATGCAGAAAAGAGGATTTAGAAAAGAGGATTTCGCCTCTTTCCACCCCGGCGGCTCTCTTGGCAAGAGGCTTTTTGTCAAAGTCAAAGACCTCATGCGTACTGAAAATCTGCCTGTTATTGATGATAAAACACCGCTTAAAGAGGCAATTGTGGTCATGAGTGAGGGCAAACTCGGCAATGTACTCATTACCAACAGCAACGGGCAACTGACAGCCCTGTTAAGTGACGGTGACCTCCGCCGTGCCCTGATGCAGGAAGATTTCAGTATGGATGAACCGGCCTTCACCTATGCAACCAAAGACCCAAAGCGCTACCACAATACCGAACTGCTTGCCAGCGAAGCGCTGGAGATCATCGAGACAGCACGCATACAGCTGCTGCCCATCACCACCCAAAATGACGAGATTGTCGGCGTACTGCATATTCACGATCTTGTCAATGCGGGTATCAAAAGTACCTGAGAGAGAACCATGAGACTGAACAAATATATTGCACACAATACCAAATACTCAAGACGGGAAGCCGATGCACTCATCGAAGCGGGAGAGGTGACGCTCAACAAGCGTCCCATAAAAGAGTTTGGCTACGACGTGCAGCCTGGAGACCGCATCTTTGTCAAAGGGCGTATGGTCAAGGAGAAAGGCAATGAAGTAACCGTCATTGTCTACAACAAACCCAAAGGGGTACTGGTGACCAAAAAGGATGACAGAGGAAGAGCTACCATCTATCACAAGCTTCCGGGAAAATTCAGGCACTTTATCCCTGTAGGCAGGCTCGACTATGCCTCAGAGGGTCTTTTGCTGCTTACGGACAATGTAGAGGTTGCTACGGCACTTATGGAGAGTAATCTCGACCGTACCTACAACATCAAGATCGACAAACCGCTCACGCAGGAGATGGTAGATGCCATGCGGGAGGGACTTGTGCTCGATGATGCCCGTGCCGGCGCACACGAAAAGAGCAAGATCCACAGCATGACATTTGCACCTTTTGTCGGTTTTGAGATCCGTTCTGAGGGAAAAAGCTATACCAAACTGCGTGTAACGATCAACGAGGGAAAAAACCGTGAGCTTCGCCGATTTTTCGGACACTTTGATGCCAAAGTGCTTGACCTCAAACGTGTTGCTTTTGGCGGCATAGAGCTTAATAGCCTGCCAACCAACAAGACACGTTTTTTCACCAAACGCGAATATGATGACCTGCACGCCTTTCTCAAACAGCGTAAAAAAGAGCAAAAACGTACCCGTAAAGCGGCATTGAAGGACAAAGAGGACTGATGGGCACGCTGGCACTCAAGTACCGTCCTTCACATCTTGATGCAATGATAGGACAGAGACACCTGCTTGGCAAAGAGGGTGTACTGCGAAAGCTGATTGAAAACGGCAAACTCGGACACACCTTCCTCTACGGACCTCCCGGCTGCGGCAAGACCACCCTCGCCCGTATCATTGCCACTGCAACAGGAAGGCCCTTTTACGAAATGAATGCCACTTCTCTTAAGATAGAAGAGCTGCGCAAAATCTTCAAAACCTATGCCAACGCACTGCAAAAACCGCTTGTTTTCATCGATGAGGTACATCGTCTCAGCAAAAATCAGCAGGAGGTTCTGCTGCCCTTTATGGAGAACAATGATGCACTCATCATCGGAGCTTCAACCGAAAACCCCTACTATTCCATGACAGCGGCTATGCGCTCACGCTCTCACCTCTTTGAGCTCCGTGCTGTCGATACCGAAGCAATGCATGCCTTTTTAGAGAGTGTACTTGAAAAGGAGAATATACAAGCCGATGAAGATGCCAAAGCGTACCTCGTATTCTCAAGCGGTGGGGATATGCGTGCCATGCTCAACCTGCTTGAGAGTGCCGCAGCAGTTGCCGTACCAGTAACGCTTGAGATCCTCAAATCCATCCGACCCCATGCCATGCAGGCAGGCAGCAGCGAAAGCGAAAGCCACTACGAGCTGACCTCTGCCATGATCAAAAGTATCCGCGGCTCAGACATTGACGCCGCACTCTACTATCTTGCCAGACTCATCGAAGGCGGAGAACCTGCCGACTTCATTGCAAGGCGGCTTGCCATACTTGCCAGTGAAGATGTGGGTAATGCCAACCCCAATGCCCTCACCCTTGCCGCTGCCACACTGGAGATTGTCAAACACATTGGTTATCCGGAGGCACGTATCAGTCTTTCGCAGCTTGTAGTCTATCTTGCATCCTCCCCCAAATCCAACAGTGCCTATATGGCGATCAACAAAGCTCAGAAAACGGTCAAAAACGGTCAAATATACCCTGTACCAGACCATATCAAGACCCACGCCAAAAACTACCGTTATCCGCACAATTTTGGCGGATGGGTCGCACAGTCCTATGCTGCTGCTCCCCTGCACTTCTACGAAACCCAAAAGATCGGATTTGAAAAAACACTCTGGGAGTGGCACCAAAAGATTGTGAAAAAAGACGGCTCTAATACCTGAATTTCACAATTTTGTCACATTGATATGCTATAATCAATTTGAAACTGAAATAAAGTTATCTATTGATAACAGGATCTCTATAAGGAACAAACGATGAAACATTCACTTTACTTGCTTTCCATTGCAATAATTTTTCTGATCTCAGGATGTACTGGAAATGAAGCTGTTCCTGCCAATGCAACACAGACAGGCATAGCAACCGGTGCGATCGCCGGATCTGTCATCGGCTACAACAGTGGACACCACAGAGGTACCAATGCGGCACTTGGCGCAGTTGCCGGTGCGGCAGTAGGCGGGCTTATCGGAAATGCTGTCGACAACAACAACCCACAGCCGGTAGAAACTAGTGGATGGCATGAATAAATTATAAGGAGAAACAATGAAAAAAATGAAATATACCCTGCTTTTATCTACAGCTGCACTCTTTCTGTTAAGCGGCTGTTATCAGCAGCCAGGACTGGTAGAAGACCAAAGCTATAACCGTACCAAAACCGGTGCCCTTACAGGTGCTGTAGCCGGTGCACTTATTGGATACAACACCAAAGGACACCATAAAGGACAACGTGCCGCAATCGGTGCACTTTTAGGTGCAGCTGCAGGAGGAGCAATAGGATACAGTCTTGATGAACAGGCCAATGCGGTTGCAAAAGCACTGGGCACCAGGGTGAACAACGATCCGCTTGCCGCACTCGATCCAGAAAATGACATTATCGTCTCCAAGCGCCCTGACCATGTACGCATTATGTTCCGAGATGATATGATGTTTGCGACAAACTCTGCAACACTTCAGCCACATGCCAGACATAAAGTACAAAAGATCGCCTATCTGTTACAGCGCTATCCGCAAACAGTTGTGGGTGTGGCAGGCTTTGCAGACGACAGGGGAAGCTACGAATACAATCTCGGTCTCTCTGAGCGGCGGGCAAGAAGTGTTGCAAACCTTTTGGCGGTCAACGGACGCCCACTGGTAAAAGGGTGTTCATGGGAAAAACCCATTGTGCCCAATACCAATGCGCGCAACCGGGCACTCAACAGACGTGTAGAGGTCTATCTCTATGCTGACCGCAATACCATGAGTGATCCCTGCCGTTAAAGTATACGGCTGATCACTTTAGATTCTCAAGTGCCCTTTTTGCCTGTTCGGCATTCATGGTACCTGAGAAGAAGGCATCTTCTACTTTGCTGATCTGATCTGTCAGTTTTTTAATGAGAGAATCTCCCCTTACCCTATTCTTTACAAATGTTCTCATAGTATCAAAATCAGGAAAAAGATCGAGAAACTCATGTTTTAGCGCGCTATGATTCCATGCCTCAACCTGAGTTTTTGTATCTGCTATTGTTACATCCAAAACCTCTTGACCAATACTATCAGTTGTTTTATACTGATCATACTTGTGTGCCTGCTCATACTCACTGTTACGAAAGACTTTGTCTTCTTTTTGTATATCCCCTATATATGTTGTTATCAAATAAAAAAATGCTATACCAACAGCTAAAAATACTATAAACGATTTATCCATAAATCTATCCTCTGTTAAAAGTTGACTTTAATTATACTATAGATTCTTCGAAAAAGATACAAGTGAACTGAAATAGTATGTAGCTATGAGAAAACGTGGTGCGATGAGATAATCCGAACCTATCAGAGTATAGGGGATTTGCAAGTTTCCTTAGAAAAAAACCCCCTAAAAAACCCCCTAAATCTGATTGCTGCATCTATTGAAACTTTATTTGTTACCGATAGCAAGAAACTTCGTGGCAACTAAAGTTGTGTTGAGATTTGTTGCTGGTAGCAAGAAAATTCGTACCAACTTATCTTGTGTCGAAATTTGTTACCGATAGCAAGAAACTTCGTG
>JALVGO010000243.1 GCA_027029065.1 Sulfurovum sp.
TATCCAATTTTTTCCTTAAAGTCCGCAAGACAGTTGGTACAGGTTTTAATGGTATTGCTCTCAATAATGGCAAGCAGTGCATCCTGATTGAGAATATGGAGTTTATGGTTCTCTATCTTGATGATCTTCTCTTTTTTCATTTTGGTCAAAATACGTGAAAAGGTTTCCGGTGTCAGGTTGAGGATAGAGGCGATCTCATTGTTTTTCAAACGGTTGAAGATGGTTACTTTCTTCAGCATAAGGTCTGCTACTTTCGCTTCGGACGAAAGGATGGTCTCTTTATGCACCAGTGCCGAAAGCAGACTGATCTTGCCTGTCAGAGATTTGATCAGTTCCAAAGAGAACTGCGGCTGGTTAAGATAGTCATAGAGTTTGTCAAAGTGCAGCAGCCCTATTGTCCCGTCTGTCACAAACTCACAAGTCGCGGGGAAAGGCTCTTTTTCAAAACATGCATATTCGGCAATGAGCCCGGGAGCGGAAAAGCGGTTGATCTGTATCTGGCTTCCTTTGGGAGTGGTTTTGTAGAGTTTGACACTCCCGTGCATCAGAATATGAAGGTACTCGCTCTCATCGCCTTCATAAAAGACAATACTCTCTTTGGTATAGTGTTTAATATGGATCTCTTCTTGAAGCTCTTTAATATAGTTTTGACCCAATGCCGAGAACATCGGCATCTCTTCAAGTGTAAACATACAACCTTCCTTCTCTATCGGGGATAGAGCGTACTATACACTATAAAAGATAAATTCTCTCCTACTTTATACAAAGAATCTTTTATTTTTCAAACCAACTGAGCTGTTCGCGCAGTTTTACCACTTCTCCTACCACAATCAACGCAGGGGTGGGAAGGTCTTTGGCTTTTTCATAGATATCCTCAAGGGTACCCACCACTGTTTTTTCATCCGGTGTCGTCCCTTTGCTGATGACGGCAACCGGATGTTCTTTGGGTTTACCGATCTCTATGAGTTTTTTGGTGATCTTGTCAAGGTTGTGCAACCCCATCAAAAAGACGATCGTATCGTCGGTTTTGTAATTCTCCCACGGTATCTGAGACTGCGCTTTTTTCGATTCGTGCCCCGTAACCACCCGAAACGATACCGTCACCCCGCGATGGGTAACTGGGATACCGGCATACTCCGGCACGGCAATGGCAGAGGTGATCCCGGGAATAAACTCAAATGTAATGCCCCGCTCCCGAAGATAGATCCCCTCTTCACCGCCACGTCCGAATACAAAAGGGTCTCCACCTTTAAGACGTACCACCATCTCATATTTCAGTGCCGCCTGATAGATAAGTTCATTGATCTCCTCCTGCGGCAGTGTATGATGAGAATCCTCCTTGCCGACATAGATAAACTCACACCCGTTCTTTGCCTGCTGCAAAATATCCGGATTTGCCAGCCTGTCATAGATGATCACATCTGCCTGCTGCACCACACGCAGCGCCTTGACTGTCAGAAGATCGATATCTCCCGGTCCCGCTCCTGTCAAATAAACCTTACCCATCTCTATCCTTTCCGGTGCGTAATGATGCACCCTACAGCCCAAAATTCAATAAAAGCTTTTCGATAGAAAAGCATACCACATCTCTTCACTATTCACTCCTCACTATTCACTTGCTGTTTGCGTATCACGCAAATAGCAAGACGGATCTTCCGCCCACATATCCCCATAGATCGCATACGCCCTGCTACGCGATCCACCGTTGCAGATATCAAGGTAGCGGCAGTCACTGCATTTTCCGCCAAGTTCACGCGGATGGACACGCAGTTTCTGCAGCATCTGAGTCGGTTCGTTCGTCCAGATATCCGAGAAATCCTGATGCAGGATATTGCCGATCTTGACAGGGAAAAAAGGATCGGGTTTGACAAAACCTTCGCTGTCGATATTGAGCAGTTTGCGTCCGGCGGAGTTGCCGCCCCATGCCTTGAGTCTGGCAAGCATCTCTTCGGCATGCTCGGGGTATTTTTGGCTAAAACGGTTATAGAACAAAATTGCATCCATCTCCATATTGCCTGTGACGATCTCGATATCCCTGCCGCTCTCGTGATACTCAAAGGCTTTATCGAGGATATACTCTACTGCTGCAATGCGCTGTTCTTTGCTTAGATCCATCTCCAGATTCTCCAGCCCCCGTCCGCTGTAGACCAGGTGGGAGATGTAGATTTTGGGAATGTTGTGTGCTTCGGCAAGTTCAAAGATAAAACGCAGATCATCGTAGGTATCTTTGGTGATCGTAAAGCGGATGCCCACTTTGGTTTTGCCGTAACTGTTGAGCAGGTCGACTGCCTTCATTGACTCTGTAAACGACCCTTTGAGTCCGCGAAATCTGTCGTGTACTTCAGGTGAGCCGTCGATACTGATACCGATATAGTCAAAGGTATCAAGAATCTTCTCGGCATTGGAGGTTTTCACATACAAACCGTTTGTCGAAAGATAGGTAACAATACCAAGCTCCCTACAGCGCGCGGCAATGTCAAACAGGTCTTTGCGGGTCAGCGGTTCCCCTCCGGAGAAGATCAAAAACTTTACACCGTTTGCTTTAAGCTTTGGAAGTGTCTCCATGACATTTTCGGTCGTTAGGGTATCGACAGCATCGAGGTCTGCTTTGGAGTAGCAGTGCAGACAGCTGAGGTTGCAGCGGTTGGTAAAGTTCCAAATGGCGATTGATCCGTCAAGCACCCGTGCAGGCTTGCCTTCGGTGACCGATTTGAGGAGGTTGGAGAGTCTGAACATCAGGATGCCCCTTTTGCTTTGGGTTTGTAGGAGAGGATATAGCGGGTGATCGCTTCAAGCTCCTCCTCATTAAGTTTAAACGACGGCATCGCATTGCGTTTGTAGCCAAATACTTTGGAGATACTCTCAGGATCGACGATCATCGCCCGTATCTCTTCGGCAGTGCGTTTTTGGGCAATCTGCACAAACGGCGGACCAAATGCCACAGCAGTCTGGTGGTGGCACCCCCAGCAGTAGGTCTCAAAGACTTTTTTGCCGCTGACTGCCAAGAGTGGCGAAGCGAGTACCAAACCAATCAAAAAAACTGCTGCAATCCTCTTCATTCGCTCTATCCTTATATGTATAGAGTGATGATAACAACTTTTTGATATTATGAAATTGATTTAGCACAAATAATCTGAAAATGGCGATTTATTTGCTCACATTGTGTTCAAAGATCGTCCAATAGGCTCCTGTACGTACGATCATCGTATCTGTCGGATGTGTTATTTTATAGTAGAGAAAAGCACCCATGATTACTACGACAATACCCAGAAATATCAAAAACCCTTTCACTGCTCTTCCTCCTCTTCTTTATAGTCCATATCCTCTCCATCTTCTACTTTTGCAACCACAAGTATGATGACCAAAAAGAAAACAATCACTCCCGCATAGACATAATCAATCATCCTAAAGATTCCCGTTCATAAAAAGATATAGATTGTCTGCATCTCTAAAGAGAATGCACATCCTGCCCTCTTTTGGCTTACCAAGATCATATGAACTGCTCAGATAGATATAGGGCGATTTTTTGATCACAGCTACCATCTCTTCATCTGTCTCGTAAGCTACTTTTGGCAGTTTTTCTACGGTGATTTTCTCCAAACGGCAGGTTTGGGAGAGTTTTTCTATGACTTTTTGATCATTGTCTGTTCGTATTGTAAAGAGATGGGGAGAGATAGCACCCTCTTTATAGCGTCTAAGTGACATCTCTTTGATCTCGCTGTAAGGCTTGCTTCCTACAAGCCGTTCAAATGTCACATCTGTCGTGCCAAGATAATAGGTCCACGCCTCAAGAGAGAGCAAAACAAGCAACAGAAAGGCTACAATATATACTGCTATATGGCTGCGTTTAAACATGGAAAAGTTTTCCTTTCTCTTTTGCCAGACTTTTAAGTCTGCTTTTTTCTTCAAGTGAACCAAACGCACTTGAGGGAAGATAAAAGGTATTCCCCTGATAGTAAAGCAGTATATCATCTTCTACAGGTACAATACCTTCGATCTTCTCCCACGGTACAAGGGTACCATTCTGCATAATACCCTCCTTGGAGATCTGAAGTGTGATCTTGCTGTTTTTCAGTGCGGCATTCTCATACGCCTTGAGAGCCCTTTGATGCACCAGCCACTTTTTGATCACATACCAGTAGAGTAACAGAATCGTTGCCAGCATCAAAAGCCCGACAGAACCTCCCTTGAGGGCAGCCACCACACCAAACTGTGCCAGTGCGACAAAAAACCACCCCACATATCTTCGGGCAGAGTTTTTGAACTGGTGGGCGTAGGATCTTGCAAACGCTTTTTCAAAATGCTCCCTGTCCCATTGAAAAGAGAGTGTGATCGGTTTAGATATGCTCATCTGACTCATCGATATAAAGATCTTCCTTCTTGAGATATCCCTCTTTTTCCAATGCTTCGATCAGTGCCAGGGTTTCACTGTAAAGTGCTTTGTACTCTGCACCATTCACAGCATATTTTTTCTGCTCTTTTTTGGCATACCACCAGGCAGCGACAATAGAGAGCATAAAAAAGGCATAGATCCACCACTGCCATGCTTTGAGATCCAGCAGTACAATAAAATACTGCACCGAAAAAAGCACAAAAAACTCTACAGAGAAAATAAGTACCAGTGTAGCACTGTTCTCAAAATCGAGGGTATATTTTTCTATCTCTCTGAGTCTGTCCAAATTGCGGTTGATCTGCGCCGCTCTCTCTTTGGCTGCTTCATCAATGGTATCAAGGTCAATATTTCTAAGATGGATATTGCTGAGATTGTACTCCACATTCGTCTGCATATAGTCACGAAGAATCTGGGGGTCTCTCTGCAACGCCTCATCCAGTTCCTCCTCTGTCGGCTTCTCTTTGCCTATGAGCTTCTGTACATCCTGAAGTACCAGATCATAAAGACCGACATGCAAGATCTCGTGCATCATTCTTTTTTTGTTTAGCACAATACGCTCCCGTTATAAAAACTGACAAATCTCTTCAGTAAATCTACTATTTAAATAGACTTATTCAAGAAATCTTACGGGGAGCGATCCCCGTAATACAATCACTTACTTTTTCTGAGCAGCTACCACTGAAGGCTGTGGATCGATACCGAACGTCGCTGTATCATCAGATGCCGGAAGGAAGATACCGATCAGCCCCTTGATACCGACAGACATGATAATGTTGATCATAAACAGTACCCATGCTACCACCATCATGATGGCACAGACAGCCGCAAGGATCATAAAGGTCTGATACTCACCATCCATATAGAAGTGGCGTCTGAGCATCCCGTCAAGTCCTGCCATCCCCATAAAAGCACCCATACCGACACTGCCGATAAGGTGCAGCCAGAAGTGTGCATTGGCAAGCTTCATCGAGTAGAGCTTCGTGTTATTCGTTAACAGCGGCCAGAGAACATACACCACACTATAGAGTGTCATGTAAAGTCCGGTCAGAAGTGCAATATGCACATGGGCACCAATGATCCACTGTGTATTGTGCAGTACCCTGTTCATCCCCATATCTGCCTGAATGATCGCTGCAGGTACCGCCAGACCAAATCCCATAAGACCTGCGAGGAGGTACTTCAGCTCCATCGTCAGTTTAAGCGGTCTGGCTTTCCAGAGTGTCATGAGGGTAATAAAGAGTGCCAACCCCTGTGTCAAGAGTTCAAACATCGTTACCATCTCTCCGGAGATCAGCTTCATCATCTCCGGCTGCCCCTGATCTGCCAAGAGGTGGTGCGACCAGACCATCCATGAGACGACAAGTTCCAAAAGGAGTGCCGCACGTGCCACGTTTTCCATAAAGAGCTTCTGTCCGGTGATCAGTGTCGCCAGCAAGTACCATGAACCTGCCACATAAATGAGTACCAACCCGTCAGCCACAAGGTCAAGCCCCCACCAGAAGAAGTTTTTGTAAAGCAGTGCATCGATCGCATGTACATCCCAGGTTGCACCGCCAAGATCTGCAAGCAGATAGACCAGCACAAGAATACCTGCACTGAGAATGACCAATGCATCAAGGAATGTATCGATTGTTCCTCTAAATATGGCAACTACCGGAAGTGAAAGTGCCGGCTCTTTCGAATAAGGCGGTTTTCCCATCAGTTTGTGGGCAAGGTTGAGCATTCCGTCGATACCAAAACCGGAGATCAGCAACTCTTTGCTTGTTTTGTTGGCATGTACCCCTACTTTGGCAAAGATCGTAGCATAGATGTTGTAAATGAAGGCAAGCGTACCTATCATGATCAACGCAACACCGACGATAAAGACAATCCCTCCAACAACATTGAACTGCTCTGTATCGGCAGGCAGTGGCCAGTAGAGAGTATAGAGCGGCGCATAGTGCCAGATAAATGCTGCAATCCACGCCAAAGCAGAACCGATCGTGATGGTAAACCATACAAAGTTTGCCAGACCGACACTGTAGAGCGGCTTTTTAGTCAGGAAAGGTATCAGGAACATAAATGCTGCAAATACCAGCTGATAGGTCGATCCAAAAATACCGATGATCGGGTGTACCGTCATAATAGAAAAGAAGTGGTCAGGTGAACCGTTGATTGGCGGGATGGAGGGGTTAACCAGTGCCACCCTCATCAAAGTTCCCTCGATCGATGCCAAACCGTAAAAAAGAAATGACATCACCACAGCACGCAGTGTCACCTTCTGAAGTGCCGTCAACTGTGACGGATTAAAATTGGTGCCTTCTACTAAACTCATCCTACGCTCCTTTCTTGTTGTCACATCCTGTCACAACAACCGCTTTTTTTGCAAACATACTATTTCCTTCCGGTCCGGAATACTCTGTCGATCTTACATCAAACTCACCACATTCGTTAAATGTCCAGAGCAGATCGTTTCTCGTTCCCGGATTGACCTGCATCTGCGAGACCATACTGCCATCCTGGCGGAAAAGACCGAAGCCATAGACCAGATCGGAACTGTGCGCATCAAAGAGCACCTTCTCTCCCTTTTTGATCTCCATCTTTTCAGGCAGATCAAACTTGTGGTGCGCCATTTTGATCTCAAACGTTTTATCCGGTGTGATGTGGTGTCTCATAATATCCTCAGACACCCATGGAATGGTGTTGTAGGTAAAGATATGGTGTCCCACTCCCATCGCTACCAAAAACCCTATATAAAGATAGAATGGTATACGAACAAGCGGCTTGGCTTTCGTTTCACGTGTCAGATTATACGCGAACCATGCAATGACTGAAATAATAAGCATTGCATAGACTGTATATGCAACGTTATGAAATTTGAGCAGCTCAACTGAAGTTGCAAAAGTCATACTCTCCTCCTTAATGTTAAATAATCAGAATTATAGCTTCGGTCTATAGCAAACGCTTGATCTTGGTCAATTTTTGCAGAAGGAGGGTGATGAAAAATTAGACACACATACAAAAAGCATGGGTACAGAAAGTGACCCTTGTGCAAAAAGTAGGCAGTCTTTTAGAAGTCAATACCAAACAGCAGTTTGGTTGTCGTTTTATTGTTGCCTACTTCGGGGTCTGGATTGCTGTCATTGATCAGATCAAAGACCAGTTTGACAGAAAAAAAGTCAAAAAGCGGTACAGTAAAGTTAAGGTTGGAGCGCAGGATCCAATCTTCGTTAAACCCGTGTTCGATACTTGGGTAGTAAAGCATAAATCCGTCAATATCCAATCGGTTTATCAGGGTAACATCCTCTATCCTGTAACGCCCGAACAGTCCCAGTGCCGCCACGGCAAACTGTTTGTCACTGTAGTCGGGATCGGTATAGTCTACCCCTGCATACCCAAGTCCCAAAGATGGTTCCAGCCACTTCTCCTTTCCATATTTAAACCGGTACCCTGCCCCTGCCGAAGGGATAAAAAGGCTGTTAATATGTCTGGGCTTGTCATACTCTGCACTCAGTGTGCCATAGTAAAACATATGATTGGTAACATGATAGCGGTAACTGAGGAAACTGGAGAGTTCATCTTTATTCAGCACCTGTGGATTCTCCTCTGTCTGTGTTGTCTCATAGGCGTAATCAAGGTAAAAGAGTACTTCGCTTTCGGCTTTTTTGTAACGTGTATTGAATAAAATATCCACCTTGTTCTTTTTACTGTTACCGTTTTCTTTTTCCAAACCAAACGCTACCGTACCTTTGGTGTATGGAAATTTGTTTCGTACCCTGTTCTCAAAAGAGTCATCATTCTGTACCGACATGACAAAGTTGTCGATGTCCGCAATCTTGA
>JALVGO010000244.1 GCA_027029065.1 Sulfurovum sp.
ATGAGGAATGAGGAATGAGGAATGAGGAATGAGGAATGAGGAATGAGGAATGAGGAATGAGGAATGAGGAATGAGGAATGAGGAATGAGGAATGAGGAATGAGGAATGAGGAATGAGGAATGAGGAAAAGCGCATATAGAATACAAACCAAATTACATTGCGTTGTCAAGGGAATAGAATAAAAATCTTAGTAAATATTTCACTGTATATTGATATAAGCTTCCCTCTGCTATAATTCGCGTGCCTCTTTTCAGACCTGTGCAACGGGACTGAGGGACAACGGGTCAGGACGGGAACGTAGCAGCCCACCCCTCTTTCTCGTGTGCCGCAGCCATCTGGGGAGAGGTCTTGCAACTGCAGACAGGTGGCCGAGTGGTCGAAGGCGCACGACTGGAACTCGTGTAGGGTTAATAGCCCTCGAGGGTTCGAATCCCTTCCTGTCTGCCATATCTTCATCATATAAAATCTTCGTAAATACCAACTATACTTTATACCAAACTTATATGCAAATAAAGTTATACTTAAACTTAACGCACCTCATAGTGCAGCTTCAATCCCTCACTTGTCATCATAAACCCTGAGATAACGATCTTTCCCTCATGCACCATCTGGTGGTGTTTTTTACACAGCGGTATAAGGTTGTATTTGTGGTTTTTGTGAAAGTGGTCGATGTGCCCCGTTTCATTTGCCTCCTGCTGATGGGCAATGTGGTGGACATCAGCAACCCCCTCGTTACACAGCGCGCACTTGGTCAGGTAGAGGTCCTTGTTGTATTTGCTGCTTTTGCGTTTGCGCAGTTTTTTCACTTCGCTGCCGTATGAGCCAAGGCCCTCTCTGATCTCCTGTGCGGTTTTGAGAAATTCACCATCCATGTGCAGTGACTTGGCAAACTCCAGTCCATAGAGGCTGTCTCCCTGCCCAAGCTGCAATACACGGTTATAGATCAGGGTATCATTTGCCTCATCATATCTGATACCAAGATGCAGGAAGATCAGATGCTTGACTGCTTTAAGCTGCGCAATACTGCCAAGCTGATGCAGGTGTGTGGCAAAGATAAAGGTTGATTTGAGTGAAAGCAGTTTCAAAATCGCCGCAGAGACAATCGCAAGGGCTGATTCTGTCTCTGTACCCTGTGAGATCTCATCGCCAAGGATGAGTGAACGCGCATCGGCACGGTTGAAGATGTTTTTCAGCTCCATCATCTCTACAGAGAAGGTACTGAGTCCTTTGTAGAGGTTGTCTTTGCTGACAATACGGGTAAAGAGCTTTTCGTACATCCCAAAACGCAGCTCCGCCGCCGGCACAAAAAAGCCCGCCTGTGCCAGTATTACAGAGAGCCCGATGCTCTTCATCAGCGACGATTTTCCAGAAGAGTTGATACCGTACAGCAGTACCCCGTGCACATCTTCACCGTCACTTGCATTGAGGGTAATGTGGTTGTGCGTTGTACCATTGTTTTCACCAAGAAAGATATCGTTGGGAACGTATATCCCACGCTCATCGTTGGCTTCAATGATCGGGTGTCGCAGCCCGACCGCCTCATAGAAGTTCCCCTCTTCGATGATGGGCCGCGTGAGGTTCATAGTACGTGCGCACTTTGCCGTAGAGATAGCAACATCCACATCGGCGATGAAAACGATGAGTCTCTCCAGCAGAAGGGAGAAGCGCTTTTCAAGCAGATCCAGACTCTCCACATAGCGCTGCTTGACCAATGAGACCAGCTTCACCTGTGCTGTTTCGTAGGAGCGGGTGATCTCTTCAAAGAGCGGCGCCTGCACCTTGACAGCATTTTTAAGATGTTTGTACTGAAAATCTTTAAAAAAGTGATGCTCGTTGTCAATCGTGACAAAGGATGACTTCAACTCTTTTTCAATCAGCGAAAAACGGTTCTTTGTCAAGTTGAGAAAGTACCCTTCGCTCTCTAGATAACCGACCGTTGTGTACCGTGTTGCTGACGGGGAGAAGAGCTTGTCCTTTTCAAAGAGCGATTCGACATGCTCGGCAACCTTCTCAAGTTTGTCAACCTCATGCTGCTGTTTCTTGACAATGGTGTCAATGGCAGGGTAGACACCGCTTTTGAAGATGTTGTCATTGATCTGCTCGATACGAAAGCGGGCACAGACGTCAAGCTCAAAGGTCTCCTCCAGTACGATAAGCATCTCCTGCGTCTCATCTTTGAGCCTTCCCTCTACCTCCAAACCGTTCGCTTCGGCATCGTCAAACAGTTTCAATACTGACTCCAGAGACATGGCAATATAGGTCAACTCCACCGGATGGAGCTTTCGCAGCTTGATACGCCGTGCGATACGCTCAAGGTCGTATATCTGCTTGAGGTGTGTCTCAAAACGGTCGATGCTTGGCATCAGCTTCTCGACAAGGTCGTAGCGCGCCTCCAAAATAGCCCTGTCACAGATAGGGTTGAGCAGCCGTTCTTTGAGCAGCCGTTTCCCAAATGCTGTAGAGGTTTTGTCAATCAGGTCAAGCAGGGTGATCTCGGCAGGATCACGACTAATGACCGAGAGCTGCTCCATGGCATTGTTGCCGATGTACATAAAACGGCTGTTGCCCAAAAAGTGCGGGCGGTTCATCTTTTCAATAATGCTCTCATCATGCTCAATGATAAAATCAATCAATACCGCCAGCGCCTCAGTCGTATAGGGATGGCGTTCAAGGTCAAGAAACTCGATGGCACTCAGAAAGGAGTTGATCTCGAAGATACGTTTAAAGAGTTCATTCTGGTAGCCGATCTTGAAGCGTTTGATATTGAGACTGTAATGCAGTCCGCCAAGCTCCAGATAGTGCACCAGCCACTCCACATCGATCCTGCTGCTTTCAAGGGTGATGATCACCTCTGACGTGCTGTAGGTCTGCAGCAGATTAAAAGCTTCATCGAGCGCATAGGTTTTGTCATCACGGGAGGAGTGAATCTCGTTACAGATAGTCTTGCCCGTGCTGACATCGATGGCGGCATACCCGACCGAGTAGATGCCGCTGTTTTCGTCGATGAGCAGGGAGACGATGTTGTTCTCTGTCGGCTCGCTCAGGTATTCAAAATTGGTACCCGGACTGATGATGTTGGCAACATACCGCTTGACATTGGGCATCTCGCCTTTTTGCTTGACAACGATGATGGTATATTTTTTGGTGGCAATGAGTCTGGAGAGGTAGCGGTCAAGCGATACGGCAGGCACACCGGCAAGCAGCGGATTGCTGACAGAGTTTTCCAGTACCGCCTTGCTTTTGCGTGTGAGCTGAATATTAAGCAGTTCGGCGATCTCTTTTGCTTTGCCGATCTTAAGGTCATCATTGTTGACTTCATAGACTTCAAAGAAGGTGCCTATCTCCATCAACACCAGCGCGTCAGAGCCGTACTTTGCCTCAAAATGGCGCTGCAGATCGAAGTATATCTCGGTCAGAAGCTTCTTTTTTTGTGAAAGTATCTCGGCTGCTTTGTCCACGAAGTGCCCTCTTTTAAAGTTCCCGTTCATATTGAACAAGTTAAAGGATTTTAGCACAAGTGGGGTTAGTAATGCATAATTGAACCCTCTGAAAAACTACCCGATTCGAATTGGATCGATGACGACAAAGGAGCACTCTAACCCCTGAAAGGGGCGCTTGCGTTTGCGACTGCCAGAGTTATCGGTTCAATTCGAATGTTTTTCAGTGGGTTCAATTTGGGAAAGTTTGGGAAGATGGTATCCCCAAGAGGACTCGAACCTCTAGCTAGGCCTTAGGAGGGCCCTGCTTTATCCAGTTAAGCGATGGGGACAAAATTGCATGAAAGTATAACAAAAGATACTTTTATATCTGTTTCAGAAAAACTCAGTATAATATCGTCCCATTTTATGTCGGCACTGCCGCGTAAAAAATCTATCAAGGGAGTAAGCATATGCCTAAAATGAAGAGCGTAAAAGGCGCTGTAAAGCGTTTTAAGGTCAAAAAGAGCGGCAAGATCAAAAGAGGTACGGCCTACAGAAGCCACATCCTCACCAAAGTCGACGGTAAACACCACAGACAGATGAGAAGCCCAAAACACGTCGATCCGGTCGATGCGAAAAACATCAAAGAGATGATCGTATAAGACGATCCAACTGAAGTAAGGTTCCCCCGCATTTGGGGCAAGTTCAAACAAATACGTTTGACACCTATTTCTAAACAGAGAAAACGGTAAAGGAAAACCATGAGAGTAAAAACTGGTATTGTAAGACACAGACGTCACAAAAAACTGCTCAAGCAGGCAAGAGGATTCTACAGCGGTAGAAGAAAACACTTCAGAAAAGCGAAAGAACAACTCGAACGCTCACTGGTATATGCTTACAGAGACAGAAGACAGAAAAAAAGAGACTTCAGAAAACTCTGGATCGTTCGTATCAACGCGGCGGCAAGACTCAACGACATGAACTACTCAAGATTCATGCACGGTCTGAAACTTGCGAATATCGAACTTGACAGAAAGATCCTTGCCGATATGGCAATGAACAACCCTGAGGCGTTCACTAAAGTAGCGGAAGCTTCCAAAGCGGCACTGGCGAAATAAGCCTGCCTTCTCTCTTTGCGGGGGATCCCCCGCACCCTCCTATTTTATCTCCACCGATGCGTTCATATCTTTTTCAAGCATTTTTACGGTTTCATCCATCTCTTTGACAAAACGTTCCATCTTTTTTGTCCACTTCTCCAAAAAACTTTGTGTTTTGTTCAGATCGACCGACACACGAGTATCATTCACCTCTATACCCATCTCCTTTTCATCGATCATCCCCTTTTGCAGATCGGCTGCGAGTTTGTCCGCCTTTTGCTTCCATGTTGCCGCAATCGACTCAAAGTAGTGTTTTGTCCGGTTGGTGTCAATAATGATCTTGCCATCTCTGGTCGTCTGAATGCCGATTTTTGAAAACTTCTCCTGCTTTTGCTTCGCTTCCTCTTTTGCCTTCAGCTCTTTTAGCAATGCTTCACGTGCCTGCTGTGCCACTTTGGCATCATGGGCTGCCTGGTCTTCCTGCTTTTGCTGACACCCGGCAAGCCCTATCAGAACTGCCAATACAACTGCTGTATGTTTTACCATAACCATACCTTCCTTCTCTAAAAAGATAGGTCTATTATACAATGATTTGTGGGGAAATTGTGAGAGCGGCTGCCGAAGCAGCCAAAACAAGAGGGAGGAGTATAGAAGGTCAGGTCAAGAGCCGCATTTGCCCTGTCCGCATTTGCCTTTTGCAGGTGCCTTCTTGGTCACATTTTTGTCTTTGCCTGCACCACATTTTCCTGCCTGACATTTCATCTCTTTTGGTTTTGCCATACCAGAGCCGCACTTGCCTGCCTGACACTTCATCTGTTTGGGAGCTTCTTTCCCTGAGCCGCAGTTGGCACTTGCAGCAGTAAGGCTGAATGCTGCAGCCCCTGCAATGATCAATCCGAGTTGTAGTAATTTTTTCATGGTATTTCCTTTGTTTGTTACTGTTCGTCACCGAAAATGAGGTGATCGAGACTGAATTTTCCGGCTCCGAACGAAGCGAAGATGCTTAAAAACAACATATAGTACACAGGGATCTCAAATCCGTTATTGCCCGCACTGAACCCGTTGGGCAGATGCACGGTCACAATCGCTACGATCATCACAACAATCAGCGGGATCGAGATGATTCTGGTGAAGAGTCCCAATGTCAACAGCACAACCCCTGTAATTTCGGTTGTTGCCGCCATATAGGCATTGAGCGTCGGGAGGGGTATCCCTATCGACCCAAACCATGTTGCGACTGCGCCGATATCTGCCCACTTCATCATAGCAGGCTCATAAAACCCGTACGCTACTGCAAGACGCGCCAACAACAGTGATGCACTCTGCCCATGACTGAACAGGTCTTTCACAAAAGGGTATACACGCTGTAACATGGGAACCTCCTTTTGGGGAACCTTTTTCTAATTATTCGTACCAAGTCATTCCTGATACATTCGAAGTATAGAACAATTGCCGTGTACTCTCTGTGTAACCCGATTTTTGTAGTCGCTAAATCCATATAGTATTCATTCCTGATATCTGGGATTGATACAACTACATTCACCTGATACTTATGGCTTTACTTAACGTCTAATTGATGCTTAGATATGCACCTTCAGGTCAATTATTTATGATAAAATACCGAATATTTTATTGACGCTAGGGAGATGTTTTGCGTAAAATTATACTTATACACTTGTTTGTCACAGTAGCATACATTTTTGCATATACGGAGAGCCACAGAGAGCTTTGTAAGAAGGTTGATCAAGTCGCACATGAAGCGGAAACGATATATAAAAAGTTTAAAGATCCCGAAAATGCGTTGCTTTTGATGAAGCATAGCGTCTTTTCGAGAGTATTGTATCAAAAGCCAAAATGCATGGAGAACAAATCCTATATCAAGTATATCAACCTTTATGCCAAATATCTTTCTGAAACGACAAACTATGTGCGTCCAACGA
This sequence comes from Sulfurovum sp., assembly GCA_027029065.1. Next base: position 6,457 of record JALVGO010000244.1, read on the forward strand.
GTTTTTTCGATAATTTTATCAAACGGTATCCGAAAAACGCACCGATGTATCTTTATCTTGGAAATATTTACAGAAAGATGTTCACTCGTTCCGATTATAGAAAGTTCGAATACAAAGATAAAGCGTTAACATTATACAGTACCTATATTGAGTTGTCCAAAAAACAGGGCTTTGAGGCAGATAAAGAGATACGCGATTATATTGCAAATGAAGGATTGGAAAAAGCAAAAAATACATGGGGCAATTATCTCAACCCCGATGGTATAATAATTGATAATAGATTTATTGCCTTTTATCTTAACATGCAAAACCCCAAAAAAGTCGTTGCAACAGAAGTGACCGATGCTATAAGTGTTAATTATTCATGGAAAGAATTTCATAACATCGACGCACAACATTTCGGAGCATATTGGATCGGTAGTCTTGTGTTTGACAAAGATCGCAAAATGCAAATTGCACTTTCACTTAGTTGGGCGAAAGTCAGAGTGATTATCGACGGTTTGTTAGTGTATGAGGGCAGAGGAAGTGCAGAGATTCCTTTTCTTTTCAAGCGAGGTAAACATAAAGTGGAGGTAGAGTATATCAATAATTGGCATACTGTGAACTTCACAATGCATATTTTACCTTTTCATAAACAGTACGATCGAAATGCATTGAAAAAAGAGCTTTCCCGTTTTGGTGACGGATATGACGTATGGTATGTAGGTATGCATGAAAGCGGCAATGTTCGTAATCGTACGATGCTTTCTGTGCAAAAATCGAAGAGATCTGTGGTGTTGTTTTTGCAATCTTACAGACCGGTAGTTTGGAATATACAAAACAAATACGATACAAAAATCGATGCTATCGTTGTTGGAAAATCCAAACCGGGAAGCGAAGTACTCGGCGTTACGCATGATATTCCGATATATTATGCGGATTTTTGGCTTGCCAATACCAACGAACTCTATCCAAATCATTGTAATTGTACCAGTGGTACTTTTCATTGTGAAGGATCGGGTATAGAAAGTGTAAATAACACACTTGTATCCTTAACTGGGAAAAAGGCTAACGGTTTTAGCGGAAAATATAAAGCCAAACTGTTAAAAGTTCCAGAAGTTATTTTGGATGATACCAAGTATACGGAGATCAAGAAAAAATTGAAAGAGATAGAAGAAAAAAGAAAGGCTTGCTTGAAAAATAACAATCCGAACTTTGATAAGGTATTTCAGTAACTAAAAACATAGCCTTTTCAAAAGTCGTATATTCACAGACTTAAGAATAATTATAATGCCAAAGAGCATACCAACCAGCATTAAAGATAGGCGAACGTATAAATACATTCACCTGTCTCTTTTTTGAGGAGGAGGAACTATTTACCGCACTTTGCCGACTGGCACTTTGCGGCAGCTTTTTCACCGCCACACTTTTTGGCTTTGGCGTTGTCTCCCTGACATTTTCCCGACTGACATTTTCCCGACACATCCGCAGTGTCTGTACATCCTGTAAATGAAACCATCGCAAAAGCGATCAACGATCCGATAAGTAGATTTCTCATCATGTTCTCCTGAGTTTGTAAATTGTTCTAAACACGAAGCAGTATAATATGTTTTGTGTGCAAGCTTTGTGTAGCCGTTTTGCACGAAGAGTGCACAGGAAAATTGTATGATGCCGATTATCTATACACAAAGGAGCCATTGTGCAGCGTAGAGACTTTTTGGTAATGGGGTCAGTATTGACGCTTTCACCCTACCTCCATGCAGAAAC
>JALVGO010000245.1 GCA_027029065.1 Sulfurovum sp.
CTTTCGTCCATACTCGGCGTTAGATTTTTTCGAATTCGCTACGGCGAGTCCTTCAAAAATCTGCCTTGATTATGAACGAAATTGCAGCATCAAAAATTCAGCTTATTCGTTGGGGGAGTAATAATTTCCATCCCACATCTTGACATTTCCTCTCAGATCAGTAAAATTCCTCATTCCTCATTCCTCATTCCTCATTCCTCATTCCTCATTCCTCATTCCTTAATCCTTAATCCTTAATCCTTATGCTAAAATACAAACAATCCAAAACAAGGCGTACTGTATGTCTACACTTCTGCTTGATGCCAAAGGTATCTCCCACAGTTTTGACAGAGAGCTTTTTGCCAATGTCGATCTTGCGCTGCATGCGGGGGAGTGCAGTGCCATAGTCGGTCGTAGCGGTTCAGGGAAATCGACACTGCTGCATATCTGTTCGACCTTTATCAAACCCGATGAGGGAAGTGTCTCACTCTTTGGAGAAGATCTCTACAGCAGAAGTGATGATGCCATCGAAGCGGTCAGACGTTATGAGATTGGGATCATTTTTCAGTTTCACTATCTCTTTAAAGGGATGACAGCGATGGAGAATGTGGAGATTGCGGCGATGCTCTCCGGTGAGCCGATAGATGAGAATATCTTCAAAAAGCTTGAAATTGCAGATGTAATGGGGCAAAAGATTGGGGAGCTCTCCGGTGGTCAGCAGCAGCGTGTCTCCATTGCACGGGTGCTTAGCAAGAAGCCGCGAATCATTTTTGCCGATGAGCCTACCGGAAACCTTGACAATGAAACGGCAGAGCTGGTGATGGATGTACTGTTTGACTATGTACGTGAGCATGATGCGGCACTCATGCTGGTAACACACGATATGCAGCTTGCTGCACGGTGTGACCATCTTTATAGGCTGGAAGCCAAGATGCTGGAGGAAGTATGAAGATAGAACTCGGACAGATACTCTACACAGTTATCATGGTCATCATCGCTTTTCTTGGTGCGGTGATCGTTACCAAAACCCTCTCCAAATGGCTGAAACTCGATGAAAAATCGGAAGATGACACGCCCTGATTTCTATTTCGAGATTTGGGTTTTGACACACTTTTGACACAAAAATAGAGTATAATTATCATCAGATACTAACAAAATCAAGGAATAGACTATGGCTGTACAATGGTATTTGGAGTATGATGATGGACGCAAATTTGGTCCTTTAGGGATGCAGGAGGCGCAGCAGCATGCGCTTGAGGACAGTAGCGGATATGCTTGGAAAGAGGGGTTCAGCGGCTGGAAACCCATTGCTGAAGTAAGAGAACTGGTTGGAAATCCGTCATCGTTTGAGAGACCGTCTGCACCGCCTTCCCGTCTTACAGCAGGAAGAACGAACAAGGCTGATGAGATCGACTATACGATCTTTGGAGAGGATATACAGTATGTCGAGATAGAGCTCGATCCGGGTGAGAGTGCCATCTCTGAAGCGGGTGCGATGATGTACAAGCACCCCAAGATTGTGATGGATACGGTTTTTGGAGACGGTTCGGGATCCAAAGAGGATACCGGCGGATTTATGGACAAGCTTGTGGGGGCAGGCAAGCGGCTGATTACCGGAGAGAGCCTCTTTACCACCGTCTTTACACACACCGGAAGCGGTAAAGCAACCGTAGCATTCGGGGCACCCTATCCGGGGCGTATCATTCCTGTCGATCTTTCTGAAATGGGCGGTACGCTGATTTGTCAGAAAGACTGTTTTCTCTGTGCAGCCAAAGGGGTCTCTGTAGGGCTCTTCTTTCAGAAGAAGATCCTTACCGGACTCTTTGGCGGTGAGGGATTTATTATGCAGAAACTTGAGGGTGACGGTATGACGTTTATCCATGCAGGCGGTATGCTTAAGGAGATCGACCTGCAGGCGGGCGAAGAGCTGCATCTGGATACGGGCTGTCTGGTTGCCATGCAGCCGCATGTACACTTTGACATTGAACAGGCAGGGGGCATCAAGACCGGACTCTTTGGAGGGGAAGGCTTCTTCTTTGCCAAACTCAGAGGCCCGGGTAAAGTCTGGATACAGTCGTTGCCGTTCTCAAGACTGGCTGGGCGTATGCTGGCAGCGGCACCGCGGGGCGGTGGTGTGGACAAGGGTGAAGGGTCTGCACTGGGTGCCATTGGTGACTTGGTAATGGGTGACCGATTTAATTTTTAGAGGGATAAGGGATGGATAGATTTACGGAAACGACCCAGACAGGTTATTTGCAGAATATAGGCAACTCGTTCAAAGGGATGTTCTTTGGACTGCTCTTTATCATCGGTTCGATTGTGCTGTTGTGGTGGAATGAAAGTAACAGTGTCGCACAGGCTGATGCACTCAAGGAGGTACAGCAAAAGGTAGTCTCTCTGCCTGAAGCAAAGTATGACCCTTCTGCGGAGGGAAAGGCGGTGCATGTGCAAGGAGAGGTGAAGCCGCTTACACAGCTGGTTGATCCTCTTTTTGGCATTACTGCCGATGGTTTAAAGCTCGCACGGCATGTAGAGATGTATCAGTGGCGAGAGAACCGCCATAGTGAGAGCAAAGACAAACTTGGCGGAGGAACAGAGACAGTTACCACATACGAGTATGTCAAAGAGTGGTCTGGTATGCCACAGAACTCCGCTTCATTCAAGCATCCGTCAGGGCATGAAAACCCGCCTATGCGGTACACCTCCCAACATTTCTCTACCGATGCCAAACTGGGAGCGTTTCATTTGAACAAAGAGATGGTTTCTCTGATTGGACAAAGCCAATCCTATACGCTTGAAACGTTTCCTGAGACCATTGCCGATGCAAAGAACTATCGGACCTTTCTCTATATCGGTACCGATGTGAACAAGCCGCAGGTGGGCGATATGAAAATCACCTATACCTATACACCTTCAGACATCTATACCTACATCGGCAAAGAGGAGGGGAAGGCGCTTGTCCCATATACGACAAGCAATGGAAGGGAGATCGCACTTGCCTATCGTGGTAAAGTTGCGGCGAAGAAGATATTTGAAAATGAGCTTGAGAACAATACACTCTTTACATGGCTCTGGCGGGGAGCGGGTCTGCTCTTGATGTATATTGGATTTGCCATGATAATGGGACCGCTTGCAACCATCGCAAAAGTGGTACCGGCACTGGGGCATCTGGTTGGCTATGGCACGGGGATCATCGCAGCGATATTGACGTTGATATTTGGATCGTTTATCATTGCCCTGGCATGGCTGGGTGCACGTCCGATACTTTCACTTGCGGTGCTTGGCATTGGGATAGGTATCGCTGTGATGCTTGGAAAACTTGGCAAGAAAAGAGGTGAAGCTGTACCTTCCGGACATTCATCCGTATCATCACATGAACCCGAAAGCCAAAAGCGTACGGCTGCTACACCTCCACCGAGAAGAAGCGGTACAATACCGCCTCCAAGAAGGTAGCTGGTTTATTTCGCCTGAGCGATCAGCACACCCTCAAGCAGTTTGTCGATGTCGCCGTCAAGGATGGCATCAACATTGGTAAATGCCTGGTTGCTTCGGGTGTCTTTGACCTGTTGGTAGGGTTGGAGGACGTAGGAGCGGATCTGGTGCCCCCAGCCGATTTCACTCTTCTCCACCCCATCGATCTCCGCCTGTTTCTTCTCCATCTCATACTCGTAAAGACGAGATTTGAGCATCTTCATTGCTGAGGCTTTGTTCTTGTGCTGGCTTCGGTCGTTCTGGCACTGTACGACAATACCGGTAGGGATGTGGGTAATACGGATTGCCGAATCGGTAGTGTTGACGTGCTGTCCGCCTGCACCGCTTGAGCGGTAGGTGTCGATACGGATATCCTTCTCCTCAATTTCGATGTCGATATCATCATCGATCTCAGGGGAGACCATCACTGAGGTAAATGAGGTGTGGCGCTTGGCATTGGAGTCAAAGGGGCTGATGCGCACCAGACGGTGGATACCGTTTTCTACCTTGAGGTAGCCGTAGGCATTCTCTCCCTTGATGATAAAACTGACATCTTTGATGCCTGCCTCTTCTCCGGGCTGATAGTCAAGCACTTCGGTTTTAAACCCGTGGCGTTCCGCCCATCGCAGATACATACGATAAAGCATACTTGCCCAGTCTTGACTCTCCGTACCACCTGCACCGGGGTGGATGGAGACAATGGCATTGTTGCCGTCATGCTCGCCACTAAGCATCATCTGCACCTCAAGAGCTTTGATGTGCTCTTCGAGACTTTCGGCATCTTCAAAGAGCATCTCCAGTGTCTCTTCATCCTTTTCGGCTTTGGCAAGCTCGAAGTACTCTTTGGCATCATTGAGCGCATCGTTGGCACTGTTGTAGGTTTCAAGTATACGCTCGGTACGGGTCTTCTCCTGAGAGATCTTCCCCGCGTTGGCAGCATCGTTCCAGAAGTTGGGGTCCTGCTGCATCTGTTCTATCTCATCAAGCCGTTGTTGCAGAGCGTCGGGTTTAACGATATTGGTGATGTTCTCCATCTTTGTCGTAAGTGATTTTAGCAGTTCGCTGTATTCGTAGGCATCCACGTGAAAAAGTTCCTTTTTCAAGTGAGGAGGTAGGAGGTAGGAGGTAGGAGTGTATGTTTGTATAAGATATTTATTAAAAAAGCAATGCAGTTGCATTGCATACACACATTCCTAATTCCTAATTCCTAATTCCTCATGTAATTTTGGTATGATTTTACCAAAAAGTAACAAAGCAGAGGGTTAGCAATGGTCATCGCACGCACGATAGAAGAACTGCAAAAAGCAAAAGAGGACTTAGAGGGAAGTATCGGCTTTGTGCCAACAATGGGAGCTTTGCATCAAGGACATCTCTCATTGATCCAAAAAGCACGCCAAGAGAACGACAGTGTCATTGTCTCTGTATTTGTCAACCCGACACAGTTTCTTGAGGGTGAGGACCTTGATGCCTATCCCAGACGTGAAGCGGCAGACAGGCAGATATGTGAACGTGCGGGGGTAGATATCTTGTTCATGCCGACGATCGGTCAGATGTATGAGTCCGATGAGCTCTGTATCGGTGCGCCTGCAATACGGGGGTATATCCTTGAAGGAGAGAAGCGTCCGGGGCACTTTGACGGGATGCTTCAGGTGGTGATGAAGCTGCTCAACCTCTCCTCTGCGACCCGTGCCTATTTTGGCAAAAAAGATGCCCAGCAGCTTGCCTTGGTCATGCAGATGGTACGTAACTACTTCATGCCTGTAGAGATTGTTCCGTGTGAGATCGTCCGTGATGAGAAGGGATTGGCACTGAGTTCACGCAATGCCTATATGAATGCAGAAGAGAAGAGTCGTGCACTCTGTCTCTCCCGTTCTCTCAAACGGGCGACAAAGATGGTTATGTCCGGTGAACTGAACGCCGAAGTGATCAAAAAAGAGATGTACAAAGTGCTTCAGGAGGCTGACAGGGTAGAGTATGTCGCCATTGTCAGCCGTGATTTCAAACGTCTTGAACGTGTCGAGATAGGCAATACGATCATTCTTGTCGCCGCATGGGTAGGCAAACCGAGACTGATTGATAATATCTGGATTTAGAGGTAGCCCTTAAAAGAGGTCTGTCGCTTCAGGTGCAGGATGCCGTTTTGGCGGTCTGTGCCATGTCGGTTTTGGTTTTACGATCGGTTTGGGTATAACCCTCGGTTTTCTTTTGGGTACCGGTATGACCCTCTGTGGTTTTTTTACAGGTGGTTGTGTGACAGGTTGTTTTTTGGGTGGCGGCGGTAATATAGGCTGTGATACTTCGGCATCATCGGAGGGCTCTTCATAAAGAGGGGCAGAGGCTGTCGGCTTGCTATCTGTCTCCTCGGCTACCTTGTCAGGTTCGAGATACCCTTGTTCAACCATAATACGAACAGTGTTCTTAAAGGTTGGTACCGCAGACTGCGATGCGAAATATTTGTGGTATTTTTTGGCACGGATGACAAGGACGCCGATAGTATATTTGTGTCCTTTACTGTCGTTGGCAAATCCGTAGAAACTGCTGTGGTACTCCCGTACATAGTGCCCGTGTTTTGCAATGTGTGCGGTACCTGTTTTTCCTCCGATCTCAAGCCCGGGGTACTGGGCTTTTACCCCTGTACCGCGTTTGATGACCTCTTTGAGAATCTCATGTATCTGATTGGCGGCCTTTTTACCGATAGGGTGCAGGTCTCCGACAGTCGGGGGAAGGATATAATGGCGTCCTTTGGCATCTTCAAGGTAGTCTACAATTCGCGGTGTTACGGCAATGCCGTCATTGTTGAATGCGGAGTAGGCTTTGAAAAGCTGGGAAAATGTTGCCATAAGACCGTAACCGTAGGCGCTGTTTGCACGGTGCATTTTGTTATTGAGCAGATGCAGCTTTTTGATCTGGCCGGGAAGATCGCGTGAGAGATCGATACCTGATGGATGGGCAAGTCCGAAACCAAGCAGCCCGCTTCGGAACTCCTCTCCGCTAAGCAGCCATGAGATCTGGGAGATTCCCACATTGGAAGAGTGGACAATGATATCTGTTGCAGTAAGTGCTGCAAACTTCTCATCATCGGTAACGGTACGCCGTTTCCCGATCTTCATTCGTCCATTGTAGGTATTGAACCATGTCTGTGGTGTCACCCTGTGTTTGTCCAGAGCCAGAGAGAGGGTCAGCGGTTTGAGTACCGAACCGGGTTCGTAAGGGTATTCGGCAAATTTCGGATTGAGTGCCGGGATATCTTTTTGTGTAATATGTGCCGGGTCGTACCTTTGTGTACTTGCAAGGGTAAGCACTCGACCTGTATTGCTCTCCATGACACCTACAAGAATCTCGTCAGCATCGATCCGTTTTTTCATTGCATCGATCATCTTTTCGATTCTGCGTTGAAATGCAAGCGGGATATTCAGGTGCAGATCCATTCCGTCAACACGCGGTCTCTCTATGCTGTTTTTGTCATGGATAATGTTGCCGCCGACATCCCGTTTTCCTCTAAAGTAGCCGTCTTTTTTAGAGGTAATGTGTTTGTCATATTTGCGTTCAATCCCCTTTTTCCCTTCGGGTCTGGTGTAGTGACCGTCACTCTTCTTACCCACATATCCAAGAATAGGGCTTAGTACATCATGCAGCGGAAAATAGCGGCTTTCACCAACTTCGACAATATCCAGACCGTACAGTACCTCGATGCCGGAGCGTATTTTGACCGATCGGAAAACCTTTAACTGCCGAAGTTTGTAGGCGAGTGACTTCAGCTGCATCGCCTGTTTGGCTGTCAGTGTTTTGGAGAGAACGATATTGCCTTTGATCAGATGCCCGTGTTTGTCATAAAAACGTTTTTTAAGTGTCCGTTCTGGTATGCCGCTGTAGATGCTGAAGAGTTTGATAAAGAGTGCCTTCTTCCCCGGATCAATACTTTCACCCCGAACGACCGCCTGATAGGTTTTGCGTGATGCACTGAGTGTGTAGTTGTCAGCAGAAATGATATTACCCCGGAAAGAGCGGTCGTGGATTGTAGCGTTCTGGCTTGGAATATGGCGGTTGGATGAGATTGTTTTTAAAACAGAGAGGAGGAAAAGTGCCACAGCAATACTCAGCAGTATAAAAAGCCAAGAGATTTTGCTGGTACGTTGCTGCATTGCTCTGTTTTTAATTTGCTGACCCATGTTTTCCCCATTAAATGTTTAGCATTTTATCAAAGTTATCTGTTAAATTCGATAAAATAGCACACAAATTAAAATTAAAAAATATTGAATATTTCGGGAAAGATATGATCGATAAACCTCTACTTATGGCTGTTATGGCACTCTTGACCCTCTCTTTGGTCATGGACTACTCACTGTCAGTCTATACGGTACAGCATTTTGGCTATGGACAGTTTCATTTTTTCATTCGCCAGTTTGCCGCAGTGGCAGCAGGGCTTGTGTCAATGATAATCTTAAGCCGTCTTGAGCCTGACAGATGGTTTGTGCGGATCGGTCTGCTGCTTTTTGTAGGGTCGTTTTTACTGATGATGGTCATGCCGTTTCTTCCCGCATCTTTGGTAACTGCGGTTGGTGGAGCCAAAAGATGGATACACTTGGGACCGCTCTCTATTGCACCGGTAGAGTTTTTTAAAGTAGGATTTGTCTTTTTTCTGGCATGGAGCTTCAAACGCAAACTTGAAGACCGTGAGACGATGACCTTTGTAGAAGAGTTTCGTATGTTTATGCCTTACCTGATACTCTTTTTTGTCGCGGTAGTACTCATTGCGATCTTTCAGAAAGATCTGGGGCAGATTATTGTGCTGGGTGCAACACTGATGACACTCTTTCTTTTTGTCGGAAGTTCATACAAGTTTTTTCTTACGCTGCTCAGTGCTGCATTTGCAGGGGTGATCGCCCTTATATTCCTTGCACCGCACCGGATGGCACGGATCAAAAGCTGGTGGCTTACGGTGCAGGACAGTATTCTATCTGTGCTGCCGTTTAAGCCGCTTCAGGAACTCCGTGTCGAGGGTACGGTCAAAGAGCCGTGGCAGATATCCAACTCGCTCAATGCGATCCACAACGGTGGATTGTGGGGAGAGGGACTTGGGAACGGGCAGTTCAAACTGGGCTATCTTTCTGAAGTCCATACGGACTTTATTCTTGCCGGTATTACCGAGGAGCTTGGGTTCGTTGGACTGACTGCGGTGGTATTGACGATTATGGTGGTTATTTTCCGTGTTTTCAAGATTGCCTCGAAAGTAAAAAATACGATGTATTACCTTTTCAGTATAGGGGTAGGGCTGATGATTGCCTTTGCTTTCCTGCTCAATGCCTACGGGATTGCCGGTATTACACCGATCAAAGGGATTGCTGTTCCGTTTCTAAGCTATGGGGGCTCCCACATTCTGGCAAGCTGTATTGCCATCGGTATGGTGCTGATGATCTCCAAAAAAGTGCCGCGTGACATGCATGGCAATATTTTGTAAAAAGAGGGATAAAAGATGGGTATCATAATGACAGGCGGTGGTACAGGCGGGCATCTTGCTATTGTTCGTGCAGTCAAAGAGGCTTTGGTTGATGAGCAACGAGAAACGAGTAATGAGCAACCGACAGGAAGTAGTGAAAAGGGCAGGGACAGTACAAAAGAGTTGATTTATGTGGGGTCAACCAAAGGGCAGGACAGAGCGTGGTTTGGAGAGGATGCGGATTTTGCCAAAAAGTATTTCTTTGAGACACGGGGAGTGGTTAATCAGGGGTTTTCCGGGAAGATAAAATCACTTTTTATGATGGCAAAAGCCACACTGCAATCTGTCAAAATCATACGCAGGCACAAAGCGAAAGTGGTCTTTTCTGTCGGTGGCTTCTCTGCCGCACCCATGGCGTTCGCTGCTAAATTGACGGGGACACCGCTGGTGATCCATGAGCAAAATGCCGCACTGGGGTCACTTAACAAGCTTCTAAAGCCCTATGCCGATGTGTTTATCAGCTCCTACCTTGAAGAGAGTCCCGTCAAAGCCTACCCTGTCAAGGAGATTTTTTTTGAAAATGCCCGTATCCGCGAAAAGATACATACCGTCATCTTTCTTGGCGGCTCGCAGGGGGCACGTGCCATTAACGATCTGGCACTCTCTGTTGCCAAAGAGCTTGATGCACGTGGTATACGCATTATTCATCAAGCCGGTGCAAATAACATTGAAAGTGTACAGCAAGCGTATGAAGCAATGGGTATCGAGGCGGAGGTATTTGGGTTTACAGCCAAACTTGCCGACTATATGAAAGAGGCTGATTTTGCCATTGCCAGAGCAGGGGCATCGACACTCTGGGAGCTTGCCGCTACGGCACTGCCGGCACTCTTTATTCCCTATCCCTATGCGGCAAGCGACCATCAGTACCATAATGCACAATTCCTTGTGGAGAAAGCGCTGGCATGGGTCATGCGTGAAAAGGAGATCGACAAAGAGAAGGTACTTGCGCTGTTTGATGAAGATCTCTCTAAAAAGAGCAGGGGGCTGATGGAGAGCATTGCACGTGACGGGAGTCGTCAGATTGCAGATCTTTTAAAAACATATCTCTAATCGCTTCACAATTGCCCAACAATTTTCTTTTATACTCTTTTCAGATATCATATTGAAAGGAGTGATTTTATGAAAAAATGGATAATGATAATGATGGGTATCATGACAGCCGTGGCACTTAGCGGGTGTGGCGGAAGCAGTTATGATGATGGTTATGATGACGGATACAATGACGGGTTTTATGATGGGGCGAGGGTTCCGGTAGACGGTATGACCACTCTCTTTTTAAGAGATATTGACGGTTTTTCTGCCGGAGGGGTACACTATACCTGTGTTGATCCGACAGGTGCCTTGAGTGCAGATGCCATCACCGCACCAAACGGAGAGTTCAGCTTCTACCCCGGAGAGCAGTGTACCTTTGATCTGATCGGTTTTGGCGGTACGCCGGGTGATCCGCTTTTTGTAGAAGATGATATCGGGCAGGGAAAGAACAATATTGCCTATGTGTGTCATGGAGGAGATGCCGGACTGACAGGGTACAATGTTGACCTTGGCAGAGACGGATTCTTCAACTATCTGCCTGATGATATATGTACATTCTCTTTTTAAAAAGTATGGCTCACAAAGCCCCAATATAAGCGCCTTTGGGCGCACTTTATCTGCCAATAACCACACTTTCGCTAAAATATCCCAATTTTAATGCAGGGATATATGTCAATGGATATCAGAAAAACATTTTTAGACTACTTTGAAGGCAAAGGACATAAGGTTGTAGAGAGCTCTCCGCTTGTACCCGATGACCCGACGCTGCTCTTTACCAATGCCGGTATGGTGCAGTTCAAGAACATCTTTACCGGGGATGCACCTATTCCCAATCCGCCAAGAGCGACCAGTTCGCAAACCTGTATCCGCGCAGGAGGAAAGCACAACGACCTGGACAATGTCGGCTACACCGCACGCCACCACACCTTCTTCGAGATGTTGGGGAACTTCAGCTTCGGTGACTACTTCAAAAAAGAGGCGATCGCTTATGCGTGGGAGTTTGTCACAGGCAAAGCGTATCTTGCACTGCCTGTAGAGAAGATCTGGGTTACTGTGCATGAGGGTGATGATGAAGCGTATGAACTGTGGAAAGCACATGTTTCTGAAGATCGCATCATGCGTTTTGGAGACAAGGACAACTTCTGGCAGATGGGTGACACGGGACCGTGCGGCCCCTGTTCGGAGATCTTCTACGATCAGGGAGAGGAGTATTTCAATTCACCCGAAGATGTGATGGGGGGCGAGGGCGACCGTTTCCTTGAGATATGGAACCTTGTCTTTATGCAGTATGAACGCGATGAGAGCGGTACGCTCCATCCGCTGCCTAAGCCAAGTATCGATACGGGTATGGGGCTGGAGCGTGTGATTGCCATCAAGGAAGGGAAGTTCAATAACTTCCACTCCTCACTCTTTATGCCGCTGCTTGAAGCGATCGGCAAACTGGTGGGGACTCCGTATGACTACGATGCACCCAACTCCGCAAGCTACCGTGTCATCGCCGATCACCTGCGCTCAGTCAGTTTTCTGCTGGCGCAGGGTGTGAACTTTGACAAAGAGGGACGCGGCTATGTACTGCGCCGCATTATGCGTCGTGCCATCCGCCACGGCTACCTGCTTGGGCTCAGAGAGCCATTCATGCATAAGTTGGTTGATGACCTTGTAACGGTTATGGGTGGGCACTACACCTACCTGCAGACCAAATCAGAAGCGATCAAAACCTCTATGAAACTTGAGGAGGAGCGCTTCTTCGACACTATCGAAGCGGGAATTAAACTTTTCAATCAGGAGCTTGAGCATACCAAAGATGTATTCAGCGGCGAAGTGGCGTTCAAACTCTACGACACCTACGGATTCCCGCTCGACTTGACTGAAGATATGCTCAGAGAAAAAGGCATTAGACTCGACATTGAAGGGTTCAATGCCAGGATGGAGGCACAGAAAGCGCAGTCCAAAGCCAACTGGAAAGGCAGCGGTGATGCTGCGGCGACCGGAGACTTCAAGCAGCTCAAAGAGCGCTTTGGAGAGAACGAATTTGTAGGTTACGAAACCACTCGGGTGCAGACAAAAGTACTGGCACTGCTCGATGAGAACTTCAAAGAAGTAAAGAGCATCGACGGCAAGGGCTGGGTGATGCTTGAGCAGACACCGTTCTATGCGGAGTCTGGGGGGCAGGTCGGCGACAAAGGTGAATTAAGAATGAGGAATGAGGAATTAGGAATTAAGGTGTTGGATACCAAGAAATTCCTTGATATGAATCTTTCTGAAGTAGAAGGGAAGCTTGCTGTGGGTGATGAGGTGGAAGCGGTTGTCGATCAGAGTCGTGTGGAGATCGAGAAGCACCACTCGGCAACCCACCTGCTGCATGCGGCACTAAGAGCAATTTTGGGTGATCATATCTCTCAGGCGGGATCACTCAACGATGACAAGCGTCTGCGTTTTGACTTCTCTCACCCCAAAGCACTGACTAAAGAGGAGCTACAGCAGGTTGAAGACTGGGTCAATGACAAAGTACAGCGTGCTATCCCGCGCAAAACAGAGATCATGAGCATCGATGAGGCGAAAAACTCCGGTGCTATGGCGCTCTTTGGTGAAAAATACGGTGACAAGGTGCGTGTGGTAAGTATGGGTGATGCTTCTGTGGAACTGTGTGGTGGAACACACGTTCAGAACACGGCACAGATCGGACTCTTTATGATCACCAAAGAGAGCGGCGTGAGTGCCGGGGTCAGACGTATCGAAGCGATCTGCGGCCGTGCGGCGGTAGAGAAGGTTAAAGGGCACAGAGGCGAGATCGAGCAGATCAAAGAGGAGGTGAAAAACCAGAATCCTCTTGCCGGCATTGCCAAGCTCAAAGAGGAGATCAAAACCCTCAAAGGTGAACTCAAAGCAGCCCTCAGTGCGACCAAAAAAGAGCTGACACCTGTTGATGTAAACGGTGTGAATGTCATTGTCGAAGAGGTTGATGCGGGTGACATCAAAGAGATGATCGATGAAGCGAAGAACAAATATGACAATATTGCCATTATGCTTTTCCAGAAAAAGGGAGAGAAGGTACTGCTGGCAGCCGGTTCGAAAAACACGCCTGTCAAAGCGGGTGACTGGATCAAAGCAGTCGCACCGGTAGTCGGCGGCGGTGGTGGCGGACGTCCTGACTTTGCACAGGCAGGCGGAAAAGATGCTTCCAAGATCGGTATGGCGATGGAAGAGGCAAAAACCTATCTTGCCGAAATCGTGGAGGGCGGCAACTGATGAAGCAGATGCTTGTGACGCTTTTTGGCACATATGCCCATGAGGTTGTCTTTTTGCATGTACTCTCTGCCTTTGTCTGGGTTGGAGGGATGATCGCGGTGCGTTTTGCGGTACATCCGGTCATGCAGAGCATCGATGACCCTGCCATCAGGCTTGGCAAAACCCTGCAGATTACCAAAAACCTCTTCCATATTGTCATGCCTTTCATTGCAGTGCTGATTGCAACAGCTGTGCTGATGGCGGTTGGGCTTGGGTTCCGTATCGCAGCGGTGGATGAGAGTGGCAATGTCATTAACCAGATGGCCTATGGCATGTATCAGATCGTACATGCCAAAGAGGTGATCTGGATGGTGATGACAGCCAACTTCACCTGGATGTACCTTAAGCGCAGAAAAGCACAGAAGCTTTTTGATGCAGGGGATCTGCCTGCTGCCAAAGCAGCGGTGGCGATCGTACCAAAGTATCTTCTGCCTGTCAATATCGCGCTTGGTGTGCTGGCACTCTGGCTGGGTGTGACGCTGCGGGGCTTTTGATGCTCTGTCTCTGTTCACAGTCCCAAAGCCGTGCGCTGCTGTTGCGGCAGTTTGGCATCGATTTTGTACAAAAACCGGTCGATTTTGATGAAGATGCCATCACTGCCAAGGAAGCCAAAACCTTCGTCTATCTGGCAAGCAAAGGCAAACTTGAAGCTGCTCAGCAGCATTATGGGCTTGATGTGCCCCTCTTGACAGCTGACAGCGTCATCGCCACTGCACAAGGTGAGATACTCAGAAAACCAAAAGATATAGACGATGCCAGACGTATTTTAAAGATGCAAAGCGGCAATAAAATCAGCATTGTCTCCGCACTGCACTACAAGAGCAAAGCGCGGCTCTTTGTCGATCTCTCCGCTACACACTACCACTTTGCCCCTTTCGATGAAGATGATCTGGAAGCCTACCTGCAAAGCGGCAAGTGGCAGGGAAAAGCGGGTGGATGCATGGTCGAGGGCTTTTGCAAAAAGTATATTTTGACAGTCAAAGGGTATGAGAGTACGGCAATGGGGTTGTCGGTAGAGACACTGCTGCCGTGGATATAATATGACAATTGAACCCTCTGAATAATTATTGACAGAGGTTTCACTCGATGGCGACAAAGGAATGCCTAACCCCTGAAAGGGGCGCCTTTATGGCTTCGCTTTGCTCCGACCATTTCGGTTCCGAAGCTACGAAAGACAAGCAGTTGTCTTTCGCTTACACTTCTCATGTTCACGACTGCCAGAGCTATTGAGTGAAACCGGTAATTTTTTAGAGAACCCAATTTGTTATATGGCAGGATACCGATGGCTAAGGTAGTGCTCCTGAAAGTTTGTTATAATAATTTATTCCAAATGGAGGTTGACAATGCATAGGCTGGTACTTGATGTCAATGACAGTGCGATGGACAAAATTATCTATTTTTTAAACCATTTACCTAAAAAAGATGTAAAAATTATAAAAGACGAAAAGATAGTGTCCCAACAGTCAACCGATCAGTGTATAGATTTTTCAAAATATCAGATTGAAGCCTTTAAGCATATTGATGATCCTGTAGCTTGGCAAAAAGCGTTAAGAAGTGAGTGGGATAGATAGGTGCAAAAATATCTTTTAGATACCAACAGTTTAATCTATGCACTCAATGGCGGTGTAAAAATTCCGGCATATGAATATGTGGTATCTGTTATTACGGAAATAGAGTTGTTGTCCTATTCCAAATTGACCCAAAAAGAGGAAGAGAACATTAAACATCTGCTGACACACTTTCAAATAGTGACCCTTACGGATAATATCAAGAATACAACCATTTATTTACGTAAACGCTATAACCTAAAACTTCCCGATAGTATCATTGTCGCTACAGCTATAGAAAAAGGTGCTGTACTGGTAACATCTGATAAACAGCTTTTGAAACTGGATTGTCTCAAAGTAGTAGAGTTAGCAGATGTAAAAAATTAGAATTATGTGCAATACCATTGATGAATAGTAAAAGCATTTTTTGCATCTATTTTTAGAATTAGTGATTGTTTTATAAGGAAAATAGCAATGTACACCAAAGAACTTGAAGCCCTCAAAAAAGCGGGACGTTTCAGAGAACGTCACCTCTACTCCGATATGCTCGATGATTTTGCCTCCAACGACTACCTTGGACTTTCAACCAAAAAGAAGCAGTTTAAAAAAGCGTGCAGGCTGGTTGATGAGTATGCTACTGTCAGTGCCAAGGCAAGTCAGCTGGTCAATGGCTATCACCCGATCCACAGGATTTTCGAGCTGGAGATGGCAGAGCAAAACGGCTTTGAAGAGGGGATGGTTGTCGGCAGTGGTTTCCTTGCCAATATGGCGCTGATCGAATCTCTGGTACGTAAAGGCGATATGCTCTTTATGGACGAGGAGTACCATGCAAGCGGTGTGATGGCGGCGCAGCTTCTGGGAGACCGGGTGGTGACGTTTGCACACAATGATTCTGCCGATCTTGAAGCCAAGCTCAACACCCACCCTGCCAACCGGCAGATTATCGCAGTAGAGGGTGTCTATTCGATGGGCGGTGATCTGTGTGACAAGAAGATATTTCAGACAGCAGACCGGCATGGTGCGCTACTGATTGTTGATGAGGCGCACAGTGCCGGTGTGCTTGGTAAAAAACTGCTGGGGATCTTTGAACACTATGGTATTACACCGCATGAACGCCACATCAAAATGGGTACACTGGGCAAAGCCTACGGCAGTTACGGAGCCTACATCCTTGCATCCAAAACGGTGATCAGCTTTTTGGAAAACCGTGCCAAGACAGTCATCTACGCTACGGCACCATCGGTATTCGATACGGCATTGGCGTATGTCAATATGAAGTATATCCGCAAAAATGCCAAAAAACTCAGAGCGAAGATCAAAGCGCGGCAGGCGATTGTCAAAGAGGAGTTGGATAAGGTATGTGAAAGCCTTATCCTGCCTATTGAAGTACCCGATAATGACTTTGCACTTTTTATGCAAAAAGGGCTGATGGAACAGAACTACCTTGTGGGTGCTATTCGCCAGCCTACGGTTTCTAAACCTATTTTACGAGTGATTCTCAATGCCGAAGTATCGGAAGAGAAACTGCGTCACCTGTTAAGACTCATTAGGCTTAACTTGGTACAATAAACATTAAAAAAGGGTTTGTGTGTTCAGTCTGATAAAAGGATCCATCATCACTGCCATGATCTTTGCTGTGGCATTGATTGCGGCATTTATCTATGCGTATGACGAGATCTCTCTGGATGCGGACAAACTGATCAACTACAAACCTGAAATCTCTTCGGTGGTCTATGACCGAAACGGAAAAAAACTCGCCTATGTCTTCAAAAAACAGCACCGCCTCTATGCACGCTATGATGAGCTGCCAAGCTACCTTGTCGAGGGGCTTATCGCGATGGAGGATACCAAGTTCTTCGAGCACAGCGGTGTCAACCCCGATGCGATTTTGCGGGCAGTGTTGAAAGATATCAAAGCAGGCAGATTCGTTGAGGGGGGAAGTACGCTGACCCAACAGCTGATCAAGAACAAAATCCTTACCAATGAAAAGAAGCTAGCCAGAAAGATCAAAGAGGCGATACTTGCGATCAAGATCGAGCATGTACTGACCAAAGAGCAGATCATCGAGCGCTATCTTAATGAGATCAGCTACGGCAACAACTACTACGGGGTCAAAACGGCAGCTGACGGTTACTTTCACAAAGACCTTAGCGAACTGACGCTCAAAGAGGCAGCGATGTTGGTCGGTCTGCCCAATGCACCAAGCTACTACAACCCGCTTAAACACTATGAACGTGCCCTCAACCGTGCAAACAACGTACTTTACAGAATGAAGAGTCTTGGGTGGCTGAGCGAAAAAGCGTACCTCAAAGCGGTCAAAGAGTCGCCTAAAGTCTATAAAACATCGTTGCGACAAAATATTGCGCCCTATATCGTCGATGAGGTGGTACGACGTTTCAAGAACAAGCTTGGAGATGTGCGTACCGGCGGCTATCAGATCTATACGACCATTGATATGAAGCAGCAAAAGATCGCCAAAGAAGCACTCGACTATGCCTACAAAAGAGTGCTGAAGCGCTACAGGGAAGATCCAAAAACTTCGACGATCAACGGCGCATTTGTTTCGGTTGAGAGCAGTACAGGTGACATCCTTGCCATGGTTGGCGGTGTTGACTACAAAAAGTCGGCATTCAACAGGGTGACACAGGCGGAGCGTCAGCCCGGTTCGGCATTCAAGCCGTTTATCTATCAGACAGCACTGGATATGGGGTACAACCCGGCAACACCGCTGACTGATCTTGCGAGAACCTTCCAGTACTACTACAAAGGCAAACCGAAGATATGGTCACCGAAGAATTATGAGCGTGACTTTAAGGGTTTTATATCGCTGCGTGAAGCGCTGGTACACTCAAGAAACCTTGCAACCATCAACCTGGTCTCCGATATCGGTGTGAGTACCATACGTAAAAGACTTGCTTTCTTGGATGTCCCGCATATCCCTCATGATATGTCCATTGCCCTTGGAAACCTTGGACTCAGCCCTCTCAAAATGGCACAGATCTATACGGTATTTTCCAACAAAGGACATATGATCGAGCCGAGGCTGGTAAGCAAGATCGTCTCCAAAGAGGGTGCCGTGATCTACGAAACACGTCCCAAAGAGATTGCGAACTTTACAACACCTGAACAGGCCTATCTGATGACCGATATTCTCAAAGATGTTGTCAAGCGGGGGACAGGCAGAAAAGCGCAGGTAAAAGGGATCGAGCTTGCCGGGAAAACAGGTACGACCAACAAAAATGTCGATGCGTGGTTCTGCGGATACTCTCCTACGATCGAAACGATTGTCTGGTTTGGTCGGGACAATAACCGTCCTATCGGGCGTGGTGCGACAGGCGGTGCGACAGCGGCACCTGCATTTGCCTACTACTATCAGCACCTTTTGAAACTCTACCCTGATACCAAGAGGACATTTGATGTCCCTGAAGGGGTATTTGTGGGTGAGCATGAGGGAAGAAAAGAGCTTTATACCAAAACCTCAGCGCTACCAAAATCCGGAAAACAGATAGATACATTTGATCAGCGTGATGATGTGATCTATCGTGAAGATGATGACGGCTATATGATCAGTGAAGAACCGGTAGAAGATGTGATGCCGGAAGATAAAACGATCATTCAGGAGAATGATGACGATATCGGATTTGCCGAAACAATCAATATCGATGAAGACCCGGAAGAGACAAAAGATGAGGGTGATCCGCTTCATCCGCCCAAAGCAGCACCTCAGACACCGGCTTCAGAAGATAGCGGTACTCTTTTCTGATGGCTGAAAAAACACTCTACTTTGTTCTTGATCCTATGTGTTCATGGTGCTGGGGCTTTGCTCCGGTAGTCGAATCGATAAGAGACAGGTATGCAGACAGTTTTGAGATTGTTCCTGTAATGGGAGGGCTGAGGCGTACCGGTGAGATGGTCTGGGATGATGCCGCAAAAGCGTACCTTCGAAACCATTGGCGCAAGGTAGCAGAAGTGACCGGACAGCCGTTTGATGAAAGCCTGCTTGCCAAAGAACGTTTCGATTATGATACCTACCCCGCATGCAAAGCGGTGGTGACGGTACGTGAACTTCTCGGTACAGAGGCGGCATTTGAGTATCTGCATAAAATCCAGCATGCATTTTACGCAGAGGGGATCGATATTACCAATCCGCGTCTGCTGCAAGGCTATTATGAGCAGATCTTTGGCAACAGCGGAAAGTTTGCCTTTTTCTTTTTGAGTGAGCGTGCCGAAGTGCTGACCGAACACGATTTTGCCAAAGCCCGTTCCATGGGAGCGACAGCCTTTCCCTCTGTTGTTGTGGTAGATGAATCGGGGCATATGGTATGCCAAAAAGGCTATCAGAGCATAGACACACTTGAATCTTTCCTAAAGGAGACCCATGCATAGCTTTGCACCACAGATCATGCTGATTACCATACTCAGCCTGGTTGTTCTTTCCGATGCTGTTGCCAGCCGTTTGAAGATCCCTTCGGTTTTTCTGCTGCTTGGCGGTTCGTACTTGACCTACGCCTACTTTAAAGCGGCAGTACCTATCGATATGGCGGAGCACTTTGATACGATCATTCTCTTTTGTATTCCGTTGATCTTCATGGGTGATGCGCTGCATCTTCATTTTTCAGATATCAAAAAACATGCATGGAGCATCTTTTACCTTGCTGTGGTTGCCGTAGCACTCTCGATTGCTGCGGGGGCAAGTCTCTCCTACTTTGGTGTCTTTGAAGGGTTATCTCTTGGTGCCTATGTATCGCTTTTTGCGATCAACATGGCAACCGATGCGGTCAGTGTGCAGTCGGTACTCTCCCGTTTCAAAGGCATTGGTCATGATATTAAAGTGCTCATTGAAGGGGAGTCTCTGGGCAATGATGCCACAGCGGTTATCGCATTCTTTTTCATAGGGTTGCCATGGATGCTCAGCGGGCAGATAGATGCTGTCCATGCAGCAGAAGAAGCACTGCGTGTCTTTGCCGTGAGTATGGGGCTTGGGCTTGTGCTGGGGTATGGGTTTTACATGCTGATGAAACTCTTTTCAGACAAACGTGGAGAGCTATTCGCGTTTATTATTGAAGGATATGGCGCCTATCTGCTGGGTGAACACTTCCATGTCAGCGGTATTTTGACCCTTATTACGGCGATCATTGCTACCAAGGCATGGATCGATATGGATCTGCAGGAGATCGAAGCGGCAGAGGGAAAAAAGCGTAAAAGTGTTTTCCGTACGCTTCGCCTTGGTTCCGTTGTCGCAACTACCAAAGAGCGCCTGGAGTACATCTATGAGATGGCAAAAGAGTTTGGATATATTGCCGCGGTAGTGATCTTCTTTGTGCTTGCAGAGATGATCGATTTTGACAAACTGTGGATATACCGAAATGAGATTCTCATTATGTTTGGTGTCACGACACTCATTCGTGCACTTTCTATGGCAAAATTCGCCTTTTTTGGCAAAACCATGCATTCCATTAAACCGGTAGGGGCAGAGGGGTGGTTTATCTTGACATTTTCGGGTATGAAAGGGGCACTCTCCATCATTTTGGTACACATGATTCCGGAGAGTTTTGAACATAAAGTGATGTTTGAAGCGGTGACCACAGGTGTCGTGGTACTTTCCATCTTTGTGTACGGCACCATACTCTGGAGCTACTTTACCTTCTTTAAGAAAGAGAAAGAGACGAAACTGTTTGTTTCATAATATCTTTAGAGGTGCCCTTTATAGTGTTGTAACACTTTTTGGAACTGCGTGCTTTAGCCTCTGACTGATGTAAGTTCAAGAACAACGTGTTACGGGGCTAAAGCCTCCGACTCCAAAAAAGAATTTGGAACCGAAAGCTTTAGCTTCGGCTACTTCCCCTCAAGGGGATACCCTCGATGAAGTCTTCAGTGCCAATATAGCGCTATTCCTGCGTTGATTTGTAAGAGATGACGTTTGTTTTCTGTAGGGTGCGTGACTACGCACCCTTGTTGTATGCATAAGTACCAGTACTAAAAAGAGCATCATATCATTGAGAAAATAAATAGAAAAAGAAGAGGGGGGAATCCCGAGCCAAAGCCCGGAGAGGGTTTAGCAAGAGTAAGTAGAGATATACTCGTATGCTGTTGGTCTACCTTCGACAGGAATAACATGTCTTTCGAACTGGTAGTCGATGTATGTTTTGATGAACTCTTCGTTCATGACAGGTGTCAGGAAGTCGTGGTCTTCGCTGAGTCCTTCAAGTGCATCTCTGAAGCTGTTTGGCAGTTCAGGGATACCTCTCTCTTTGAGTTCATCTCTTGACCACTCGAAGAGGTCTTCGTTGATCGGTCCTACAAGCTCGTAACCGCCGTTTTTGATACCGTCGATACCCGCCATCATCAGTACAGTGAAGGCGAGGTATGGGCATGATGTTGAGTCAGGGAAACGTGTTTCGATTCTGGTTGACTTCTCACCTGCTCCGTAAGGGATACGACATGCAGCAGATCTGTTCTGTGCAGAGTATGTGAGGATTCTTGGTGCTTCGAATCCTGGCAGGAGTCTTTTGTAAGAGTTGGTAGAAGCATTGGTAAATGCTGCAACCGCATCTTTGTGTTTGAAGATACCGCTGAGGTAGTCAAGCGCTGTTTTGGAGAGGTTTGCGTATTCACCCTCTTTGTAGAAGAGGTTTTTACCGTCTTTCCAGATAGACTGGTGAACGTGCATACCGTTACCGTTGTCGTTGTAGATAGGTTTAGGCATGAATGTTGCAGTCTTGCCGTTGAGGTGTGCTACCATTTTTACAACATACTTGTACTTCTGTACGTTGTCAGCCGCAGTGATGATGTCACCAAATACAACACCGATCTCACCCTGTCCCTGTGCCACTTCGTGGTGTCCAAGAACGACTTCAAGACCTACCTCTTCAAGAAGGAGCATCATTTCTGCTCTGAGATCTACCATAGAGTCTGTTGGCATAACCGGGAAGTAACCACCTTTGATTCTTGGTCTGTGACCCATGTTCCCGATATCATCATACTCAGCAGTGTCCGCCCAGTGACCTTCGTCTGTCTCTACTTTGAAAGACTGGTGGTTGTCGTGGTCATGGATCTTGACATCGTCAAAGATGAAGAATTCGTTTTCAGGACCAAAGTATGCAGCATCACCGATACCCTGCTCGTCAAGATACTTGAGTGCTTTTTTTGCGATTGATCTTGGACATTTCGCATACAGTTCGTTTTTGTAGATATCATAAACGTCACAAATAACAACTACTGTACTGTCCGCAGTGAAAGGATCGAGGAATGCAGTCGGAATGTCCGGCTTGAGCAGCATGTCAGACTCGTTGATCGGCTGCCAGTTTTCGATGGAAGAGCCGTCAAACGGAAGACCCGCTTCAAGCATTTCGTCTGTGACTGCGCTCATTCTGTATGAAATGTGGTGCCATGCACCTTTAATGTCTGTAAAACGGAAGTCTACGAATTCTACTTCGTTCTCTTCACAGTATTTCTTGAACTCTGCAAGGTTGTTCACGAATTTACCCATGTTGTATCGCTCCTAATTAAAATTTTAGTCCAATCATTATAACCATTCTAAAATAAATTGTTTCCCTTTTTCTGCTTAAAATTTGATCATTTTCCGATCTCTGTCTTTAAAGGTAACGGCTGTGTCATATCCGACTGCTTTTGCAAGTGAGACAGCTTCATCATAGCCGTACCCGACCTGATCGGGTGCATGGGCATCTGAGCCGAATGTGATGGGAATACCGAGAGCATACGCCTCCTCAAGCAGCATCTTTGAGGGGTATATCTCTCCTATAGGTTTTCGCAGTCCTGCAGTATTGAGCTCCATGACCATACCGCTTTGTTTGATGGCTTTGAGTGTATTACCGGCAAGCAGCCGGACATCCTGCTTTGGCAGATATTTGAAGACCTTGATGAGGTCAAAGTGCCCGACAATGTCAAATTTGCCAGATGCTGCCATCGCTTCGGTCGCTTCGAAATAGGCTTGCCAGATTTCATCTACATCGCGGTTTTCCCATCCGCCTATGAACTCAGGGTTGTCAAAACTCCATTTGTCAATAAAATGCACAGAACCGATAAGGTAGTCAACCTCTGCGTTAAGTACACGATCGTCCATATGTCCCGGAAGCCAGTCAACCTCATAGCCCAGTAAAATCTCAATAGTATCTTTATACTTCTCCCGTGCTGTGAGGATCTCCTGTTCGTACACTGCCATCTCATCAAAAGCAAGGCGGTACCCCTCGTCAAAATCCATCGGCGCATGTTCGCTGAAGCCGTAAATATC